>JAEDEU010000186.1 GCA_016293155.1 Clostridiaceae bacterium | reverse complement strand
CTGCGCATCGTAGACCGCGTCGGCGGCGGTGACTCCTTCGGCGGCGGATTGATTTACGCGCTGCTGTCCGGCAAGTCCACGCAGGAGGCGGTGGAATTTGCAGTTGCAGCCTCCGCGCTCAAGCACTCCATCGAGGGCGACTACAACCGCGTCTCGGTTTCCGAGGTCGAAAAGCTCTCCGGCGGCGACGGCTCCGGTCGAGTACAGCGTTAAATTATCTCATGTTCAACAATTAACCCAACAATTCTTTCCTATTTCTATATCATCCCTGCCTGCCGAAAGGCGGGCGGGGGATCTCCCAAAACAGGATTCCATGAATTCTCTCTCATGAAAAGCCAATCATAATAAACACCAAAACCATACAATATCTCTCTCATGAATTGGCGCGGAGAAGGCCGTTCTCTGTGTCGCACTTCTGTACGGATGTACGGGAAAAGGCTCATAAGCGATGTAGTTCGCCTATGAGCCTTGTGCGTTTTATCGTATTTTTAACGCCGGTTGGAACGCCGCCAAATATGCTGATTTTCTGCGGCGCGGATCAGCTCCTCCCGGAAATCCGGATGTGCAAGGTTAATCAGAAGCTCCGCGCGTTCCCATGTCGAGCGGCCCTCCATATTTGCTACGCCGTACTCAGTTGCAAGATAATACACCTGCGAACGCGGAGAGGTGATGATTTCTCCGCTGAAATGCGGAAGAATACGCGAATGGCACACGCCATGCTTGTCGTTGTAGGTGGAGCTCATGCAGATAAACGCCTTGCCGCCGTTGGAGGCGGATGCACCGATCAAAAAGTCCAGCTGACCACCGGTGCCGCTGATCTGCCGCATACCGGAGCTTTCTGACGATACCTGACCGAACAGATCCACTGCAAGACAGCTGTTGATCGACACCATATTGTCAATCTGCCCGATTACGTTCGGACTGTTGACATATTCCAGCGGATAGGCGGCAACGCCGGGATTTTGATCCACCCAGTCATAGAGCGCGTGCGAGCCGATGGCGACACCCAGCACGCCCTTGCCTCGATTGATGGTTTTATATTTGTTGGTCAGCTTTCCTGCGTTGTGCAGCTCCAGATAGGCGTCCGAGCACAGCTCAGTGTGCATACCGAGATCTTTTAAATCTGAGCGTGCAATCAGCTTTCCGAGGGCATTCGGCAGGCTGCCGATGCCGAGCTGGAGCGTGATGCCGTTCTGCATATACGGCATAATGTGCTCTGCGATCCGGATATCCGTTTCGGTCGGCTCCGGAGTTGGCATTTCCGGGAACGGTTCGTGCTCGCCCTCAACGATATAGTCCACCTCGGAAATATGAATGCATTCATCATAACCGCCGTACAGCTTTGGTAGATTGGGGTTGATTTCCAGAATAACGATGTCTGCCTTGCGCAGAATCTGTGCGCAGACACCGGTGGAGGTGGAAAAGTTGAAATATCCGTGCTTGTCCATGGGCGTGACGCTCATCATTGCCACATTGACCGTGAGAAAATGCTTGTAATATGCCGAATTGTTGTGGAATACCATCGGAATAAAATAGCACAGACCGCGGTCACACAGCTTGCGCTCATAGGCCGAGCAGTGCCAGGAGTTATAGACAAAATGCTCCTGCGTTGGATCGCATTCCGCGACCTCGATTGGGCCAAACATCAAATTGCCGCGGATTTTGACATCGGTCAGCTCGTCGCGCCGTTTGGCAAGTGCACGGTCAAGCAGAACCGGTTTGCCGAGTGACGTGGTATAATCAATCCAGTCGCCGCTTTTGACGACGCGGACGGCTTCCTCCGGCGTGCGCAGCTTATTCTGATACTCTGTTTTAAAGCTCATATGTGTGACACCTCTTTTTCGTTTCAGAGTCCGATTGTTGTTACATATAGTATACACTATTTTGCGAAAAAACCAACCCGAAGTGCAAAAAGAATGCTTTTATTTGTTAACGATAAGAGATGTTTTGAAAAAATGCCCCGAAACGGTGTTTCGAGACATAATATGCGTTTATTGCAGCTTGCCGAAGCCTCCCTGATTGTCCTCTGTGACACTGAGATCGTTCTGATCCTTCGGCGGTGTGGCGGGGGCGTTCTCCGACGGATGCTCCTCCTGGTCGCTGCCGGAATCGTTCGGGGTGTCCGAAGTATCCGCACCGCTGTCCGGCGCATTTGCATCGGAATTTTCTGCTGAGCTGTTCGGATGGATCGGACGCTCCGGATCCTCCCACTCATGCGGATCCTTTTTGACCGTACTGCTGCTTGATTGAGCCTGGGTACTGTTGATTGTCTCGGAGTCCGGCTGGTCGTCCGGTTTTGGATCTTCCTGCGTAGCAGAGGTTTTCGGTTGAGACACCGCAGCCGTGCCGCTGCCCGAATCCGTAGACTGTCCGGCATGGTCAGCGCCGGAGACTGCCGCCCAGATCCCTGCAAGGATCAGCAGACAAACCGCCGCCGCACCGAGGATTTTGTTTCGTTTCATTTCCGTTCCTCCGCAATTTTTCCGATTGTCGGGAATTTTGCTTGCATTTTGTATTTTTACGTGTTATAATAAATTGCAATTGAGTCATGCCGATATGGCGAAATGGCAGACGCA
>JAEDEU010000185.1 GCA_016293155.1 Clostridiaceae bacterium | reverse complement strand
GCGCGCTCGAGGGCAGACGGGAGCTGTAACAGGAAAATAAGAAATCGTCCTTCTGTGTGTACAGAGGGACGATTTTTGTCAAAAACTGATATAAAAAGACGTTTTGCCCCGGCAGTGCACTCAGACTATCTGCAGAATCACTGCGCAGCATCGTCCGCCGCGATCTGCCTGCCGGTGTGGTCGATCTCGTAGTTTTCGGTCATAATCAGCTGCGATACCGGGACAAAGGAAAATCCCTTTTCGATCAGTCCGTCAATGACGGCGGGCAGCGCTTCCGGCGTATTGGTGGCGGCGTTGTGGAACAGGATAATGGAACCGGGCTGTGCCTTTGACACCACGCGCTTGACGATATCCGAGGCGGGCGGGTCTCGCCAATCCAAACTGTCAACATCCCACTGAATCGTGTACATTCCAATGGAGCGCATGGTACCGACGACTGCATCGTCATAGTCTCCGAACGGACAGCGGAACAGCGTTGGTTCCTTTCCGGTGATGGCCTTAATCTTTTCGTTGCACTGCTTTACCTCAGAGATCATCTGCTCGGAGGAAAGCTGCGGCATGTGCGGATGGGTGGAGGAGTGGTTCATCACCTCGTGTCCGGCATCCGAGAGCTGCTTGACGGACTCCGGATATTTCTCCACCCACTCGCCGACGACAAAAAAGGTTGCCTGAATGTTATGTTCGCCCAGAATTTCGATCAGCTGACCGGTATCCTCGTTGCCCCACGCCGCGTCAAAGGTCAGTGAGCACACCTTTTTTTCCGCGTCCACGCAGTAAATCGGCAGATCACGCTGCGTGGACACAGTCAGTGCGGTGCGGACAGGCTGCATCAGTACTCCTCCGACTGCCAGCATCGCGCACAGGATTCCCGTGCAGGCAATCAGACGCTTTGCGGAAATGGTTTTAAACACAATCATGCAAAAGCCCTCCCTTAATTTACGATATGAGGGGAATTTGTCCGATATCATACAAAAAAAGATACGGATACATCGGACAACGGAATCGAAGAACATAGATGTTCCGCTTGAGATCATTTCCATAAGATGATAAAATAGAACGTAGCTTAACTTGGGAAAGGATCTTTGCGCATGACCGTGAAACTCTTGATATGCGCTGCTGTTCTGCTTGCCTGCCTGGCAGCGCACCGCCTTTCTGCACGGGTCGGGCTGCCTGCGCTGCTGCTGTTTATGGTGCTGGGTATGCTGTGCGGCTCGGACGGGATTTTGAACATCGCGTTTCAGGATTATCAGCTGACCGAACAAATCTGCTCCATTGCACTGATTTTTATCATGTTCTACGGCGGATTCTGTACCAACTGGCGCACAGCAAGACCGGTAGCCGCCAAAGCGGTGGTTCTGTCCACCGCGGGCGTTGTCGTGACTGCGCTGCTGGTCTGCGTATTCTGCCATATCGCGCTGCGCTTTTCGCTGACGGAGAGCTTTCTGATCGGCGCGGTCATCAGCTCGACGGACGCGGCCTCCGTGTTTTCCATCCTGCGCTCCAAAAAGCTGTCGCTCAAGCACGGCACGGCATCCATTCTGGAGATCGAAAGCGGCAGTAATGACCCAGTTGCGTATATGCTCACCATGATCGGACTGACCATGCTCAAGGGTGAGCGCGTGTCCGTGCCGCTGCTCATCCTGCGTCAGCTTGCGTTTGGCATTGTCATCGGCACGCTGATTGCTTTGATCGGTGTCTGGCTGCTGAGCCGCTTCGGATACTTGCTGAATGACGGACTGGACACCATTCTGGTCATCGCGCTGGTGCTGATTTCTTATGCGCTGCCGTCCGCGATCGGCGGAAACGGCTATCTGAGCGTCTATCTGACCGGCATCATCATGGGCAATCATAAAATCCGGAATAAAATTACGCTGATACATTTCTTTGACGGCATCACCGGACTGGCGCAGATTATTATCTTCTTCCTGCTCGGTCTGCTGTCCTTTCCGCACAAAATCCCGCAAATTTTTGTTCCAACCCTGCTGATTGCGCTGTTTCTCACCTTTGTCGCGCGCCCGATTGCGGTGCTTCTGCTCATGCTTCCGGCGCGGTGCAGCGTGCGGCAGTGTATGCTGCTCGCGTGGTCCGGACTGCGCGGAGCGGCTTCCATCGTATTTGCCATCATGGTCATCGCAAGCGGCGTGACGCTGCACGGCGACCTGTTTCATGTTGTATTTTTAATTTCGCTCCTGTCCGTTTCCATACAGGGCACGCTGCTGCCCATGGTATCGAACAGGCTGGATATGGTGGACGATGAGTTCAGCATCACCAAAACCTTTAACGATTATCAGGAGGAATCCGCGATTACCATGATGCGCATGTTCATTCCGAAGGGACACAACTGGGAGAACAAGCCGGTCAGCAGGGTCGGTATGCCGACCGGCTCGCTGGCGGTGATGATCCGCCGGGGAGAGGAAACGATTATTCCGAAGGGCGATACCGTGATTCTCGCCGGGGACAGCGTGATTTTGAGCGTGCCCTCCTATGATGTACAGGATGAGATTAACCTGCAGGAAATCCCGATTGAGCGCGATCATGCGTGGTGCAATCGGATGATTGAGGATCTGGAGCTGCCGGATGAGGTGCTGATTGTGCTCATCAAGC
>JAEDEU010000184.1 GCA_016293155.1 Clostridiaceae bacterium | reverse complement strand
GTTCAGGCAAACGATGTCATCACCGCGATTGACGGCGAGGCGGTTTCGGATATGACCGAGATCAACGCGATCAAGGAAAAGCATCAGGCGGGCGATGAGATCACGCTGACCATCTACCGCTCGGGCAAGGAAAAGAAGATCAAGATCAAGCTGATGGACGAAAACGATCTGCCGGAGATTGAGAGCACACAGCAGAACTCCTCTCAGGGCGGCAGCTCGAACGGCTACGGCAGCTGGTCGGACTTCTTTAACTACTACTACGGCAGCGGACGCTGACCGAAAGCAGGAACAAAACACAGGACGCATGGCGGCACAAGGGGTCTGCCATGCGTCCTTTTTGTATTTTTGGGAACAAATTGGGAGAAAATGCGGGAGAAAACAGGGAATGTTACCGAGAAACACATATATTTATAAAATTTTAACAAAAAGGGTTTGCAAAAAGGGGGCAAATCCGTTATAATAGCAAATGTGGAGAAAAGTAACAACGGCGGAGCATTTCCGCTTTTACTGCTGCCATATAGAAACCCGTAAGGAGCGTGGAAAGTTTGAACACATATTCTGTTGACCGCATCCGTAACGTCGTTGTCATGGGACACGGCGGCGACGGCAAGACCTCGCTGGTAGAGCGAGCTCTGTTCATGACCAAGGCTGTAGACCGCATGGGAAAGATCAGCGACGGCAATACCGCCTGTGATTTCGATCCGGAAGAGATCCGCAGAAAGATCTCAATTTCCACCGCGGTTGCACCGGTTGAGTTCGGCGGATGCAAGATCAACCTGCTCGATACCCCGGGTTACTTTGACTTTGAGGGCGAAGTGCTCGGTGCACTGCGCGTGTGCGATTCCGGTCTGATCGTCGTTCCGGGCAAATCCGGTCCGAGCGTCGGCACCGAAAAGGCATGGAAGCGCCTCCAGGAGGCGGGCAAGCCGTGCATGTTCTATATTTCCAAGATTGACGAGGAAAATTCGGACTTCCGCACCTGCCTGCACAAGCTGCAAAAGCAGTTCGGTATGATTCTGGCGCCGATCGTTGTCCCGATCTTCGAGGGCAACCGTGAGACCGTCGGTATTGTTGACTGCGTCATCCGCAAGGCATACCGCATGGAAGGCAACGAGCGCGTAGAAATCCCGATGCCGGAGCACATGGTAGAGCGCGTGGAGCAGTACCGTGCGGCGCTGTGCGAAAACGTGGCGGAGCTGTCCGAGGATCTGATGGATCGCTACTTCGGCGGCGAGGAGTTCTCCGACGAGGAGCTGATTGCAGGTCTGCGTCAGGGCGTCCGCGACCGCATCATCTGTCCGGTATTCTCCGGCACTGCGGCAACCGGTATCGGCACCTATGCACTGCTCAAGGGCATCGGCGACTACATGCCGTCCCCGGATGAGGGCGAGGATGAGGTATTCGAGACCGAGGATGATATCATCGAAATTCCGTGTGCACCGAACGGCACGCCGTGTGCGCTCGTATTCAAGACCACTGCGGATCAGTACGGCAGATTCTCGTACTTCAAGGTCATTGCAGGCTCGGTCAAGGCGGATATGACGATGTTCAATGCACGCATGGGCGGCACCGAGAAGATCGGTCACATCTATTCGGTCTGCGGCAAAAAGACCACCGAGGTCAAGGAGATCACCTGCGGCGATATCGGCGCGGTTTCCAAGCTGGTCACCACCAAGACCGGCGACACCCTGTCCATGACCGTGCGTCCGGTTCAGCTGCCGGGCATCCCGTTCGCAGAGCCGTGCTATTCCCAGTGCATTGCACCGAAGGTCAAGGGCGGCGAGGAAAAGATCGCCTCCGGTCTGGCAAAGCTCAACGATGAGGACCCGTCCTTCTCGTTCTACACCAATAACGAAACCCATGAGATGATTCTCTCCGGCGCGGGCGATATCCATCTGGATGTCATCTGCTCCAAGCTCAAGAATAAATTCGGCGTTGAGGTCGTCCTGAAGGATCCGACCGTTCCGTACCGCGAAAAAATCCGCAAGCCGGTCACCGTGGAAGGCAAGCACAAGAAGCAGTCCGGCGGTCACGGTCAGTACGGTCACGTCAAGATGGAATTCGCGCCGTACACCGAGGGCGATTTCCTGTTCGAGGAAAAGATCTTCGGCGGCAGCGTTCCGAAGAATTTCCATCCGGCAGTCGAAAAGGGCGTGCGCGAGGCAATGGAGCACGGCGTTCTGGCGGGCTATCCGCTGGTCGGTCTGCGTGCCACCCTGCTGGACGGCTCGTACCACGATGTTGACTCCAACGAGCTGTCGTTCAAGATGGCGGCGCGTCTGGCATATAAGGCAGGTATCCCGAATGCAAGCCCGGTTATCATGGAGCCGATCTGCTCGATGAAGGTCTACATTCCGGATTCCTACATGGGCGATATCATCGGCGACATCAACAAGCGCCGCGGCCGCATCATGGGCATGAACCCGGTCGGCGAGGGCGAGCAGGAAATCCTTGCGGAGATCCCGATGGCGGAGATCGGCGACTATGCGATCACGCTGCGCTCCATGACGCAGGGCAGAGGCTCGTTCGTCTCCAAGTTCGAGCGCTACGACGATGCACCGCCGCAGGTTCAGGAGCAGGTCATCGCAGAGAGCCAGAATAAGGAAT
>JAEDEU010000183.1 GCA_016293155.1 Clostridiaceae bacterium | reverse complement strand
TTGACTGTTCCGCCCTCCCCCATCTTAGCCGTGATCTGCCGTCAGGAGCCTCTCTGTCCCGCTGTTTACAATTCAGTCAAAAATGATTTATAAAGAGTTCAAATTTGTGACAAACCCTCGTCATATTTTTCCCGTATAGTATATTTCGACGAAGGAAGAAGCCCATATATTTTTCATCTCTCTTATTTGATACCTGTATCGGGTCGCCTGAGTACGAGGCAGGCGACCGGATACGAACATTTTTTCATCCCCCTTTTTTTCATGTTCTAAATAGCTTAAGACGCACCCAGGCTTGTTGCTCGGGTGCGTCTGTTTTTCTCTTGCGGTTTTCGCGCGGTTTTGCTACACTATACTTAAACAAGGGCAGGAGGTGTAATCAATGCTGATTTTTGCAGCGGTGTGCTGCTTTGCCGCAGGCGCCGCCTTTCTCTGCGTTCCGCTCCGCATCATATTCCGCGGACAAATGCTGATCGGCGAAATCGTCGGCTACACGCCTCCCGAACCCGGACTATGCGGCGATGTCTATCATTATCAGGTGCGCTTCGCCTGCAACGACCGCACGCTTACACTGCCCTCCGTGCAGACGATCTCCGGCGGACGGCAGACCGTACCGAACCAGCATCTCGGGCGGGTTGTCACCGTTTATTATAACGAGTCTGTCCCCGACTGCGTCTGGATTCAGGGCTTTTACGAGGCTCTGTTCCCCGCCGGCATCGCGCTGAGCGCGGGCATCTGCCTGCTCCTGCTCAAGCTGCTGCGCATGTACTGAAAAACAGAAAAACTGCCCGACCGGAAACATCCCGGTCGGGCAGTATCATTTCTGAGAAAAAATTAATCCTTGATGGACTTTGCGTTCTCAATGACCTCTACGCCGTCATCATGACCAACGATGAGGTACTTGCAGAAGTTCAGGAACTGACCGGTTTCCAGAACGCCGACGATGGTTGCCAGCTTTTCCTTGACATCCTGAATGTCAACCGGCTTCTCGAGGTGCAGGTCTGCGATGTAGTTGCCGTTGTCGGTTACGAAAACCTTGCCGTCGCGCTCACGCAGAACCGGATTCCAGCCGTAGTCCGCCATCTTCTTGAGGGTCTGGGTATAGCCGTACTGTAAAATCTCGATCGGCAGCGGGAATGCGCCGAGGGAATCAACCAGCTTGCTGTCGTCGCAGATCCAGATAACCATATCTGCCAGATCTGCTACGATCTTCTCGCGGAACAGTGCGCCGCCGCCGCCCTTGGTTGCGTTGAATGCCGGGTCAATCTCGTCTACGCCGTCGATGTCGATGTCGATGTGGTCAACCTCGTTGATGGACAGCAGCGGGATGCCGAGCGCCTTTGCCTGCTCCTCGGTTGCCTTGGAGGTCGGAACGCCCTTCAGGTCCATGCCAGCCTTGACCATCTCACCGATCTTGTTGACCATGTGATATGCGGTAGAGCCGGTGCCCAGACCCAGAATCATACCGTCCTTGACATACTCAGTCGCCTTTTCACCGGCGATCTTCTTCTTATCCATTGTATTTTCCTCCTTGTTGATAACATCTCTCTCCGGTTTGCACACGGAGGTGCAGACCGTTTGTCTTTAATTTCTATTGTACCATAGCCGTTTGTGGTTGTCACCAGACTTCAGAGGAAATTTTTGTTTTTTCCCGCCCGTCCGTGCATAGATACATTTGTATCCATACTGTAATTGACATCATCTCCTCCATTGATTTATACTAAAAATAACATGATATTGCAAAGGAGAAATATCTATGGACAAACGACTGTTTGGAATCCGCGCCGGCTTCCTTGCCTGTGCGCTGGTCATTCTCGGCGTTCTGCTCGTTGTGGTCGAGCCGCGCCTGCGCCTGACACCGGACACCTGCAATAACCTGCTAATTCGTTACAATGAGCCGGATATTGCAGAGGAGCTGGACGGCTGGAAATACTATACCTACGGCGAAAACGGCGAGCTTGGCATGTCACAGTTTTCAGATACCTATCTCTATCTGTACGATTGGCAGAGCGACACTGCCGTCAAATACTATCGCAATATTCTGCATCAGCAGGCGGATCTTCGTTTTATCACCGTCCCGCTGCTGACCGAAAATGTCCAGCCCTCCGAGGACTGGGAAACCATCGTCCGCACCGAAGCGGAGATTGATCAAATCCGTGCATACATGGACGAGCACGGCGAGGACGCGGCGATGAAGCAGTACCAGCTCACCTGCGTCACCGCCTCGGACGGGGTAAAATTCTATCAATAAAGTGCACAACAGCGGTCATTTCACGGAGCAATCCCGTGTTTTAACCGCTGTTTTCCGCCTTTCATATTTTTTTAACATTTCCCCTCTTGCATTTTTTCTCCAAAAGCGTTATCATATGTTAGCACTCAAACAACGAGAGTGCTAACACTCACTTCAACCGAGTGCCAGATTTGTATTCTAAATTCTGAAAGGATTGACCATATTATGGCAAAGCAGCAGTTTAAGGCTGAGTCCAAAAAGCTTCTGGACATGATGATCAACTCGATCTACACGCACAAGGAAATCTTCCTGCGCGAGCTGATCTCCAACGCAAGCGACGCAATCGACAAGCGCCACTTCAAGTCCCTGACCGACACCACCCT
>JAEDEU010000037.1 GCA_016293155.1 Clostridiaceae bacterium | reverse complement strand
ATGCAGCCTGAGGAGTTCGGCGCGGAATGTGATATTCTGCCGGGATGAGGACAACGCTCTTGCCGCTTTCTCAATCTTAACATCGGAACAAATAAATTCCACACAAAATGCGATGTTTTTCTTGCGTTTTGTGTGGAATTTTCGATTTTTATAGTATTTATTTTGTGAGAAAGAGAATTTTTTGACAGTCCCTTATTTTTTTCCCTTGTTTTTCTGAATGCGTCCATTGATACGCAGCAGCAGCTTTTCGGGCGCAAGCCGTGCGGCGAGCACACTCAGCTTCATGCCGGCACCCGGGATGATCGTGAGCCGCTTTTTCAGCGTGCCGTCTACCGCGATGCGCGCCACATCGCGGCTGGACATCGGCTTGACGCCGAAGGTTGCGCCCGCAACGCGGTTAAACTCGGTATCCACCGGTCCGGGGCACAGACAGCTGACCGACACATGGCTGCCGCGTATGCGCAGCTCCTCATAAATCGCCTGCGTCAGGCGGACAACGTAGTTTTTGGACGCATAGTAGGTGGAGAAAAACGGCCCTGCCATAAAGCCGGCGGACGAGGCGACATTGAGAATGGATCCGTGGTCGCGTGCCACCATATCTCTCAAAAACAGCTTGGTGAGGATATGCGTTGCGTGCAGGTTGACGCGCAGCATCTCCAGCTCGCGGTCGAGATCAGTCCCCAGAAACTCCCCCTGTAAGCCGAAGCCGGCCGCATTGACCAGCAGCTCCACCGGTTCGGTATGCAGATCGTCGTACAGCGCGCGTACCTCCTCCTCGCGGGAAAGATCGCAGACACAGATACGGCAGGGCGTGTGCAGTTCGCGTGCAAGCGCCTCCAGACGATCGCGGCGGCGCGCGGCAAGAATCAGGCTCCAGCCGCGTGCGGAAAGCTCACGGGCGATGTCGCGGCCGATTCCGGAGGATGCACCGGTAATCAGGGCAGTGTTCATAAAAACTCCTTTGCAGAATGAAAAAAGATGCCGTGCGCAGCACGGCATCTCATGCGGTTGTTACATGGTATACACCTGAAGCGTTTCGTAAATTTCAAACGCTTCCTTCATGGTTGCCATCTGCGAGCCGGGCAGACGCGCGGATGCGGTGCCCATTGCGACGGCAAATTTTGCGATTTCCTCATAGCACATGCCCTGATTATAGGCATGTACGATTGCGCCGATCATCGCGTCGCCGCTGCCGACCGCGCTGGATGTCGACAGATTGAGCGGGGTAGTGATGTACAGGGGCTGCTCGTTTTCGCAGACGAAGACCGCGCCGTTATCGCCGAGCGATGCGCAGACAAAACGGACGCCGCGCTTGTGCAGCTCCATCGCGCCAATCAGTGCTTCCTCCGGATCCTTGGTCTTGGGACGACCGGTTGCAGCCGCCAGCTCGGTGCTGTTCGGCTTGATGAAATCCGGCTTGTAGTCCGCCTCCAGAACACGGCTCAGCAGCTGACCGCCGCAGTCCACAAACAGCGGACAGCCCTTTTTCTTAATGATGCGGATGAGCTTCATGTACTGCTTTTCGCTCATTCCCGGCGGCATACGACCGGAAATGACAAACAGGTTGGACGGATCCAGATACAGCTTGATGCGCTCAATCAGACGAAGATAATCCGCGTCCGAAATCTTTGCGCCGGGCTCATTGATATCGGTGTGTTCACCGGACGGGGTAACGACCTGAATGTTGACGCGCGTTTCTCCGGGAATATCAATAAAGTCATGGTGGATGCCGTAGGACATCAGACCCTCCTTGAGCGTGCGGCCGTTCGCGCCCGCAGCAAAGCCCATTGCTTCACTCTGTCCGCCGAGGGAGCGGATGGCACGCGATACGTTGATGCCCTTACCGCCGATTTCGACATAGCTTTCGGAAACAATATTTAATTCACCGACCTCCAGAGCATCGCTCAGGATCAAGGTTCGGTCGATCGCTGGATTCAGCGTAATTGTAACAATCATAAAAAAACCTCCTCCAAGTCTCTCCATGTATATTTTATCGGAAAATTAAGGTTTTGTAAATGGCAAAAGAGCAATGTTACATCATGACGGAGCAAAAAATAATATGTCACGATCTGACATTGGGAGACTGTGGAAAAAAGCATATTATGTTCTGGAATAAAATGGAGAAAACAGGATTTCACATTCAAATTTGGGCGTGTCCTCCTCGGCGGCGGTGACAATTGTGCTGCCGGTGTCGGTAGTGCCGCGGCTGAGGGTGAGCACGGAGCCGCAGGAGCTTTCGGAGAAGTAATTGACACACAGGTCGGAGACAAACAGCTCCGGCTTGGATTCCAGTCCGAACAGATCGGAGGCAATATCCAGCGCCTTGACGTTGTTCAGATGGCGGTTGACATCGACATCACTGTAGCCCACCGTTCGGGTGCTGACCGGAACGGTCTCCGCCGCGGGCAGCTTGCCCAGCGTTTCCTCCAGATCCTGCACCAGCATGGGCATGGATGGAACCACGGTCTTGGGACGCAGCAGGCGACGCGTTTTCACATCCACCAGCGCCCACGCGGTGACCGCCCAGCCGATTTGCTCTCCGCCGGCGAAGAAATGAAAGTCGCGGTAGAACAGCGGACCCTTGATGGCGCGCGGCCAGGTGTGCACGGTGACAACCTCATAGGGCTGAAGCGGACGGTCGAGATGGCACTTGAGGCGGGAGAGCACCCAAAAGGCGCCGGCCTCCAGCATCGCCTCGCGGCTCAGACCGAGCTGGTCGGCGTGCAGCGTGGCGGCATCCTGCATAAAATCGACGATTGCAGACGGGCGGGAAACACCGCGGCTGTCGATGTGCCCGTAATCCACGGTATATTCACGAATAAAAATCGGTTCAGACATCAGAATAGGTCTTCCTTTCCACAAAATATCTATGATATAATTATACACCAAATCGGCATAAATTCAACAAAACTCCGCTCGTCGTTTTTCACTTGCGTTTGCACGGGCGGGGTGATACGATAGACAGACGAAAGGGGGAGATTGCCTATGAAGCGGCTGATACGGCTGACTGCCATGTTTCTGCTGCTGACGATTCTGATTACCGGACTGGCGCAGAGCGCGGATGTGAGCAGCGGGGCGCAGCTGCGCGGCGTGTGGGTGTCCACTGCGTATCAGATTGATTATCCCACACAGGGCACGAGCGAGAAGCAGCTCAAAAAGCAGTGCGCCGAAATTTTGGACGAGGTCCAGGCGTGCGGACTGAACACGGTATTTTTGCAGGTGCGCCCGATGGCGGATGCGTTTTACCCATCCGATCTGTTTCCGTGGAGCGTGTATCTGACCGGGAAGGTCGGCAAATCGCCCGGTTTTGACCCGCTGACCTACTGGGTCGAGCAGGCACATCAGCGCGGTCTCAAGCTGCACGCATGGATCAATCCGTACCGCATCAGCAAGGGTGCGGAGGCGGAGCAGATGTTCCAAAATCTGCCGGACAGCCATCCGGCAAAGCAGCATCCCGACTGGGTGGTGAAGTACGACGGCGGATATTATTTTGACCCGGGCATTCCGGAGGTGCGGGAGCTGATCTGTGCAGGAGTTCAGGAAATCGTCAGCGGCTATGATGTGGACGGCATTCAGTTTGACGACTATTTTTATCCCGCGCCGGATTTTGACGACGATGATACCTATCGAAAATACGGAAAGGATTTTTCCTCGGTCTATGACTGGCGGCGGGACAATGTCAATCAGCTGGTGCAGTCCGTGAAAGCGATCACGGATACAAAGAGCGGCTGCGATTTCGGCATCAGCCCGTCCGGAATCTGGCGCAACCGGACATCCGATGTGCGCGGCAGCGATACGCAGGGCTATGAGAGCTATTCCCAGTGCTATGCCGATGCGGTCACGTGGATTGAAAGCGGTTGGCTGGATTACATCTGTCCGCAGATTTACTGGAATATCGGCTTTGACGCGGCGGATTACCGGACGCTGGCAAAGTGGTGGGCGCAGACGGTCAAGGGCAGCGATACCAAGCTGTATATCGGCATGGCGGCGTATAAGGCAGGCGGCGTGGATGCACAGACGGAATGGCAGGGCTGCGGCGAGATCGTGCGTCAGCTGGACTGCAACGCGAAAATTGCAGAGATTTCCGGATTTGCACTGTTCAGCTATCGGGACCTTGCGCGAGTGGACGGGCTGACAGCTGCGGTGACAAAGTACTGCGGCGAGCAGGAAAAGCAGATGCAGGTAAAGGAGCAGGTGCCTGCGAGCGATTCCGTGATTGACACGCTGATCCAGACAAAGGACGGCGTGTGGGAACGGATTGCAGCTGCATGGAGCGGACTGAAAGGAATGATCTGGCGTGAAAGCACGGATACCGGCATGAAAAAAGCAGACCGTTTTGGCGGTCTGCTTTTTGTTTGATGCGAATAGACTTACTTCGTCTCTGCGGCAGCGGTGGTTTTCTTTGCCGCGGTAGTCTTTTTTGCAGCGGTAGTCTTGGAAGCAGTGGTCTTCTTTGCAGAGCTGCGGCGCTTTGCTGCCGGCTTTGCTGCGGTTTCAGCCTTGGTGCGGCGGCGCTTTGCTGCCGGCTTCTTTGCAGCCGGTGCTGCCTTTTCCTCCGGCTTGGTCTCCGGCTCTGCCTTGACCTCCGGCTTTGCCTCCGGAGCCTCGATTGCGGTGATAATGACCCACTTCTGGTTCTCGCCGTCAACGTCGTCCCAAAGCTGGAGCGCAGCGCCCGCGAGATCAGCGTTCATGCCGACGATATCCACACAGCGGCCGGACTTTGCGGACTTGATGACGACAGCGCCGTCCTCACCCTCAAAGTACCACTGCTGGCTCTCGCCGCCTGCATAATCCCACTGATGCAGGTTTGCACCGTTTGCCTCGCTCGCGAGGATAACGTCCAGGGCCTTGCCGGAATGCTTATTGGCGATCTTGTAGCTGTTCTCGCCTGCGGCAGAGATCGACCAGAGCTGGCTGTCTGCATCCGTTCTGTCTGCGAGGCAGATCAGACCGCCGTTCGTATTGGATTCGTCTGCAACCGAGATCACCTTTCCGGTAGACTTGGTTGCGATAATGTACCACGCATTCTCATTGTAAGACTGCATTGCTTATCCACTCCTTTTTTATCTGTCATAGATTTCTTCTACTTGTATTGCCGGATTCAGTATAGCACAAAACTGTCTTATAATCAACTTGTTTAGCCTGTTTTCACGTGTTTTATGTACTTTTACGAGGCAGAAAGGAACGCATCGCGGGAAAAGTTAGGTATACTGACCAAGAAGTACCAAAAATCCGTAAAATAATTAGACAAAACGTAAAATCAAGGTTGTCACTTTTCGGATAATATGCTATAATAATATTCAGAAAGGGCGTGATACGCTTTGACGAAGTCTACAATTTATACCATTGAACGTGAGTTCGGCAGCGGCGGACACCTCGTCGGTGAGATGCTTGCCAAGCAGCTGGGGATTCCGTTTTATGATTCTCAAATCGTTGATTTGGCGGCAAAGCGCGCCGGAATGAGCAAGAAGCTGTTTGAGTCTCTGGATGAAAAGCCGAGCAGCAGCCTGCTGTATTCCTTCGTTGTCAGTGCATTTGCAGGCAACAGTCCGATGACCAATATCACGGATTTTAATATGAGCGATAAGCTGTTTATTGAGGAATCCAAGATCATCCGCGAGGCGGCGGAGGAGGGTCCGTGTGTGATTGTCGGACGCTGTGCCAGCTATATCCTGCGCGAGCGCAAGGATGTGATGCATGTATTCATCACGGCGGATATGGATTACCGCATGGGGCGCGCACGTCTGGAGCTGCCGGATATTGTTTCGGACAGCCGTCTGAAGGACGAAATATTCAAGCGCGACAAAAAGCGTTCCAGCTATTATAATTACTATACTGGAAAGCAATGGGATTCTGCCTCCTGCTATGACCTGACGGTCAGCACCAGTGCGGTCGGCAATGAAGGTGCAGTACAGACGATTCTGGATTACGGCACCCTCATGGAAAACAAAAGAACCCGTCTTTGATTCGGTACAGATAAAGAAGAGAGAGCAGCGGTCCCACTCGATTGAGTGGGATTTGCTGTGTTTTTTTGTCCCCTTCGTCATATTTCTCTGGACTAACTTCTGAGCGGAGCAGTATAATAGGCTGGAAAATTGAGGTGAATTTTATGACAGGTTTATTACTGCGCCTGCTTGCGCCGGAAGGCCCTGACGGGGCGGCAGGCAGGCAAAAATATGGTCAGATTGCGGGCGGTGTCGGCATCGCGGCGAATGTGCTGCTGTTTGCGGCAAAGCTGCTGGTGGGCATCTTCTCGCACAGTATCTCGGTGATGGCGGATGCGATCAACAATTTGTCGGATGCGCTGTCATCCCTGATTTCGATCATCGGATTTTATATCTCCGGAAAAGCGCCGGATAAGGAGCATCCGTTTGGTCACGGAAGAACCGAGTACATTGCCGGTCTGCTGGTGTCCGTCATCATCCTGTGTGTCGGCTTTGAATTTGCCAAAAGCTCGGTGGAGCGCATTCTTCATCCGACCCCGGTACAGTTTTCCTGGATGATGCTGGGCATCCTGCTTCTGTCCATGCTGGTCAAGCTGTGGCTGGGGCTGTTCAACCGCCGCGTCGGCAGGGAAATCCGCTCTCAGGTGCTGATTGCCGCGATGCAGGACAGCATCAACGACGTGATTACCACCGGCATTGTGGTCATCGGCATGATTGCATCGCAGTTTACCGATCTGCCGGTGGACGGCTATATCGGCGTGGTGGTCGCAGTGTTCCTGCTGCGCGCAGGATACGGCATTGCCAAAGAGACCTTCTCCATGCTGATCGGAGAGGCACCGGATCCGGAGCTTTCCAAGCAGCTGAGAGAGATGGTGCTGAGCTTTGACGGCATTCTGGGCGTACATGATCTGATTATCCACAATTACGGCGTGGGACGCTCGGTTGCATCCATTCATGCCGAGGTGTCCGCGGAATCCGACTTTATTGCCATGCACGAGATCATCGACCGGGCAGAAAAAGAGGTAAACCAGAAAATGGGCGTTTTTCTGGTCATCCACATGGATCCGATCGCGGTGCATGATGCGCGCATTATGCATATGCGCGAGCAGGTGCAGGCGGTGATTGACAGCATTGATCCGCCGGTCAGTATGCATGATTTCCGCGTTGTGGACGGCGAAAAGACCATCAATCTGATTTTTGATGTGGCGATTTCGTTCGATTATGACCGCTCGGTACAGCTCAAGGTGTTCCAAGACATCCGCAGCCGCATCTGTGCTCTGGATTCCCGTTATAATCCGGTCATTACATTGGAGCATGAAATGTAATATTGGATAAAATTTTACATGAAAATTTGGACAGCTTCTCTAATTTTAGAAAAGCTGTCCGCTTTTCTGTGGAGAACTTGCACAAAGTGTGATATAATAACAAGGAGAAGCTCTCAAATGAAGCAGAACATACCCAATGGAGAATCGCGAGACAAAAGGAGGAATTGTAATGTATTGTTACAAGTGTGCAAAAGAGATTCCGGAGGCATCGGCGTACTGTCCGATCTGCGGCGCAAAGCTGGAATCCAAGGGAATCAAGCTTTCGGGGGATGCGGAATTAAAATATGTCATTGAAAATCTGGAAATCCGTATCGTCAAGTTTGTCGGTACGGCGTCCATTGTGGAGATTCCGAACGAGATCAACGGTCTGCGCGTCACCAGCATCGGCTTCTATGCCTTTGCCAATGCGTATTCGCTCAAGAGCGTGGTCATTCCGGATTCCGTGCGCAGCATCGGTCTGTCTGCGTTTGAGGGCTGCCTGAACCTGATTGATGTCAAGATGCCGGCGAGCCTGATTAGCATTGACGACCGCGCGTTCCTTGGCTGTAACAATATCGTTCAGATCACCCTGCCGGACGGCATTGACCGCATCGGCTTCAGCGCCTTCGAGGGCTGCTCCAGAATGCAGAGCGTTACCCTGCCGGACAGCCTGACCAACATCGTCAATCAGGCGTTCCGCGGCTGTGTATCGCTGGAGCACGTGACCATCCCGAAGCTGATTACCGGTATCAGCTCGATGGTATTTGCCGGCTGTATGTCGCTGGAGAGCGTTACTCTGCCGGCGAACCTGTACCGCATCGGCAACGGCGCGTTTAACGGCTGCTCGTCGCTCAAGTCCATTACCATCCCGGCAAGCACGGTTACCATCGGTGTTTCCGCGTTTGAGGGATGCAGCCTGATGGATACCGCGTTTATCTCCGACCGCGTCATTGAGATTGGATATCGTGCATTTATGGGTACAATGCTCAAGAGTGTCCGCGTGCGCTCGTACTGCACCTGCCCGGAGGATGCATTCCCGGAGGAGTGCGAGGTTATCCGCACCTGATGCAGCTTCACCTATGATTCAAACATTCGACTGCCGCAGAGAATTCCGCTCTGCGGCAGTTTTTTGTCTGAACGCAAAAAAATCTCCCCGCTCCGGATGGAACGGGGAGATGATTTCTTTTATGCGAAAAGACTCAGCGCGTCGGAATTACTCCTTCGGTGCGTACATCTCCTGCAGCTTGAGCAGGTGCTCGTAGCGTGCAACGGAGTTTGCCTCAGCCTCTGCGAACAGCTTCTCTGCGCGCTCCGGGAAGGAACGGGTCAGAGCGGAGTAACGAGCCTCGTTCATGATGAACTCGCGGTAGCCGCCTGCCGGAGCCTTGCTCTCCAGGATGAACGGGTTCTTGCCCTCAGCCTTCAGAGCCGGGTTGAAGCGGAACATGTTCCAGTAGCCGCAGTCAACAGCCTTCTTCATCTCGGACTGGCAGTTGGTCATGCCGCCCTTGATGGAGTGCATCTCACACGGAGCGTAGCCGATGATCAGGGACGGTCCCGGATAAGCCTCAGCCTCTGCGATTGCCTTCAGGGTCTGGTTCATGTTAGCGCCCATAGCGACCTGAGCAACGTATACATAGCCGTAGCTCATTGCGATCTCAGCCAGGCTCTTCTTTGCGATCTGCTTGCCGGCAGCTGCGAACTGAGCAACTGCACCGATGTTGGTGGACTTGGAAGCCTGACCGCCGGTGTTGGAGTAAACCTCGGTGTCGAATACCATGACATTGACGTCCTCGCCGGATGCCAGAACGTGATCCAGACCGCCGAAGCCGATGTCGTATGCCCAACCGTCGCCGCCGAAGATCCAGATGGACTTCTTCGCGAGGTATTCCTTGTTTGCCATGACGTCAGCAGCCAGCGGGCAGCCTGCCTCTGCAACCTTGGCGATCTCAGCCAGCAGTGCCTTGGTCGGCTCAGCGTTTGCCTCGCCGTTCTCAGCGGTTGCGAAGTAAGCGTCAGCAGCAGCCTTCAGCTCAGCGGATGCGCGCTCGTCAGCAGCGATCTCCTTGACCTTCTCCTGGAGACGGCTGCGGATTGCCTTCTGACCGAAGTACATGCCGAGACCGTGCTCTGCGTTGTCCTCGAACAGGGAGTTTGCCCATGCCGGACCGTGACCGTCCTTGTTGACGGTGTACGGAGAGGTAGCAGCCGGACCGCCCCAGATGGACGAACAGCCGGTCGCGTTGGAGATGTACATTCTGTCGCCGCAGATCTGAGTAATCAGGCGAGCGTAAGAGGTCTCGGCACAGCCTGCGCAGGAGCCGGAGAACTCGAGCATCGGCTTGTTGAACTGGCTGCCCTTAACGGTCTTGGTATCGGTTACCTCAGCCTTGGTGGTAACTTCCTCAACCATGTAGTTGAAGACATCCTGCTGAGCAGCTTCCTGAGCCTGCGGAACCATGGTCAGAGCCTTGGTCGGGCAGACGCCGATGCAGACGCCGCAGCCCATGCAGTCCAGCGGAGAAACAGCCATGGTGAACTCGTACAGACCCTTGCCCTTGCCGGCCTTGAACGGAGCGGACTTGGTAGCTGCCGGAGCTGCTGCCAGCTCGTCCTTGGTCAGAGCGTACGGACGGATGGTAGCGTGCGGGCAGACATATGCACACTGGTTACACTGGATGCACTTGGTCTCATCCCAGGACGGAACGGTAACAGCAACGCCGCGCTTCTCGTAAGCAGCTGCGCCGTGCTCGAACTGACCGTCTACGTAATCGGTGAATGCGGATACCGGCAGGGAGTCGCCGTCCATTCTGCCGATCGGATCGAGCAGGTCGGTAACCATCTTGACGGTTGCCGGACGTCCTGCCGGAGCCTCAGCCTTCGGAGCGTCCTCTGCGGTAGCCCAGTCAGCCGGAACGTCGATCTTAACGAATGCGGAAGCGCCGATGTCGATTGCCTTGTGGTTCATATCAACGACATCCTGGCCCTTCTTCAGGTAGGACTTGGTAGCAGCAGCCTTCATGTAGCCGATTGCTTCCTCCTGCGGCATAACCTTCGCCAGGGTGAAGAATGCGGACTGCAGGATGGTGTTGGTGCGCTTGCCCATGCCGATCTGGATTGCCAGATCAATTGCGTTAACGGTGTAGAGCTGGATGTTGTTCTGAGCGATGTAGCGCTTCGCCTCAGCCGGCATATGCTCGTTCAGCTCTTCCGGAGACCACTGGCAGTTAATCAGGTATACGCCGCCCGGCTTAACGTCATTGACCATCTTGTAGCCCTTAATGACATAGGACGGGTTGTGGCAGGCTACGAAGTCAGCCTTATTGATGTAGTACGGGCTCTTGATCGGCTTGTCGCCAAAGCGCAGGTGCGATACGGTTACGCCGCCGGTCTTCTTGGAGTCGTACTGGAAGTATGCCTGTACGTACTTATCGGTATGGTCGCCGATGATCTTGATGGAGTTCTTGTTTGCACCAACGGTACCGTCGCCGCCGAGACCCCAGAACTTGCACTCGATGGTGCCTTCTGCTGCGGTGTTCGGGGACGGCTTCTCCTCAAGGGAGGTGTAGGTAACGTCGTCGTTGATGCCGATGGTGAACTGACGCTTCGGAGCGTCCTTGGTCAGCTCCTCATATACAGCGAATACGCTTGCCGGCGGGGTGTCCTTGGAGCCCAGACCGTAGCGGCCGCCGATGATGGTAGCGGAAACGCCTGCGTTTGCCAGAGCGGTGACAACGTCCAGATACAGCGGCTCGCCCAGAGCGCCCGGCTCCTTGGTGCGGTCCAGAACTGCGATCTTCTTAGCGGTTGCCGGAATTGCCTCGATCAGCTTGTCAGCTGCGAACGGACGGTACAGGCGAACCTTGACGATACCAACCTTCTCGCCCTGAGCGGTCAGGTAGTCGATAACTTCCTCAGCGACGTCGCAGATGGAGCCCATTGCGATGATGACGCGCTCTGCGTCCGGTGCGCCGTAGTAGTTGAACAGCTTGTAGTCGGTGCCGAGCTTGGCATTGACCTTGTCCATGTACTCCTCAACGATTGCCGGAACTGCCTCGTAGTACTTGTTGGCAGCCTCGCGGTGCTGGAAGAATACGTCGCCGTTCTCGTGGGAACCGCGCATTGCAGCGCGCTCCGGGTTCAGGGAGTGCTTGCGGAATGCCTCAACAGCATCCATGTCGCACATTTCCTTCAGATCCTCGTAGTCCCAGACCTCGATCTTCTGGATCTCGTGGGAGGTACGGAAGCCGTCGAAGAAGTTGATGAACGGTACGCGGCTCTTCAGGGTTGCCAGATGAGCGACAGCGGACAGATCCATAACCTCCTGCGGGTTGGTCTCAGCCAGCATAGCGAAGCCGGTCTGACGACATGCCATAACGTCGGAGTGGTCGCCGAAGATGTTCAGTGCGTGGGTGGACACGGTTCTTGCGGAAACGTGGAATACGCACGGAAGCAGCTCGCCTGCGATCTTGTACATATTCGGGATCATCAGGAGCAGGCCCTGAGATGCGGTATAGGTAGTGGTCAGAGCGCCGGCTGCCAGAGAACCGTGAACGGTACCTGCTGCGCCTGCCTCGGACTGCATTTCGACAACCTTAACGGTGGTGCCGAAGATGTTCTTCTGACCCTGTGCAGACCACTGGTCAACGTTGTCTGCCATCGGGCTGGACGGAGTGATCGGATAGATGCCTGCTACTTCGGTAAACGCATAAGACACGTGAGCCGCAGCAGTGTTACCATCCATGGACTTCATTTTTCTTGCCATGTAGTGTTTCCTCCTATGTTTCATATGAACTTCAGTTATCCGGACGGACATAAGCGGGAAGCTGTCGAGCTGCTCCTATCCCAGAGAGCACCGCGGAGGGCAGACAACCCAAGTGCGCGTTCGGAATCGCAGAAAGGTAAAGAGAGATAGACCTTTCCGCTCACGTAACCATTTTATCAAACAAAACAGAAAATGTAAACCGCCTCGCATGAAAAATTGTCTTTTTACTACAATTTACACAGAAAAGAAAAGGAAAAAGTGTATCAAAAAAGACAAATATGTAAATTCACAGGGAAAAGTGAGAATTCAAAAAAAGCATGAATTTATGCTAAAAATGAATGAAAAAAACTGCGCACATCCAAAAGATGGCGCAGTTGGAAAAAACACAACAGGAATATACACAGAAGATATGCAAAAAGTGCGGAAAAATGAACCAAAAGCAGAGGTGCCTGCAAGTTTACCGAATGATTCCTGCGGAAATTCGGTCAAAACCGAAAAACGTGCAAAATCTCATCAAAACAGCACCGTTTCTACATGGTGTTTAGTCGGTCAAAGTGTGTCGGACTGCGTTTCCTGCCCATTCCGATAATAAATGCGCGGCACCCGCTTGTTGATGTCACAGGCAAACTCGTAATTGAACCGTCCGGACAGCGCGCTGACCTCGTCGAGCAGGAGCGTCTCGCCGCCCTGCTGTCCGATCAGCACGACCTCGTCCTCGATGCGGAGATCTGGAATGCCGGTGACATCCACCATCAGCTGATCCATGCAGACGCGGCCGACAATCGGCGCACGCCGACCGTGAATCAGCACACAGCCTTTATTGGACAGTGAGCGCGGATAGCCGTCGCCGTAGCCGACCGGAACCGTGGCAATGACGCGCGGCTCGGCGGTGGTGTAGGTCGCGCCATAGCTGATGTGTCTGCCCGCCTCCAGCGTTTTGAGATGGATCACGTGCGATTTCCACGTGAGAGCAGGACGCAGACACGGCTCGCTGTGATCCACCTCGTTGGACGGATACAGACCGTAGGTGACAATGCCGCTGCGCACCAGATCAAACCGGTGATGGTCAAAATCCATAATGCCTGCGCTGTTGCACACATGGCGGATGCGGAAGGAAATGCCCGCCTCGTCCAGCCACGAGCAGAACAAATCGTACTGCTCCATCTGATGCAGGGCAAAGGTCTTGTCGGTTTCGTCGGCGCAGGCGAAATGCGTGAACAGACCCTCGGCATCCAGATTGGGGAGGGCGCAAATGCGGGCGATTTCCTCTACGCTTTCGCGCGTGACCTGATAGCCGATACGCGACATACCGGTGTCCAGTGCGATGTGGATGCGCGCCGTGCGGTTCATGGAGACGGCAGTGTCCGAGAGCGCTTTGGCAAGCTCCCAGCTGTACACGGTCTGGGTGATGTCGTGCTCGATCAGTGTGCGCGCCTGCTTCGGGGAGCTGTAGCTCAGAATCAGGATGGGGAGCGTCACGCCGGCATCGCGCAGCTCGACCGCCTCCGGCACGGTGGCGACCGCGAAATAGGAAACCTCGTCCTTTAATACGCGCGCGATCGGCACAGCGCCGTGACCGTAGCCGTCAGTCTTGATGACCGCCATGACCGGTGTGCCGCCCGCCTTGCGCTTCATCAGGCGGATATTATAAAGAATTGCGTCCAGATCAATTTCTGCATGGGTGCGCAAATAGTCGTCCATGGTTCCATTTACCTCTTTTCTGTTGATTTGTTGTTGTAAAAACAGTCATTTTCCCAGTTGAGCGGATTTGTGACAATATATTCCCAGATTTTCTGATATTCTCGTTCGTTTCGGATAATGTGGTCGTGAAAGGATTTCTGCCACAAAGGGAAACCAGCCTGTTTGGTTGTATATCCTTTCAGCTGATTAACGATCGAAGAGACCGTAGGGGCGCGCATTGCGCGCCCGTCCCCATGATAACGGAGCATTAAAATCAAATGGATGTGATTCGGCATGATGACGTATTGATCCACTGATACAGATGTATAGTGCAGGGGGATATTCCGGATGCCGGTGTCCACAATTTTTCCGCATTCTGACAGGGAAGGCGGTGTAATCGGATGTGTCCTCGGGGGTGTATCGAACCGCATTGTCGGGCGCGCAATGCGCGCCCCTACGGAGTCGGTGCCGCCCCACAGAATTTCCTGCCTGCCTTTGGTACATATGGTGATAAAATATGCGCCGTTCTGGCTGTAATCATAATTTTTCAACCGATTCGGTTTTCGCTTTGGCAATACCATATCATTGCGCTCCTCGGGCGGTGGTGTCGTGCGGCAGCCCGCAAAAATGCCGCCCCTTGTCGGAGCGGCTTTATGGTGTGAAT
>JAEDEU010000182.1 GCA_016293155.1 Clostridiaceae bacterium | reverse complement strand
TGTACAAGAAAGTGCCGGGTTTCCGTACTTTTCTGCGCTAAATCGTTAATTGACAAAGCATATCCCGTGAAGTACAATAAGAAAAGCAATCGTCAAAATGATTGCGGAGCAGAGCTATTTTCTTCGAGTATTTCGAGTAAATGAGGAACGAACTATGGAAAAAACGATTGCAGTGGTCGGTCTGGGCCTGATCGGAGGCTCGCTGGCAAAGGCATTTCATGCGTATACGGATTACCGTGTGATCGGCTTCAATCGCACGCGCAGTGTCGCGGAGCGCGCACTGGCAGAGGGGGCGATTGACGAAATCGGCACGGAGGAAAACATCAGCGAAGCGGATGTGATTATGCTGTCGCTGTATCCGGAGCTGTGCGTGGATTTTATCCGTCAGCACACCGGAAAAATTAAAAAGGGCTGCATCATCACGGATGCATGTGGTGTCAAGGCGTATCTGGATGAGCATCTCTCGCCGCTGGCGCGGGAAAATCACGCCTACTATGTCGGTATGCACCCGATGGCAGGCAGAGAGTTTTCCGGCTATGACTATGCGGACGAGAGCCTGTTTGAGGGCGCAAGCATGGTGGTTGTGCCGACGCAGGCGTCTACCGAGTATGCCCTGCGCGAAATGGAGGCGCTGGCGTACAGCATCGGCTTCGGACAGGTGGTATTTGCGACGCCGGAGGAGCACGATTCCATGATCGCATTCACCTCTCAGATGCCGCATGTAGTTTCCAATGCGTTTGTCAAGAGCCCGTCCGCGGTGCGGCACAAGGGTTTTTCCGCAGGCAGCTATAAGGATCTGACCCGCGTGGCACGTCTGAATGAAGGCATGTGGACCGAGCTGTTTTTGGAAAACCGCGAGCCGCTGCTGGCAGAGCTGAACGGTCTGATCGAACGGCTGGGTGAGTACCGCGATGCGATTCAGAAAAAGGACGCGGATGCCCTGCGTGAGCTGCTGCGCGACGGCAGCGAACGCAAAAAGAGCATTGACAGCGCTCAGGAAAGCTGAACAGATTCAAAATGCAAAGCGCACTTCCGCAGAAGTGCGCTTTTTGCTTTGTTAGGTGCGCTTGAGCTGGGGAGTGGTATCGCGGTAGCCGAGCAGACTGCGCAGCTTGCCGCGTGCGGAGTTGACCCGCCGGCAGACCACCGAGGGAGAAAGATCCAGTGCACAGGCAACTTCACTTTGCGTCATATCTTCCAGACAGCACAGCACGAAGGCCTGATACTCCGGAGGAGTGAGTTCTTGTGCCATAGCTTGGAATAACGCCCTTCGGATATCTTCTCCGAAGGTCTGTATGTGTTCTCGAACCGCGCGGACGTCCTCTGCGCCGTTTTGTGGTCTGCTCAACCGGAACCCTCCTTTCGTAATAATGCGCGAGATAATGGGCGGTTGCCCGTCCCTCGGAAATCATCTGCTCCAGTGTACAGATTCGCCGCTTCGCCTGATACTGTTCTGAGGGGGTCAGGCTGTCCAGCCGTTCTCTGAGCTCACACACCTGGCGCTCAAGTACGGCGACATTGCGCAGATATTCTTCGGACATCTCGTTTAAGGTCATGAAAACACCTCCCTGAAGATTTCAAATGGTATCCATACCATTACATGTTACAGAACAACTGTTCTTGTAATTATAATACAGAATATTTGTTCGTTTGTCAAGGGGAAAACAAAAAGGTGAACCGATTGCGATGCTGTGGAAAACTACAGAAGTAAGCGGCGTATAACATCAAACTCTATGAAATCTGCCGCTGTTTTGTTTTTCTGGAATATGGTATACTAAAATAGTATTTATCTATCAACCAAGTCGGGAGCGGCGGCTTCCGAAGCTGATTTTGCATGTATTATGAGGTGAACTCTTTGCTGGATATTTTACTGGAGGTCGGTCTGGATCTGGTCAAGACCCTGCCGATTTTATTTTTAGCGTATCTGCTTGCGGGCTTTTTGGAGTCCCGCATCAATGCGGTGCCCAATCTGCTCATGCAGACCGAGCGTCTGGGGCCGCTGTTCGGCGGCATTGTGGGTGTGATTCCGCAGTGCGGCTTTTCCGCGGCGAGTGCGGCGCTGTATGCGCGCGGTTTTCTCGCGCCGGCGACCGTGGTGGCGGTATTTCTGTCCACCTCGGATGAGGCGCTGCCCATCCTGCTTTCCAAGCCGGAGCTGCTGCCGAGCGCGGGCTGGCTGATTGTGTGCAAGCTGGTGATTGCAGTCATCGGCGGTTATCTTCTGCGCGCAACCGTGTTCCGCAGCGAGACCAAGGCAATGGAGGAGCTGCCGGATGAGGAGATCGAGCTGGATGTGGGCTGTGACTGCACCAGCGTCAACCTGCTCGGAAGCACTATCTGGCGCACGCTTACCACGGCGGTCTATCTGTTCGTGTTCATGCTGGTGATCGAGATTGCCTTTGATCTGGTGGGCAAGGATGCCATCGGCAGCCTGCTGCTGAGCGGCAGTATTTTCCAGCCGGTGCTGTGCGGTCTGATCGGTCTGATTCCGGGCTGTGCAGTGTCGGTATTCCTGACCGAGCTGTTCGCGGGCGGAAGCATCAGCTTCGGCGCGGCGATTGCCGGACTGTGCTCGGGCGCGGGCTTCGGCTATCTGGTCATGTTCGGCGAGTCCAAGGACAAGCGC
>JAEDEU010000181.1 GCA_016293155.1 Clostridiaceae bacterium | reverse complement strand
TCCATACAAAGAGAAAGAGAAAATTGACATGAGACAGAAAAAACGGATTTTAATTGTAGAAGACAACGAGCTCAACCGCGCAATTCTGTACGAGATACTTTCCGACTATTATTTTGTTTTGGAGGCGGAAAACGGTCAAGAGGCGTTGGATGTCCTGCGTCAGAATAAGGACAGCATCGCGCTGATCCTGCTGGATGTGATGATGCCGGTGATGGACGGGTACACCTTCCTGAAGCATGTAAAGGCAGATGCGGAGCTTTCCCTGATTCCGGTGATCGTGATGACCCAGAGCGAAAGCGAGGACGATGAGATATCAGCTCTGGCGCACGGGGCCACAGACTATGTGCCAAAGCCTTACCGCTCCCAGGTAATCCTGCATCGGGTGGCCAGCCTCATCAAGCTGCGGGAGACCGCCGCCATGGTCAATCAGTTCCAGTATGACCGGATGACTGGACTCTACAGCAAGGAATTCTTTTTTCAGAAGGTGCGGGAGCAGCTTTTGGAGCATCCGGAAAAGGACTACTGCATCGTCTGCTCGAATATTGAAAACTTCAAGCTGGTCAACGACATTTTTGGAACGCAGGAGGGCGACCGGCTGCTGAAGGAGATCGCTGACATTACCAAAAGCATGGTTGGCAGCACCGGCTTCTGCGGTCGCTTCAGTGCGGATCGCTTCCTCTGTCTTCAAGAGCGGGAGCAGGAGCTGGCGGATCGGAAACATTTTGGGAGCATTTCCGAGCAGGAGAGATCGCCTCTTATGAAGAGCGTGGTGATGCGCTGGGGCATCTATGAGATCACCGATCGTTCTGTCCCCGTGGAGCAGATGTGCGACAGGGCGCTGCTGGCAGCGGACAGCATTAAGGGACAGTACAATCAATACTTTGCCGTGTATGATGATTCTCTCCGCAGAAAGCTGCTGCGGGAGCGGATGATTACCAACGCCATGGAGACTGCTCTCGCCGAAGAGCAGTTTGTGGTATATCTCCAGCCCAAGTACAGCTTGAAGGGCGCTTTTCTGGCGGGAGCGGAGGCGCTGGTGCGCTGGAACCATCCGGAATGGGGCTTTATGCCTCCGGGAGAGTTTATTCCTCTGTTTGAGAAAAATGGATTTATTCCCCGTCTGGATCAATATGTCTGGGAACATGTATGCGCCCAGCTCCGGGAGTGGCAGGACAGAGGATATCAGCTTCTGCCCGTGTCTGTCAATGTATCTCGGGCTGATGTGTATCAGGTCGATCTGGTAGACACACTCTTGAGAATCACACAAAAGTACGGCGTTGACCCGGAACACCTGCATTTGGAAATCACGGAGAGCGCCTATGCGGAGAATTCTGCCAAAATTTTAAGCACCGTAGCAGAGCTTCGCAGACAGGGCTTTATCACTGAGATGGATGACTTTGGAAGCGGATACTCCTCTTTGAATATGCTCAGCCAAATGAAGCTGGATATTTTGAAGCTGGATCGGAAATTTATCCAGAGCGAAATCGCCAAATCTCCGGAGGAGAGTATTCTGAATGACGTTATTACGATGGCGCATCGGATGCGTCTGAGCGTGGTGGCAGAAGGCGTAGAGACTCAGAATCAGGTGAATCGACTGCGGGACGTGGGCTGCGACTATGTTCAGGGATATTTCTTCGCCCGCCCCATGCCTGTCGAAGAATTTGAAAAACTGCTGAAAGAGCAGACTCCTCACCCTGCGTGCTCCGAACACCCTGCGTGCCCCGAACCACAGAGACCACAGGAACAGCTGGGGATACGGAGTCTGCTGGTGGCGGATGAAGACGCCGGATACAGGGAGCGGGTTCGAC
This sequence comes from Clostridiaceae bacterium, assembly GCA_016293155.1. Lineage (GTDB taxonomy): Bacteria > Bacillota > Clostridia > Oscillospirales > Butyricicoccaceae > JAEDEU01. The sequence goes on along the minus strand of JAEDEU010000181.1, from coordinate 827 downwards.
GGGCTCTTGAGGGGCAGTATCGGATACTGGAAGCGTCCGATGGAGAAAGCGCTCTTGCGTGTATCCGATCGTGCGGGGATGACGGGATTTCCGCGGTCATTCTGAGCATGACACTCCCGGAGAATGGCGCCGAAGCACTTCTAAAGCTCCTGCGGCAGGAGCCTGCGTTTTGGAAGCTCCCCGTTTTGGCGACCATACCCGGCGGCGAAACGGCAGAGAGGCTGCCGCTGATTATGGAGACGGATGACTTCCTCTGCAAATGTCATCCTCTGTTTGATCTGCGGTGGCGGATCCAGCGACTGATATACGTTGCCTCCTTCCATCGGCGTGAAAGCGCTCTGGAGGACGAGGCGAACCGCGACCCTCTGACGGGTGTGCTCAATCGCCGAGGATTGCAGGCTGCCATAGCTTCTCTGCGGAAGGAGGATATGCCTCTGGCAGTGTGTTTATTCGACCTGGACGACCTGAAAATGGTGAACGACACCTATGGTCACGATATGGGAGACCGGATGCTCAGCGCCTTTGCCGAGCTGCTGCTCCGACAGACCGGGGGAGAAGATATCCAATGCCGCTTCGGCGGGGATGAATTTATGGTGATCCTGAAGCATCTGAGCGATGTGGAGACTGTAATGAAAAAGGGAACAGCCATTTGCAGAGCATTTCACGACAGGTTCGCGCAAGAACAGCTGCCGGCCTCCTGCTCCGGAGGCATCGCCTTGTGCGGAGAGGATGAAAAGCCGTCTGCTGAGCTGATTAAGCGGGCAGATCAGGCATTATACCGCGCGAAGCGGGAGAACAAAGGCGGCTGCTGTTTGTGGAGCGATGGC
>JAEDEU010000036.1 GCA_016293155.1 Clostridiaceae bacterium | reverse complement strand
CAGTATAACACATGTCAGACTTTTGTGCATTTTTTAGTTTTCAGATACGCTCTAGATCATCCAAATAGGTACGATAAAGTTCTCGCTGTTGATTGCGGACAGTTTGAGACGCATACAGAGGATTGCGCCGTTTCCGCGAGGAACAGAAGCTTTGTCCAGATGGGCAAAAGCGCTAATTAATCCGTTGCTGGGATTAACAGAGCGCTTGATTTCCAGAGGATGCAGCATACCGTCGCTCTCGATAACCATATCGATTTCGTTGCTGTTGCGGTCTCGATAATACCACAACAGACAATCCTTGGCGTTGTTATGGTAAGACTTCAGCAGTTCGGAGACAACGTAGTTTTCGAGAATTGCGCCGTTAATCGCGCCGTTTGCTAATATTTCCGGTGAAGAATAGCGAGTCAGATAAGCTACCAATCCTGTATCAAAGAAATACATCTTAGGTGTCTTCACGGTGCGCTTCAACAGATTGTTGGAATAAGGACGAAGGAAGAAGATAACATCCGATTTTTCCAGTACCTGAAGCCAGCGCTTTGCGGTATCGTCAGACACACCGACGTCCTGCGCAATGTCATGGACGTTTAACATCTGTCCTGCGCGGCAGGCGGCTGCACGCACAAAGTCCCGGAACAGAAGCGGATCGGCAAGTTGCACCTGCTCTTTGACATCGCGATCGATGTAGGTTTGCAGGTAGCTGGCATAGAACACATCACGATCTGTAAACTTTCCGCTGACAAGACCGGGCATGGAGCCGTTCCAGATTCGCTCATAAATCTGTGCGATATCCGCAGGAGCATTTGTGCGCTCTCTGGCTTTCAGCGCCGCCAAATCTAGCGTAAAGGGCTTGCACTCTCCGGAACCGTGGATCTCGTGTTGCGAGAGACTGGACATATGCAGGATCGCAACGCGGCCGGCCAGGGACTCCTGCGCCAGTTCCATAAGCTTGAATGCCTGTGAGCCGGTAAGCCAATAGGTGCCGGGGGCAGCTCCGTTATCGATTTGAATCTTGATATAAGAGAACAATTCAGGCGCATACTGCACCTCATCAATCATGATGGGGGTAGAATGCATTTGCAGGAACATGGCGGGATCTCTCTTGGCAAGACCGCGCTCTTCCATATCATCCAAGGTCACATATTCACGGTTGTCATCCATAAGCTGCTTCAATACAGTGGTTTTGCCGACCTGACGGGTACCGGTAATCAGAATACAAGCATACTCCTTTGACAGAGCAAGAATTTTATCCTCAATATCTCTTTTGATATAAGCCATGCCAATTACCTCCTTGGGCAGATATACGATATAATCTTATTTTAGCTTAAAGCAAACAAGGCGTCAAGGCTAAAATGCGATTAAATCTTATTTTAGCTTAAAATTTCCATACCATTCATGAACGCTATTTCAAATCCTATCTATGTAAGGCGAATCTGCTCGAAGCGAACGTGAAAGTCTAGGATGCGCTCCATATCCATCGCGCCTTATAAGAATACAAAAGGGAGACACACCGACGATGGACGGTGCGTCCTTCATATTAGGTCAAAGAAAATAACCGGTCTATGTGGGAGCTTAGGCGGTTATTTTCTTTTGTTTACAGCTATGATTGCAACTGTGATTGCTGAAATACAACAGAATTTGTCTGTATAATGCAGGGTTTACAGAACAATACACCGCAATTTATGGCGTACAACAGACAGAGACAACAACGGGCAGTCAAGAGGTCAGGGGTTCGATCCCCCTTGTCTCCACCAATAGCAAGACCGCAAGGCAAAAAGCCTTGCGGTCTTATTTTATACCCAAAGGCTCAAATAAATGCAGCAGTCATTCGTTACTGTGCCTTGGATAGTTCATCATCGACTGCGGAGAGAATGCCGTTCGCGCTGAAGGCTGCACCAATATTTCTTGATGGAAATTTAACCTTATTCTAACACGGCAAAGATAGATGGTGTGTCCATGATGCATTATATTGTTATAGAATGATGAACTGTATGAGGAATGAAGAAAAGTATGCTGGTTTCCCCCACTGTAATCAACGAGCTATATAAATGGATGATCAACGGAAATGAGGATATCCACTTTTACTGCACACAGCTGCGCAGTGCAGAACCGGAGAAGGCATCTCACTCGCCGATTGCATTCGGCATGAAGCTGCTGCGTGCCAATGTGATTTACCGACTGCCGTTTTGCAGGAAAAAACGAATATCCATTCCCGGAACCGCACGCTTGTCTGAATGCTTTCGGAGACGCAGGGTGCATGAATTTATCATGGCGGCGCTCAAACGCGAGTGTGCTTATGTCGATGCGATGGACAGCATACTGGAGCTGCCGATGGATACCATGCAGTTCTACCGAGCGGTCGGACAGCGGCTGCGGTTGAAGGGATTTGCACAGTTGCGTGCGAAATATGACCGGACAGATCGCCCCATTCAGGTGATTTATGAAAAAATCAGTGCGGAATTGGGGGAGTCGGTCGATTCTGGTGTAGAAACTAAAATGCTCAAAGAACTGCTTGATATCAATCCATATCCTGCGCGGGCGGTGGAGATTCTGCACTGCGGAGATATGCCGATTCATATAGTTGCAGAAACCAGTCTGAGTGCGCAGACCTTTGCCGAGGTGCTCCGGCAAAAGGGAATCCCATTCCATACAGTACATACGACCGGGGATCTGGGATGCAGTAAAGCACGGGTATTGCGGAAAATCGTGTCCGGAAGAAATTCAGCGGCGCTTAGCAGCGATTTCAAGCACTTTCTAAAGCCATCTCTGTACTGCGGCTGCGAGCCGTATTTTTATATTTCGGACACCTTTATTGCACAGCGGATCAAAACGCCGCTGCCAAAGGGACGATTTGCGGATGTCTATCTGCACGTGCTCGACAGGGGATTGCTGACCGGGCTGCATACAGAGCAGCCGGAATATGAGACGGCGTATCTATACCTTGCACCGGTGGTTTATGCAGCAGCACATCGCCTTGCAGGAGAAAAACAGCAGATACAAACTCGGTTGGGCGAGGAAGATTTTCTTCCGCGGCTGATGCAGGAGGAATTCCATGTGAAGTGCACGTTTGGAGGGGGTGCGGACGAGCTGTGTGACTACTTTGCCATAGCACTTGACCGGCACAGAGAGGTGTACGGGGTGCTGATGAATGAGGGAGGACTGCCGTCGGTTGGAACGATCTTACAGGACGCAATCAGGGACTATTGCAGCTGTTTTCGCAGGCTTTCACGGCACGCAGGCGTATTAGAGCAGGAACTGGAGCGGTGCGGAACGCTGCTGCTGGACGCGGCTCAGCCTCAGGTGATGCGGCTGTTCAGCCAAGGGGAGACGGTATGATTTTATATCACGTTAACACAATGTATCAGCTGCTGTATGTCATCTGCCACCGCTTGACCATACATCCGGAGGAGGAGTGCTGTCTGTTCGTCACAGAGTATCTCCAGCCAAAGGTTCAGCTGTGCGCGCTGGCGGAGCGGATGACCGAGAACGGATGGTTTTCATTTGTCAAAATTATTCCGGAGGCTCGGTTTAAGCTGTCGCGCAGACGTGCACTGGATGAGAGCAGCAGTGAACCGGAGATTCATCGGGTAATCGAAAATATCTGCAATGCCTTTGAAAGATGGCTGGACTTTGATTTGCGCAGCTGCAAGCAGCGATATGTCGGTTCGGATCAGTGGTCGCTCGGTGTTTATCTGCTGCGTAATCGCATCCCGTATGTTTACATTGAAGATGCAAGCGGAATGCTCTCTCAGCAGGAACGATATTTGAACATTATCAAAAAAATCAATCTGACCAATTATATCATCTGCAATCGGCTAAACGGTGCAGGACGGAGCAGTATGGTAACCGGCTTTCTCTGCGATCTGAAAAAACAACAGGACGGCTTTGATGAGCCGCGTGCGGTGGATTTCTCTGTTTATGATGCGATTTCCGGTATGGATGCCGGAATGCGCGACAGCCTGCTGGATTTTTACGGTGTGCGCCCGATCCGGATGAGACCGGATCGAACGAACTGTCTGTTCCTCACACAGTATCTGACAACACTGGCCGTCAGTGAGCTGGAAATTCAGGAACAGATTACGACGCTGCTGGCAGATTATATCGCAGATGGCTGTCATATTTTAGTAAAACCCCATCCGCGCGACAAGTGGTTGGATTACCAACGCGTGCTGCCGGGCTGTGAGATCCTTCCGCGCGAGATCAATGCCGAGCTGCTGCCGTTTGCGTTTGATGCGCCTCCCGATCTGGCGCTGACCATCAGCTCAACCTCTATCGGCGGGCTGTGCTCGTTTGTCGAGGAGATCTACGAGTTCGGGACGGGTACAGAGAGCGGATATGAGCAGCTTCATCTGTACTATGCATTTGCGCGAGTGTTGGAGCATATCGGATTTGACGGTGGTATTACATACCACGGTGTAGATCCTGTTCCGGCGCAATGCTTTCTGCGGGCACGCGGTGTATCCGAAGGGACAAGCCCGCAACGCTTGCTTGTGGACAGCGGGGTGTGTTTTGAGAACGGTCGGGAAGATTACGATCTCGGCGTTTTTTTGGACACCGCGCATTATGCCGACCGTGTGACGGCCGAAACGCTGCTCGAAGCGGTTGAGGTTCGAATCCAGCTGATACCGGATCAGGATGCACTGGTACGCCCGATGTTTCATCGAATTTATGTGTACTGCCGCAGCCAAATGCAGAGAGAAGCACTGTGCACGCTGAGAATCAGCCGGAGGCTGCGGTACACCAAAGCCGACCTGCGCATTACTGCACAGCCGATAGAGGAATCTACTGCAGCCCGACTGGCTGAAAAATACGATCGAAGAAAAAGGAGATTTTTTTATGAGATACAAAACCGTCGCATTCGTTCCCGTGAAGCTGAATAATCAGCGTCTGCCGGGCAAAAATACAAAATCGTTTGAGGGCGGAAGTCCGTTGATTTCCTACATTCTGAATACGCTGACTCAGGTGCGCGGGCTGGACGCCGCATATGTATACTGCAGCAGCGAGGAAATCATCCCGTATCTGCCAAAGGGGATACAGTTTTTGAAGCGTGATGAGCGTTTGGATTTGCAGAGCACTCCGATTTTGGAAGTGATTCGCTCGTTTTGCACGGATGTGGATGCAGAGTGCTATCTGATGACACATGCGACCGCACCATTTCTTTCTGCCGCCACGATGGAAAAGGGTCTGCGGGCGGTTGCAAGCGGAGAATATGACAGCGCGATGACAGTACGCCGACTGAACGAATTTGTCTGGCTGGACGGAAAACCGCTGTATGACAATACCCATATTCCGCGCACGCAGGATATCGGAAATCTGTTTGCCGAAACCACCGGTATGTATATTTTTCCCAAGGAGTTAATCATGGAGCAGGGCAGACGCACCGGCGATCACCCGTGCCTGCTTGAGGTGGATTTTGCGGAGGCGTGCGATATCAACGAGCCGTTTGATTTTGAAATTGCTCAGCTCGTGCTCGATAAATATATTAAGAACGGTGGACGAGATGAGTAATATAAAACTGTTGGACTGCACGCTGCGTGACGGCGGATATATCAACAACTGGAATTTTGGTGAAGAGGAAATCCGAGATATCCTGTTTAATCTGGCGAAATCAGGCACGGATATCATCGAATGCGGATTTTTGTCGGACAAGCTGTATGACCATGATCGTTCCATTTTTTCTTCTCCGGAGCAGATTGATGCGCTGCTGCCCGAAACAGATTGTATGTACGTCGGGATGATCGCCATTGGTGAAAAGGAAATCCATCCGGACCTTTTGCCGAATGCAAGCAGCTGCCGTCTTTCCGGCATCCGTCTGACCTTTCATTCGGATGAGATCGACAAGGCACTGGAGTATGGACAGATCATCAAACGAAAGGGATATCGTTTGTTTTTGCAGCCGGTCGGCAGCTCGTTTTATTCGGATGACAAACTGCTCAGTCTGATGCTTCGTGCAAACGAGATCGAGCCGTATGCATTTTATATTGTGGATACGCTCGGCTGTATGTATCCGCGTGATTTGCAGCGTCAGCTGTACCTCGCGGACTACAATTTAAAGCCGGGCATCCGCATCGGATTCCATTCACACAACAACCTGCAAATGGCTTTTGCCAACGCACAGCATATGATTGAATACAAAACGGAACGAACGAGAATCATCGATTGCAGTGTCAACGGTATGGGACGCGGCGCAGGCAATCTGTGCTCTGAGCTGATTATGGACTATCTCAACCGCGACAGCAGCACAGACTACGATGTGGTACCGCTGTTGGAGCTGTCCGATAAATATCTGTCCAGCATTTATGTCTCCAATCCGTGGGGTTATTCTTCAGCCTATTATCTGTCCGCGATCAGCCGCTGCCATCCGAACTATTCCTCTTATCTGATTTCCAAGCAGACATTGAGCGGCGGCAGTATCCGGGAGATTCTGGATCAGATTCCTGTGGAGCGCCGCAAACGCTTTGACGGCGCGTTGATTAAGCAGCTGTATCAGACCTTCCAGAAAAACGCAGTGGATGACACCGAGACGGTGGATTACCTGCGCCGCCTGTTCGACGGCAGAGAAATCCTCGTCATTGCGCCCGGAAAAACGGTGGAAACACAGCTGGAGCGCATTCACGAATATATTCGCGTACACCGTCCGTTTGTCATCAGTATTAACTTTGTTCCTCAATTTCTGGATGCGGATCTCTGTTTTGTCACAAGTTCCAAGCGGCTGGAAATGCTGCCGAGCGGCAGCTGTCCGCAGCTCCTGCTTACCTCCAACCTCAAATCGGATGATACGAATACATGGGTGGTGAATTACGCTTCGCTGACCAACACCTCGGTCTATGCGTCCGACAGCGCGGGCACCATGCTGCTCAAGCTGCTGGTTAAGTGCAGTGTCCGGCGTGCTGCGCTCGCGGGCTTTGACGGATTTGAAGTCGGTACGCAGAATTATTTTGATTCGCGTTACGAGGCCTATATTGAGAAGCAGGCGATAGAAACCAAGAACGCAGAAATCATGGAACAGCTGATGAAACGTGCAGAAGAGCTGGAGCTGACGTTTATCACGGACTCCAAATACGCACAGCCGGTGCTGCGGAGCGGAAAGGATAACAAGATATGAATTTTTTGCAAGCGGGGCTTTGCACTGTCCGAAAAAGGGCATCCCGCGTCAAACGAAAGATCGTCCGCGCCGCTACAACATGGAATGGCTGGGTGCTGCATTCGTTTTATCGAGAGGGTAAGCCGGATATGTGTGCCCCGCGCAAAGCGGTATATCTGTTTTTTCTATCCATTGCGGCGCTTGCCGGAAGCGGTCCGCGGCATAACCGCGTCAGTGCGGTAAAGCGGCGCAATTATACAACCCGACCGTATCTTGATAAACCGGAGACCGAGCATATCAAGCGTCTGAGCTATCCGTTTATGGCGAAAAAGATACTGGTACACGATGTGATTTCGTTCGATGTCTTTGACACACTGCTGCTGCGTCCGTTTGATGATCCGAAAGCGGTGTTCTATCTGGTTGGAGAAAGGCTGAAGTGCCCGGGCTTTTACCGTTACCGTGTGCTTGCGGAAAAGCAGGCACGGGCAAGAAATCTGGAGAAAAACGGTACGAATGAGGTCACACTGGTGGAAATTTATCAGCAGCTCAGCCGATATTTCATTGTTGACCCGCACTACGGCGCGGCAGTGGAGGCGCAGATCGAGCTGGCTCTCGTGCAGCCGCATCCCTATCTGAAGCAGATCTATCAGCTTGCACGCAGCCTGAACAAGGAGGTCATTGCTGTGACTGATATGTATCTGCCTGCGGAGTCTATCGCCCAAATGGTGAAAAAATGTGGGTTCGAGCCGGATGAGCTGATCGTCTCGAATGAATACGGCGTGTCCAAGCGGCAAGGCGGACTATATGACATGGTAAAGGAAAAATACCCGAACAAACGCATTCTGCATATCGGTGACAGCTATGCTGCGGATGTCACGAGTGCCAAAGAGCACGGTCTGGAAGCGGTGTTCATGCGCAATGTTGCATCACTGGGCGGAAGTCACAGAGCATATGACCTCACCGCGCTGGTTGGTTCGGCATACCGCGGCATTTTGAACAATAAGCTGTGCAGCGGCATATGTAAGGCAAGCGCCTATTATGAGTTCGGCTACAGCTATGCGGGATTGTTTGTGCTCGGATACTGTAATTTTATCCATCAGAAGGTGGAGCGTGAGCATATTGACAAGGTGTTCTTTCTCTCGCGCGACGGCGATATCCTGAAGCAGGTTTATGACCGGATGTTTCCGGAAGATACGACGGAGTATGTTTACTGGTCGCGTGCGGCGGCAACCACTCTGACCTCTGGCGCGTTCCGGAACGAATACCTGCTGCGCTTCCTCAAATATAAGATTTCCAAGCAGCTCACACTGCGCGAGCTGTGTGAAGCGATGGATCAGGAGGAGATGATTGAGCGTCTCATGCAGTTCGGGTTTTCAGAGGATACTGTGCTCACCAAGGAAAATTACGAAAGCGTAGTCGCGTGCTTTATCAGCAACTGGTCTCTGATAGATAAAAAGCGTGATGCCGGAGCGGGAGCGGCAAAGCAGTACTATGCGCAGAAAATCGGCGATGCAAAAAAGATCTGCCTGATTGATGTCGGCTGGGCGGCGAGCGGATTTTCTGCGCTGCGGTATCTCATCGAAGAGGAGTGGAAGCTCGGCTGCGAGGTGACCGGAGCGGTTGCAGGCGCAAATTACCTGCACGATCAGAACATCATTGAGGCTCCGCTGCTGAACGGCAAAATGGATGCTTATCTGTTTTCACAGCGCCTGAATACGGATTTGAAGAAGAGCCATTCTGTAAGGCGGCTGTACAGCGTGCTGATCGAAATCATGCTCGCTTCTCCGTCCCCGTCCTTTACCGGCTTCTATTACGATCAGAACGGCGAAATCGCGTACTCCTTTGATCTCCCTGAGACCGAGGGATTTGATATGATCCGCGAAATTCAGTCCGGTATTTGTGATTTTGCAGCGGACTACCTCGCTGCCTTTGCGCAGTATCCCTGTATGTACAACATCAGTGGACGTGATGCGTATGAAGTCGCACGTTTCGTGATCTCCCAGATCAAATATTTCAAAAACCTGTTTGCTGACTATCCGGTCAACCGTGCCGTTGGCACGAGCGGCTATCAAACCGGTACGCTCGCCGATCTGATCCGTAACGAATACGTAAGGTGACGCATATGAGAATTTATTACGCATTGACAACCTACCATATCCTCTGCTGTGTACTGCACTGTATGACGCATCCGACCGAGCGCAAAACCGTGCTCCTGCTCTCAGATATCCATAAAAATTCCGTGGCATTTATCGGCAGATACCGGGCATCGGGCATTTTTGACGAGATTTTTCTGCTGCCGGAGGGCGAGGTCATGGATCTGTCCCGCAGTCTGGAACGGCGCAGGATACCGATTCCGGTTACGCTGAAGATCTGCTGTCATCGAATGAAAAAGCGGCTCCCTGTTCCGGTCACGGCACAGGATGAGCTGTATCTGTGTCCCGATCATTTCCCGTTTGGGTGGATGGTTGTCACCTCAAAGCTGCCGTACAGCTGCTTTGAAGAGGGATGCGGTGTGCTGTCCGACCGTGAATTTGCACTTTCGAACATGAGCCGCAACAAAACACAGCGGCAGTTGTATGATATGCTCGGATTATTCGGTGACAACAGCTGCGCACAGCGGATTTTCGCCGATGTCAACAGGCAGCAGCCGGGGTATCAGAACGACAAAATGACTGATTTCTCTGTGGTGCAGATTCTGGAGAACCTGGAGCTGCCGGAATTAGACCGGGTATTGGCGTTTTTCGGCTGCAAGCGCGAAGCCGTTCCGTCTCCGGCGGGACTGATCCTGACGCAGCATTTTGCAAATTTGGGACTGATGCCGTTGGAGGAACAGCACCGGTTGTACACGCTGTTTGCAGATATTTTCCTACAGGACAAAGCCATCGTTATCAAGCCGCATCCGGACGATATCGCGGGATGCTATGATGAAATCTTCCATGGGGATGCGACTGTGCTGCCGTTTGCCATGCCATCCGAGCTGCTGCCGTTCTGTGCAAATGTTGTGTTTGACAAGGCGATTGCGGCATACTCTACTGCGGTGCGCTCACTCGGCGGCAGTGCCAAGTGTGCAGTCAGCTTTGACGATCGGATACTGAATGATTATCGACATCTGGTGCGTTATGATGCAGTTTCCCAGCTGCTCCGTGAGCTGGATGTACATACTGCCGCAACGGATGCAAATGAACTGCTGCTCGGTGAGCTGTGCGGGGAGGCATGTGCCTTTCTGCCGTTGGAGGACGGCGCGGAATGCTATGTGATCTCCGACCGGCTGGATCAAACTGTTTTCGATAAGCTTCGCGTGGTCAAAGCAATTCTCCAAAAAGAGCGCGGTACGGTGATTTTTCTGAATGAGCAGGAGCAGCATCTGTATTTTGATGGGGAGGATAACACGGTGTTCTCCCGTGTGCGTCCGCTGCTGCTGGATTACTCGGATGGCAGCAGTGAGGTGGTTTATGTCTATTCAAGCAACGATAAGGTACTGGAAAGGGTGAACCGGATGAACAGCAGAAAAGAACTGAAATACACCGGACTGACCGTGGATATACACGGGATTTCTGAATCCGAACGCGAAAAGATTCGCGTGCTTGAGGGCGTGCTTGCCGCGACCGAGCGGCGCCTCAAGGATTACATCGCACATGCAAAGGAGAAATGACAATGAAGCGGCTGGCAATTTTTGATTTTGACGGCACGCTTGCCGATACCTCTGAGGGGATTTTGTACTGCTACGATCACGGCGCAGCGCAGCTGGGCTATGTGCCCGCACCGCGCGAGCAGTACGAGGGAGTGATCGGGGGGCACGTGGATGCCGGTTTCCGCAAGGTTTACGGTATGGACAGGGCGCTTTCCGAACGCGCAATGCAGATTTACCGTGAGCTTTATCAGGAAAAGGGGATGTATCTCGCGCATTTGTATGACGGTATGGAGCGGACACTGCGCCGCCTGAAGGATGCAGGAATCAGGATTGCACTTGCGACGCTCAAACATGAGCGATTTGCAGAAAAAATGCTCCAAAATCTAGGTGTATCGGACTATTTCGACTGTATTTGTGCGTTTGATGGCAGCGCCGGCTGTGACAAGAAAGTGCTCCTGCACCGAGTGTGCCGTACACTGAATATTCCAGAGCAGGACAGCGTGCTCATCGGTGACAGTGTTTTTGACGCAATCGGTGCAGAACAGGCGGGAATGGATTTTCTGGCAGTGACCTATGGTCTCGGATTTCGAAATGCAGCGCAGGCACAGGAGCAGGCAAATGTCGGCGTGCTTGCCTCTGCGGATGAGATTTATCCCGCGCTGATCTGCCTGTGCACAGAAAACTGATGCGCAGGCGGGACAGTAATTTCGAGCTTCTTCGGGTGCTGGCTATCGTGATGATCGTGGTGTTCCATTATACATGGAACGCAGATTACACGTGGCAGAAGATGCAGGGCGGCGGGAAGCTGGCGATTGATGTGTTCTATCACTTCGGTGAGCTGGGCGTGAACAGCTTTGGATTGCTCTCCGGATATTTCTTATCGGCACAGGAGCGCCCGTTTCGGGCTCAAAAGGCATTTTTGCTGTGGATGCAGGTGTTATTTTACTCTGTTTTGTCCTCGGCGGCTTACTATACGCTCAAACCGGAGGAATTTGATCTGCAGGCGTTTTTTGAGATCGTATTTCCGCTGAGCTTTCATATCTGGTGGTATGCGACTGCTTATCTGCTGCTATATTTTTGTGCGCCCTTCCTCAACCGATTGCTGAACACACTTTCGCGCGGGGAGTATAGATGGCTGCTGGTATTCCAGATGACGGTGTTCTGCATTTTGCCCACGCTTCTGGGAGTGTTGGAGGATAATCCGGAGGGTTTTTGGTATTACAGCCGTTTTTTCTGGCTGATTGTACTGTACTGCTTTGCGGGATATATCCGCAAATACGATCCGCCGTTCCGACTGCGCACCTGGAAGGGATGGCTGCTGACACATTTGGCGCTTTGGGCGATTTTGATCGCATTTATGGCATTTTGGGAACGGTTTGGCGATCATTTTGAGGAGGTATTCCCGATCAGCGCGATTTATTTCTGGCGACCGAACACGGTCATGATGGCAGCGCTGTCTGTCACACTGTTCCTGATGTGCAAAAATCTCCGGCTGAGGGAAAACCGTGTAATCAATGGGCTTGCCTCTGCCACGTTTGGCATCTATCTGTTTCACGGCGGGCGCTCCGGTGTTGTCTGGTGGAACCGGATTTTTCACAATCCGATATACGAGGGGACACCGATGATATTTATTGATCTGCTCTGCGCGGTTGCAGTCATTCTCGTTTTGGGGCTGCTGGTGGAGTCGGTACGCAAGCGATTGGAACGGGTGATTATAATACCGATTCTCCGTCAGCACGACAGCCCTGACAATTGATCTGTTCCGGCAGGATCGGCACATGATTTCATTCGCTCCATCATTTCGGTGAAAAAGCTGATGTTATAGCAAAAGACCGCAAGGCCAACGCCCTGCGGTCTTATTTTATCCCCAAAAATTCAAATGAATACAGCAGTCATTCGTTACTGTGCCTTGGACAGTGCATCATCGACTGCGGAGAGAATGCCGTTCGAGCTGAAGGTTGCACCGGACACGGTGTCTACCGCGGTGCTCTGCTGTGCAAGAACAGCGGGAATGACACCGGCAGAAGCATTGTTGAGAAACGCGGTATCATCCGAGGTGTCGGTGATTTCGATTTCCGTGATTTTGCCGCCTGAAACGGTGACTTCAACCGTCAGGATGCCGTTATAGCCCGCGCCGGAGCCGGTGTAGGTGCCGTCGGTATAGGAAGCAGCTGCACTCGTCTGTGCCGCGCCGGAAGAAAATACACCGGTGGTGGAGATGCAGAACAGCAGCAGTGCCGCTGCCGCGCCGAACGTAATCGGAAGATGCCGCAAGCGTATGCCGCAGAGCGAGAGGTGATTGTTGCTGCGGGGACAGTGCGCGGTGCACTGCATACATTTGATGCATTCACCGTTTTGTACTTCGTCCATGGCATACAGCTCAATGCCCATCGGGCATTTCATGGAGCAGAGGCGGCACTTGCCGCATACATCCCGCGGCTTGCGGATGGAAAACAGCGGGGCACGATCCACCAGTGCAAACAGTGCGCCGAGCGGGCAGAAGAAACGGCAGTAAAAGCGATTGTAAAAGATGCTGCCGATGGTGACGAGTGCGAACAGGACACCTGCAATCGGCGGGATCAAAGAAGGATTTCGACCGACTAACAGCGCAAAGCATTCCCACGGGTCTTTTCCGGAGAGATACTGCTCAATGCCGAGCAGACACATCAGGAGAATCGCGGTCAGGATGCCATATTTCAGATTGACGGCCCATGGGGGCGCGGAAAGCGGCTTGTTTTTGCACAGCCGCTTGCGCAGCGGCGCAAAGAGCGCGTGAATCAGCTCGGTGTACGCGCCAAAGGCGCAGATCCATCCGCAGAAAAACCGTCCAAACAGGAAGGTGAAAATCAGCAGTGCGATTGCCGTCACCATCGGGGTGGTAAAACCGAGGAACTGCCGCGCGGAAACCGCAGTGCAGAACGACTTGACGCCGCTCAGCGCCTGAGAGAAAATCGCGGGTGTGAGTATCAGGCAGAGGAGCTGTACGATGGCACGTGCAAGCTGCATACGATTTTGCTTCTTTTTGAGTGTGCTGAGCAATCCTTTGTTTTTCGCGGACATCATTCGCTTTCACCTCCGTTTGAGATTGCGGAGAGCGCATTGTGAATGGCATCGCGGATGGCATCCGAAGAATAGGTGGCACCGGATACCGCTTCGTATTCCCACTCGCCGAGATCGGTCAGACCGACGGGCTGGGACGGAACAGAATCACACGCCATAGCAATCCAGCGTTTATTGCGGCCGTTGTTTTGTACATCATCATCCGTTGTGACGGAGACCGAGTGGATCTTGCCGTTTTCGATGCAGACAACCGCTGTGACAGTATAGCGCTGATAACCTGCATTTTTGTCAAATCCCTCTGAGATGATTGCCTCTCCGGTGTAAAGCCCGTCCGGATATCCCAAAATTTCCTCCTCGCTGAGTGCCTGAGCGAGTGCGTTGTCCACGGCCTCAAGAATGCCCTTGGAAGAATAGGTAGCGCCGGAAACCACATCAACCTCCGTATTCTGTGCTTGGATGATGGTATCGGTCAGTGCACTCGCGTTGGTGAAGAACGGCTCGTCATCCGCCTCGTTTTCCAGCTCGATGTCTGCAATTTTGCCGCTTTGGATGGTGACGGTTGCAGTGATTGTGCCTTTGAATCCGGTGCCCTTGCCGACAGTCTCCGCAACCGGCTATGAAAAGTCGCTGACCTTTGCGCTGACGGTTGGCGGCT
>JAEDEU010000035.1 GCA_016293155.1 Clostridiaceae bacterium | reverse complement strand
AACTGTGCAACCGCTTCTGCCGAGGGCAGCGTTTTATCATAGACATCTCCTGCAATCAGCACTGCATCCGGCTGATGCTTTTGGGCATATGCATAAATCTGCGCAAATATGTGTTCCAGATCCTCGCGCATGGGAAACCCGTTTACACGCTTTCCGATATGCAAATCCGCCAAATGAAAAAATTTCAATTTGATCTCCTCATCCATAAAAACAGGACGCATTCTACGCGTCCTGCCAAGTTATTCCCTGTTTATTCCAAAATCATATCATCGTCCAGGACCTGAACTGCCGCACCGAGCAGTTCGGGGCCGACATAAGATGCCAGCGTGCCGTCAATTTCGCCGCTGTACACCGAACGATATTCCGGCGCTGCAGCCTGCAGCAGATCGCGCACCTGCTCGCCTTCTGCCAGGCAGCCGCCATGCGCCCACATGATATTATACGCTTTATTCGGTTCAATCTGATTTTTTGCCAGCTCAACCAGCTTCTTCATTGCGGCAGCTCTGCCGCGCACCTTGGCAACACTGACCAGCTGTCCGTTCGGCGCAAAGGAAATAATCGGCTTAATGCCGAGCATCGAACCGGCAACTGCGGCAATCATGCCGATACGTCCGCCCTTTTTGAGATATTCCAATGTGTTGACGCTGAAATACACGGTTGTATTACGGCATAAGCGCGGCACAATATCCTGCATCTGCTCAAAGGTTCTGCCGGCCTGAATCAGACGCGCAGCATGAATAGCAACCGCTCCGGTGCCCAGACTGCCGCTGTTGGAATCAAACACCTTGATCTCCACATCGGTATACTCCTCCGCCAGCATCTTAATGAGCTGATAGGTTCCGCTCAATCCGCTGGACAGGATCGGTGCCACCGCACAGGTATATCCCTTGTCCCGTACCGCATCAAAGGTTTTTAAAATAATGTCTCCATCCGGCAGAGAGGTTTTGGGCAAATCAACCGGCAGGCGGCGATAAACCTCATCCGCCGTGATGTCCAGACCGTCATAATAGGTTCCGTCCGAAAAGGTAAGCTTTAACGGGATAACAAAAATATCATATTTTTCTCGATCTTCTATGCGCAAATCCGCGCACGAATCCGTAATTACAGCAATTTTCTCCACGATTGTACCTCCGCCGTTTATTGTACTTATTATAACACAGAATATCCGCAAAGGGAAGTCGATTGTAGTATTATCTATGCGCAATATTACTGTACAAAAAAATAATTTTGTTCATTTATTTCCTGGATGGCACCAATCATTTTTACCAGCGCAAAAACGCCCTGCGCTGAATCTGCGCAGAGCGTCGAGCTTTTGTTGTAATGAAGTTATTCTTTCTTCATGAACTGCATGGCGGATTTTGCCATCAGGCGTTTGGTGCCCACCCGGTCAAACGTGATTTCAAGCAGCATGTCCCCGCCCATCGGCTTACACGAGGTAATCATGCCGCGACCAAATGCCTTGTGATTGACCATATCACCGCATTTCAAATCAATGGCCTGAATGGTTGCCTTCGCCTTGGCCGGGCGCGCGGAAACATCAAATGCTCTGCGCGAACGGAACGGCTGCGCGGTATGCTCAAAGGTCTTCGCCTGCTGTTCCTCTGCCTGCTCGGAACGTGTTTTCGTGACATTGGAATCCAGATACTGACCCGGGATTTCTTCCAGAAACTGCGACGGGCGCGAGTAACGGGTCTGACCGTACATCATACGACGCTCTGCACAGGTAAGATACAGCTCCCGCTTCGCACGTGTCATTGCAACATAGCACAGGCGGCGCTCCTCTTCCAGATCTTCCTCGTTGCCCATCGTGCGGAAGCCCGGAAAAATGCCGTCCTCCATGCCGCAGAGGAATACATATGGAAATTCCAGTCCCTTTGCCGAGTGCATCGTCATCATGACCACGGCATCTGACTCCGCATCCATCCGGTCTATGTCGGTAAACAGCGAAATTTCCTCCATGAAGCCGGCAAGGGTCGGGACTTCGGTACGTTCAGAGAAGTCTGCAAGGTTGGATTTCAGCTCCATTACGTTCTCAATCCGTCCCTGTGCTTCTTCTCCGCCCTTATCCTTGAGTGCCTGAACATATCCGCTCGCTTCCACCAGCTGCTCATAAAACTCGTCCAGCGCCAGATATTCGGTCATTTTCTGAAGGCTGCGGATCATTGCAGCAAACTTCATCAGTGCATTTGCCGCACGGCCGATCTCCGGATATTCGGAGGCGCGCTCCGCAATGTCGAACATCGAGGTGTTATGCTGCTCTGCAAGCTGCTCGACCAGCTCAATGCTGCGCGCACCGATTTTGCGTGCAGGCACGTTGATAATGCGCTTCAGGCGCAGATTATCGGTCGGGTTTAGTACCACCCACAGGTACGCCAGCATATCCTTGACCTCGGCGCGGTCGAAGAATCGCAGACCGCTGACAATGCGGTACGGAATACTGTTGCGCTTAAACGCGTTCTCGATATTGTTGGAAAGCACGTGGTTGCGGTACAGAATCGCATATTCTCCCCATCTATGTCCCTGCGCAAAGCCGTCCAGAATGGTTTCCGCAATGTATTCCGCCTCGCCCTCCTGCGTATCCGAACGATGCAGACGAATTTTCTCGCCGGTGCCGTTGTCTGTCCACAGCTCTTTGCCCTTACGGCGGGTATTGTTGCGGATGACCTCGTTTGCCGCGGAGAGAATGTTCTGCGTGGAGCGGTAGTTCTGCTCCAGACGGATGGTTTTGGCGTTCCGGTACTGCTGCTCAAATTCCAGAATATTCGTGATGGTCGCACCGCGGAATTTATAGATACTCTGGTCATCGTCACCGACAACACAGATGTTTTTATAGCCGCCCGCAAGCAGGCTGATGAGCACATACTGCGCATGGTTGGTGTCCTGATACTCGTCACAGAGCACATAGCGGAATTTGCGCTGATAATACTCCAGCACATCCTCGTTCTCCTGAAGCAGCTGGACGGTTTTCATAATAATATCATCAAAATCCAACGCATTGGACTCGCGCAGCGTCTTGGCGTATTCCCGATAAATGGATGCAACCGTAGTTTTGAATTCATCGCCCTTGACCTCAGCGGCATATTCCTTCGGTGTCAGCAGATTGTCCTTCGCTCTGCCGATCAGACCGGCGATTGTACGCACATCAAAGATCTTCTCATTCAGATTGCGGCGTTTTAAAATCGCAGTCAGCACGCGCTTCTGGTCATCGGTATCGTAAATCGTAAATGTCTTGCCGTAACCGAGCTTTTCGATATCCCGGCGCAGGATGCGGACGCACGCGGAATGGAAGGTAGACGCCCAGATCTGGTTTGCGCAGTCGGCACCGACCGCCCGCTCCAGACGCTCCTGAAGCTCCTTTGCCGCCTTATTGGTAAAGGTAATGGCAATAATATTCCACGGGCGCGGGGGATCTACCGCACACAAAAGCTCTGCACTTGTTCGCAGCTCCTCGGTCGGCTGGACAAAATACTCCCGCAGCAGTGCAAGATCGTCCTCGGTTGCACCCTCCGGGGCATATTCACAGGAATATCCCTCTCCGAACCGCAGCAGATTGATAATGCGGTTGATGAGCACAGTGGTTTTGCCGCTTCCTGCTCCTGCGAGGATGAGCAGCGGGCCTTCCGTATGAAATACTGCTTCTGCCTGCTTGTCATTGAGCTGCGGAAACTCCCGCTCAATGATAGCAGAACGCATTGCAGCATATTGAATGTCGAAATTTGTCTGCATGGTATGCTCCTTATCCGATAGATGATTCCTTGACGGACAGGAGTAAGTATACCATATTTCGCAGCGCGGAACAAGTCAGACCTCGATGTGTTCCCGCATCCGCGCAATTGCCCTCCGTTCCAGGCGTGATACCTGTACCTGCGAGATGCCGAGCAGCTCCGCGCAGCGCTGCTGTGTCAGACTGCGGTAATAACGCAGCAAAATAACCTTGCGTTCCTTTTCCGGCAGCTTCTGAATGCATTCGCGGACAACAACGCTGTCCACGATACTATCCTCAATGCCGTCATCTCCCAGAATCCGCTCCATCGTGCTGCCGTCCTCTCCAACCTCGCGCTGGAGAGAATCGGTCGGTGCGGTTGCGTTCTCACACATCGCAATTTCCTCCGGCGTAACCTCCAGCTGCTGTGCCAGCTCTCCGATGCTCGGTTCCGTACCGGTTTTTGTAATGATCGCGGTGCGCAGACGCGACACCTGTACTGCCAGATCCCGCACCGAACGGCTCACCTTTATCATGCCGTCATCGCGCAGAAACCGCCGGATTTCCCCGCTGATTTTGGGAACCGCATAGGTGGAAAACTGTGTGCCGTAATTGATATCAAAGCTGCGTACCGCCTTGAGGAATCCGAGGCTTCCCAGCTGGTACAAATCATCCGTTTCCACGCCGTGTCCGGTAAAGCGCCGGACGATGCTCCAAATCAAGCCTGCATTTTCCTTCAGCAGCTGTTCGCAGGCATCGTTATCCCCCTGCTGTGCGCGGAGGATCAGCTCAAACCGATCATCCATCCCGCTTCGGACGCATAGAAATGCGTTTGGTCATCGTCACGAGTGTTCCCATGCCCTGACGCGAGGTGATGCGCAGACGATCCATAAAGCTCTCCATAATGGTAAATCCCATGCCGGAGCGCTCACTGTCTCCCGTCGTGAACATTGGCTGCATCGCCTGCTTTACATCCGGAATGCCGCAGCCTCTGTCCTTGATTGTAATCTGTACTTCGTTGGTATCAAACAGCCGCACTGTGACGGTTATGTATCCCATCTGCTCCCGGTAAGCATGTACGATACAGTTGGTCACCGCTTCGCTGACGGCGGTTTTAATGTCGTTGAGCTCATCAATGGTCGGATCCAGCTGCGCGGCAAACGCCGCCACGGTCTGGCGGGCGAAGCTCTCATTATTGGAACGGCTGTCAAATTTCAGGCTCATCTGATTAATCTGTCTGCGCGTCATTCCGCTCCCCCCTTTGTACTGCCCGCCGTCAGCGGCACGGTTTCAAAATGAACCCGTGCCGGGATGCCTGCTGCACGAAAAATACGCATCGCATGCTCCGGGGCATTGCGCACGCAAAAGCTCTGTCCGAAGCCCATCACATTGCGCTGTGCATTGAGCACAACCGCAATCCCCGAGCTGTCCATAAATGTCATACCGGAAAGATCCAGAATAATCGCATCTGAAGCATACAGTGTCATAATTTTTTCCAGATATTCGATGCTTTTTGCCGCTTCGTGATGACCGAGCTCACCGTAGTAGCGGATCACAATCCCGTCCGCTTCCCGCTGATGAGTCAACTTCATACTTGTCCCTCCTTCAGGATGTGCCTGAGAACCGATGCCCTTAGGCAAAAAAATAAGACCGTCCACGCGCCCTTCGTTACCGATTCGGCGTGTTTGACAGTCTTATTATAGAAAATCAATATTTTATTTTTTGTCACTTAGTGGAAGAATCCAGAATTTTTTTTGCTTCTCCGACCAGATACAGCGAGCCGCAGATCAAAAGTACATCCCGTGCACCGGCGCATTGCCGCGCCTGTGCAATCGCCTCGGACAGCGTGCCGCAGTCCGTGACCTGTGCGCAGTGTTCGGATGCCAGCTGTGCAATCACGGCACTGTCCAGCGCCCGCGGATTGTCCGACGGTGCGGCGGCAAACAGCATATCTGCTCGTTTGGACAGCTGTGCGGCACAGTCCTCAAACGCCTTATCCGATACCATGCCGAGCACCATCACAATCCGTTTGTCATACAGCAGCTCATCCAGTACGCGGCACAGCGCGGCCACGCCGTCCTGATTGTGTGCACCGTCCAGAATGGTCAGCGGATGCTCACGGACAATTTCCAGTCTGCCGTCAAAACGGGTGCTGCGAATGCCTTCAGCTATGTGCTCCTGCGTGATATGGTATCCTTTTTCCTGTAAAACGTGGATCACTTCAATCGCCGTCAGTGCATTATATACCTGATGCTCTCCGATCATTGAGACATGATAGGGGTTTCCCTGATACACAAAGTCACTTCCGGTGATATCCGATGACAGAATCCGAGCATCTGACGGCAGTCGATAGGATGCGCCGACCTGTTCACAGCGCGCGCGAATCACATCCGGCACGTGTCCGGTCTGCTTTGGATAGCTGACAACATCCGTGCCCGGTTTGATGATATAGCACTTGTCCGCCGCGATTTCCTCCACGGTATTGCCCAGCACCGCCATATGATCCAGTGACACACTGGTCAGAACGCAGGCCTCCGGCGGATCAATGATATTCGTCGCATCGTAGCGTCCGCCAAGGCCGACCTCCAGCACAACAATATCACAGTGCACGGAAGCAAAATATACCATCGCCATCGCGGTCGTATATTCAAACTCGCCGATGCACTCTCCATCCGGAAATGTTAAGTTCTCCTCTGCGGCAGTCACCTTTTCCTGTACGGCAATCAGGTCGGTTTCGCTGATATATTCGCCGTTTACACGGATGCGTTCCCGAAAATCAACCAGATACGGGGAAACGAACAGACCGGTCTTATAACCGGCCTGCTCCAGCACATTCGCAGTCATTGCCGCCGTGCTGCCCTTTCCGTTCGTCCCTGCAATATGGACAAACTTTAACTGCTGCTGTGGATTTCCCAACGCATCCAGCAGGGCGCGGATGCGGTGAAGCCCCGCACGCCCGCTGAATCTGCCATGGGAATGAATCACAGCCAAGGTATCCTGAATCATCCGAGTGCCGCGATGCTCTCGTGCAGCTTTGCGATCTGCTCCTGCAGCTTCTCTGCCTTCGCGCGCTCACCTGCAACAACCTTTTCCGGAGCCTTTGCCAGGAAGCCCGGATTGTTCAGCTTGCCGGACAGGAACTTCAGATCCTTCTCTGCCTTTGCCAGCTCCTTGTTCAGACGAGCCTTTTCCTTTTCAAAGTCAATCAGCTCGTTCATCGGCAGGTACATCATGATGTCGCCGGTGACAATGGATACCATCTTTGCGGCATCTGCCGGAGCGGTATCCGCAACGGTCATGCCAGACGCATATGCCAGCTTGAGGAAGAATGCCTCACCTGCGGCGAAGGTTGCCTTGACTGCATCGTCCCCGGTGACAACAAATACCTGCGCCTTCTTGGACGGCGGAACGTTCATCTCCGCACGGCGGTTACGGATTGCACGAATGCTCTCCATCAGCAGCTCCATCTGAGCCTCCTCAGCCGGGAAGCACAGACCCTCGTCATACTTCGGCCACTCGGAGATCATAATGGACTCACCCTCGTGCGGCAGAGCCTGCCAGATGGTCTCAGTGATAAACGGCATGAACGGATGCAGCAGCTTCATGGTCTCGGACAGAACATAGCACAGAACGGACTGCGCATTCTCGCAGGCAGTCACATCATCCTTGTTCTGAAGTCTGGTCTTGGTGATCTCGATATACCAGTCGCAGAAGTTGTCCCAGATAAAGTCGTACAGCTTCTGTGCCGCAATACCCAGCTCGTACTTGTCAATGTTGGTCGTGACATCCTGAACCAGCGTATTGAACTTGGACAGAATCCACTTATCCTCCATGGTCAGCTCAGCCGGCAGCTGAACCTTATCAATGGTCAGATTCATCTGAATGAAACGGGATGCGTTCCAGATCTTGTTGCAGAAGTTACGGCTTGCCTCAACGCGCTCCTTGGAATAGCGCATATCGTTGCCGGGCGAATTGCCGGTTGCCAGCGTGAAGCGCAGGGCATCCGCGCCGTAGTCCTTGATGACCAGCAGTGGGTCAACGCCGTTGCCTAGCGACTTGGACATCTTGCGACCCTGTGCGTCGCGTACCAGACCGTGAATATATACGGTGTCAAACGGCTTCTGCTTCATATGCTCCATGCCGGAGAAGATCATGCGGGCAACCCAGAAGAAGATAATATCATAGCCGGTGACCAGCGTGTTGGTCGGATAGAAATACTCCAGCTCCTTGGTGTTGTCCGGCCAGCCCAGTGTGGAGAACGGCCACAGTGCGGAGGAGAACCAGGTATCCAGTACGTCCTCTTCCTGATGAATATGTGTGCCGCCGCACTTCGGGCAGACGGTGACATCGGTCTTAGAAACCGTCATCTCGCCGCAGTCATCGCAGTAGTACGCCGGAATCTGATGACCCCACCACAGCTGACGGGAGATACACCAGTCGTGTACATTCTCCATCCAGCGGGTATAGGTCTTGGAGAAGCGCTCCGGAACAAACTTGATCTCGCCCTCGTTGACGACACGGATTGCATCCTCTGCGAGCGGTGCCATCTTGACGAACCACTGTGCGGAGGTAATCGGCTCGACAACCGTACCGCAGCGGTAGCAGGTGCCGACATTGTGCTTGTGATCCTCGATCTTAACCAGGTATCCTGCTGCATCCAGATCTGCGATGACCTGCTTGCGGCATTCCATACGGTCAAGACCCTCGTACTTGCCGCCGTTTTCATTGACGGTGGCATCGTCGTTGAATACCAGAATCTGCTCCAGATTATGGCGCTGACCCATCTCGAAGTCGTTCGGGTCATGGCACGGCGTAACCTTAACGCAGCCGGTACCGAACTCCATCTCAACGTACTCGTCTGCGAAGATCGGGATCTCACGGTTCATCAGCGGCAGAACCGCCTTCTTGCCGATCAGATGGGTATAGCGCTCATCGTTCGGGTTGACGGCTACACCGGTATCGCCCATATAGGTCTCCGGACGGGTGGTTGCGACAATCAGGGATTCATCCGTGCCCGCAATCGGATAGCGGATGTGCCACAGCTTGCCGTCCTGCTCCTCGTACTCAACCTCGGCATCCGACAGCGCCGTGATGCAGTGCGGGCACCAGTTGATGATACGGCTGCCCTTATAGATCAGCCCCTTGTTGTAAAGGTTGACAAATACTTCCTTAACCGCCTTGGAACATCCCTCGTCCATGGTGAAGCGCTCACGGCGCCAGTCACAGGAGGAACCCAGCTTCTTGAGCTGCTCGATAATGCGGTTGCCGTACTGCTCCTTCCATGCCCAGACGCGCTTGAGGAACTCCTCGCGGCCAAGGTCATAGCGGGTCAGTCCCTCCTCCTTGCGCAGGTTCTCCTCAACCTTGATCTGGGTTGCAATGCCTGCGTGGTCGGTGCCCGGCATCCACAGTGCGGAATAGCCCTGCATACGCTTGGTACGGATCAGGATATCCTGCAGGGTCTCGTCAAATGCGTGACCCATGTGCAGCTGTCCGGTAACATTTGGGGGCGGAATTACAATGGTATATGGCTTTTTGTTCTCATCTACTTCAGCGTTGAAGTATCCGTTCTCCTCCCAGAACCGATAGAGCTTGTCTTCGGTTGCGGAAGGGTCATAGGTCTTTGGCAGTTCGTTTGTCACGAAATGTCGCTCCCTTCTATTAATACAATATAATAACGATTTTCCTCGGGACGGATCAGGCAATAAAAAAATCCCCGTCCCCTGTCTGGGACGAAGATCATACTAACTCCGCGGTACCACCCGAATTCGCGCAGACTGCGCGCACTTGTTGACCGATAACGGCGGTCTGCCGGTGCGCCTCCCCGCAGGTACGGCTGAACGCACGACTCCCAAGCGACCTTCCACAGCGTTTGTGAGAACTTGCACCGACCGTCCTCTCTCTGAAAGCAAAAGCACTGTGTACTCCTCTTTTTCATCGTCGTAACTACTTTTCTATTTTATGACCGCTTTTGCGTTCACTCGCTCTATTATAATCTCCCCATTCCGTATTGTCAAGAAGTGTCTTGACTTTTTGCCGAGAACTGTGGTATAAATAAAAGTGTATTTCATATGACAAATGCTGTGAACAGGAAAAGTACTCATTTCCGCTGCGCCACCAGAGAAAGACAGCCACCGGCTGAAAGCTGTCTGACGCATGAGCTGACGAAGTTCGCCTCGGGAGCTTCGGTGCTGACAAGGCATCGACGGTTTGCCTCCGTTACAAGGCGCTGAGTGTCCGTTTTTGACGGAAATCAGGGTGGTACCGCGGAAGAGATACGCCTTTCGTCCCTTGTTTTGTTCGGGATGAAGGGTTATTTTTTTGCTTTACAGACTGTTAAGGAGTTGTATCATTCAATGAAAGAAAAACTGAATGCGATCCGAGAGGCCGCACAGGCAGCGCTGGCAGACTGCGCCGATGCACGCGCACTGGATGCTGTCCGCGTCAAGTATCTCGGCAAAAAGGGCGAGG
Organism: Clostridiaceae bacterium; assembly: GCA_016293155.1. Classification (GTDB taxonomy): domain Bacteria; phylum Bacillota; class Clostridia; order Oscillospirales; family Butyricicoccaceae; genus JAEDEU01. Next base: position 4,402 of record JAEDEU010000035.1, on the reverse strand, counting down.
TCACTGCCCTGATGAAGAATATGCGCAATCTGTCCGCAGAGGAACGTCCGGTATTCGGTCAGATGGTAAACGATCTGCGCGCCGCAATCGACGACGGCCTGACCGCTGCGCGTGAGCGCATCGAGGAGGCTGCTCTGGCTGCCAAGCTCAAGAACGAGACCATCGACGTCACCATGCCGGGCGAGCCGGTTACGGTCGGCAGAAAGCACCCGCTGAATGTCGTGCTGGATGAAGTAAAGGATATCTTCCTCGGTATGGGCTTCTCGATCGGCGAGGGTCCGGAGGTTGAGCTGGATTACTATAACTTTGAGGCACTGAACATTCCGAAGGATCATCCGGCACGCGACACGCAGGATACCTTCTATATCTCCGACAATGTTGTGCTGCGCACCCAGACCTCCCCGATTCAGGTGCGCACTATGGAAAAGCAGAAGCCGCCGATCCGCATTATTGCACCGGGCCGCGTATTCCGCAGCGATGCCGTAGACGCAACCCACTCCCCGCTGTTCCATCAGATCGAGGGTCTGGTTGTCGATAAAAACATCACCATGTCCGACCTGAAGGGCATTTTGGAAATGTTTGCAAAGAAGCTGTACGGCGAGCAGACCGTCGTTCGTTTCCGCCCGCACCACTTCCCGTTCACCGAGCCGTCCGCAGAGATGGATATGCAGTGCTTCTCCTGCAAGGGCGAGGGCTGCCGCCTGTGTAAGGGCGAGGGCTGGATCGAGGTTCTCGGCTGCGGTATGGTACATCCGAAGGTTCTGGAATGCTGCGGCATTGATCCGAATGAATATTCCGGTTACGCATTCGGCATCGGTCTGGAGCGTATCGTTATGGGTCGTTATAAGATCAACGATATCCGTATGTTCTATGAAAACGACGTGCGCTTCCTGCATCAGTTCGACTGACGGAATACATTTTATCTGCTGCCATTTCAATTCTTAGGAGGAATACATTATGAAGCTGCCAATGAGCTGGCTTGCTGAATTTGTCGATACGGACGGCATTTCCATGAAGGAGTACAATGCTGCCCTGACGATGTCCGGTTCCAAGGTCGAGGGCATCGAATATCTCGGTGAGGAAATTAACAAGGTCGTCACCGGTAAAATTATTTCCAGCGTAGATCATCCGAATTCCGATCACCTGCACATCTGCATGGTTGATGTCGGCAAGGAGGAGCCGCTGCAAATCGTCTGCGGCGCGCCGAATGCCGATGTAGGCGCAATTGTTCCGGTTGCGCTGCACAAGTCCACCCTGCCGGGCGGTGTCAAGATCACCAAGGGTAAGCTGCGCGGCGAGGTTTCCAACGGTATGCTGTGCTCTCATGAGGAGCTCGGACTGACGCTCAACGAGGTTCCATACGGCGATCCGAACGGTCTGCTGCATCTGGATCCGTCCACCCCGATCGGTATGGACATCCGCAAGGTACTCGGTCTGGATGAATATGTGACCGAGTTTGAGATCACTTCCAACCGTCCGGACTGCCTGAGCGTCATCGGTCTGGCACGTGAGACCGCGGCCACCTTTAATCGTCCGCTCAAGCTGCACGACCCGGTTGTTAAGGGCAGCGGCGGCAACATTTGCGACGATCTGTCCATCGAAATCAAGGACACCGACCTGTGCCCGCGCTACACTGCAAAGCTGGTCAAAAACATTAAGATTGAGCCGTCTCCGGCATGGATGCGTGAGCGTCTGTTCGCTGCCGGTGTCCGCCCGATCAATAATATTGTTGACATCACCAACTATGTCATGCTGGAGTACGGTCAGCCGATGCACGCATTCGACTATGCCTGTCTGCATGACGGCAAGATCATCGTCCGCCGTCCGACCGAGGGCGAGATCATTGAAACGCTGGACGGCCAGAAGCATGAGCTGACCCCGGATATGCTCTGCATCGCAGACGGCACCAATCCGACCGCTGTCGCCGGTGTCATGGGCGGTTTCGAGTCCGAGATCACCGAAAAGACTCAGACGGTTGTATTCGAGTCCGCCTGCTTCCACGGCGCAACCGTCCGCGTGACCGCAAAGAAGCTGGGTATGCGTACCGAGGCTTCCGCACGCTTTGAAAAGGGTCTGTCTCCGGAAAACACCATGCCGGCTGTTCTGCGTGCCTGTGAGCTGGTTGAGATGCTGGGTGCCGGCGAGGTTGTCGACGGTGTCATTGATGTCGACTACTCCAACCACGAGCCGAAGCGTCTGCCGCTTGAGTGCGACAAGATGAACAAGCTACTTGGTCTGTCCCTCTCCGACGAGGAGCAGATCGAGATTCTGACCCGTCTGGGCTTCACGGTAGAAAACGGCGAGGTAATCGTCCCGTATTACCGCATCGACATTGAGCGCATGTGCGACCTTGCCGAAGAGGTTGCCCGCATCTATGGTTATAATAATATCCCGACCACCCTGTATGCCGGCGAATCCGTTCTGGGTGCGCTCACCGAAAAGCAGCTGTTCGAGCGCAAGCTCGGCTCTCTTGCCCGCACCTGCGGCTTTGACGAGACGATCAGCTACTCGTTCGGCAGCCCGAAGATGTATGACCTGATCGGACTTCCGGAGGACAGCGAGCAGCGCATCTCCGTCACCATCCTGAACCCGCTGGGCGAGGATTTTTCGGTTCTGCGCACCACTGCCCTGCCGACTTTGCTGGACAATCTGACTCATAACTTCAACCACCGCAATCCGGCTGCAAATCTGTATGAGATCGCAACCATCTATACCCCGTCGATCAAGGACGGCAAGGCGGATCCGGATGTACTGCCGCACGAGCAGCATGTCCTCACCCTCGGCTCCTACGGCACGCTGTCCTTCTTCCAGTTCAAGGGTGCCCTCGAGACCATTTTGAACCGCGCAGATGTCAAGGATATCTCCTTCGAGCCGGTGAATGACAACCCGTCCTATCATCCGGGCCGCTGCGCAAAGGTGCTTTCCGGTGACACTGTAATCGGTGTATTCGGTACGATTCACCCGCTGATTGCCAAGAAGACCGGTATTGATCAGGAGATTCTGAGTGCTGAGCTGTATGTCGATGCTATGTTCGACCATATGGATGCAGTGAAGCTGTATGCTCCGCTGCCGAAGTTCCCGGCTTCCACCCGCGATATCGCAGTTCTGTGCGACGAGAATATTCCGGTTGCAAGCATGGAAAAGGCAATCAAGGCTGCCGTCGGTGAAATTCTGGAGAGCGTTTCTCTGTTCGACGTTTACCGCGGCGATAAGCTGCCGCAGGGCAAAAAGAGTGTTGCATACTCCCTCAAGCTGCGCCATGCAGAGCGTACTCTGACCGATAATGAGTGCATTGATGCGATGAACAAGGCAATCAAGGCACTTGGCGACAAGTTCGGCGCAGTCCTCCGCGGATAAGAAAAATATCTTACGGTTTACAAATACCCGAATTTGTGATAAAATCAGCATAATGATATGGATATCTGAAAGGAGAATGTGCAATGTTTGAGGGGACAAGAAAATTCAGCATCGCTGAGGATAATAACACCGAAATGAAACGTGTTCTTCAGTCTGTCTATGAGGCGCTGAAGGAAAAAGGATATAACCCGATCAATCAGATTGTGGGCTATCTTCTTTCTGAAGATCCGACTTATATCACCAGTCATCAGAATGCGCGTGCGCTGATTCAAAAGATCGACCGTGACGAATTAATGCAGGAGCTGATTTCGTCTTATCTGGATCTGTAAACGGCAAAAAGTATCTCAGAGAGAGTTTGTGTGAATATCACCAAACTCTCTCTGTTTTTTTATGAAAATAGTAGAATGTGCACAAAAAGTATTTACAACCCTCTCCAAAAGTGTTATATTATCTTCAAGATAAGTTTGTATTCAAGGCTGTAATCATTCTGAATTCTGACTGAAACCATTTTGTAATCTTTCTTTCTCTCGTTTCATTAGTAATCATTTTATGTCATGGTATAGTTATGTTTTGATTAAGAAGGAAGGAGAACCATGGTGTCTGCCGAAGGAGGCAATGAGAACGGTTTTGAACTCAAATGAACTTTGTACGGTGGATCATTCAGCCATTGGCTGCAATGAGTGCAAAACAATTTTATAACGTTAGGAGGAATCAGTATGTTCGCAATCAAGAAAATGTCTAAGATCCTCGCCACAGGCGTAATCACTGCTGCTGTCATCTGCTCCAGTGCATTCGCTGCCGGCAGTGTAACGGCAACCACTGATGTTAACATTCGCTCCGGTCCGGGTACGTCCTATTCGGTTGTACGTGTCCTGCCGAAGGGCGCAACTGCTGAAAAGCTCGGCACCTCCGGAAAATGGGTAAATGTAAAGTACAAGGATTCCAAGGGTTATGTCAGCGAGAAGTATGTGAAGGACACAACGGAAGCTGCAAAGACTACCACGGTTTACACCACTGCAAACCTGAATGTCCGTTCCGCTCCGAA
>JAEDEU010000180.1 GCA_016293155.1 Clostridiaceae bacterium | reverse complement strand
AAAGCAGGTGTCATCAGCATCAGATGCGGTTCGGGCACAGCCCGGGGAGAACGCCATTCCCCATATCAAACTGCACCCAGTATACCAGATTTTGCGCGGGGATGCAAGTCTGAACCGCCGCCTCCGCGCATAGAATGGACAGGAGAAGGGAGGCGGCACAATGAAGGACGGACTGACCGCGGAGCAGGTGCGCCTGTCCCGCATGAAGCACGGGAGCAATGAGCTGACCGAACAGGCGCGGCAGACCTTTTTCTCGCGCCTGCTCGCGAGCTTCGGAGATCCGATTATCCGCCTGCTCCTGCTGGCGCTGGCGATTAATCTGCTGTTCATGCTGCGCGGCGCGCCGTGGTTCGAGTCCGCAGGCATTGCGGCGGCGGTATTTTTGGCAACCTTTGTGTCCACGCTGTCCGAATACGGCAGTGATGCCGCGTTCCGCAGGATGCAGGCGCAGGCAGAGGCGGCGGTGTGCCGCGTGCGGCGGGCGGGACTGATGAAGGAAATCCCGTTTTCCGAGGTGGTTGTGGGCGATCTGGTCTACTTACAGGCAGGAGAGCGCATTCCGGCGGACGGCGTGCTGATTGAAGGCACGCTCTCGGTGGATCAGTCCGCATTGACCGGAGAGAGCGCGGAGGTGGAAAAAAAGCGGGAGGCCCAGCTGTACCGCGACAGCGTGGTCACGGGCGGCGAGGGCATGATGGAGGTGCGCCGCGTCGGGGATGATACCGTGTACGGCGGCATGGCGCGGCAGATTCAGGAGGAACCGCGTCCGAGCCCGCTGCACGTGCGGCTGGAGCATCTGGCGGGCGTGATTAGTCAGTTCGGCATCGCGGCGGCGGGTCTGGTTGCGGCGGCAGATCTGACGCAGTCGTTCGTGCTCAGCGGCGAGGTCGTCGGCGCACAGGCGATTGCCTCCCACCTGCTGCACGCGGCGACGCTGGCGGTCACGGTCGTGGTGGTCGCGGTGCCCGAGGGGCTGCCCATGATGATTACCATCGTGCTCTCGCGCAACATGTTCCGGATGATAAAGGATCATGTGCTCGTGCGGCGGCTGACCGGCATCGAAACCGCGGGCAGCCTGTCCATTTTGTTCACGGATAAGACCGGAACGCTTACGCAGGGGCGCATGAGCGTAAATACCTGCTTTGCGCCGGACGGGACCGCATACCGCAGTGCAGGCGAGCTGCGGCGGATGAATCCCGAGCGGTATGAGCTGATCGAGCTGTTCTGCACCTGCGGAACGGGTGCCCAACGGTCGGATGGAAAGGCGGTCGGCGGCAATGCAACCGACCGGGCGCTGCTCAATTTCGTGCCGCACGGCTACGCCGCGCCGCAGGAGGACTATCTGCCGTTCGATTCCGCCCGAAAATATTCCGCCGTGCGCATTCCGTCGCGCGGGCTGACGTTGGTCAAGGGCGCGCCGGATGTCCTGCTGCCGCACTGCCGGAACGCCGCAGAGCTGCGCCGGATTGTCAAAACCCAGTCCGAGGCGGGCGAGCGGGTGCTCGCGCTGGCGACCACAACACAGTCTGTCCAAAACGGTCTGGGCGAGCTGACCTGTGCCGGTTTGCTCTGCCTGAGCGACCCGATGCGGCAGGAAACGCCGCAGGCGGTGCGCAATTTGAAGGATGCGGGAATTCAGCTGGTTATGGTGACGGGTGACAGCCGCGCGACCGCGGAGGCGATTGCGCGCCGGGCGGGGATGCTGAGCGGTTCCGCGGATGAAATTTTGGAGAGCCGCGAGCTGGCGCAGCTTTCGGACGATCAGCTGCGGCATCGTCTGCCGCGCCTGCGCGTGGTGGCGCGCGCGCTGCCGCAGGACAAAAGCCGCCTCGTGCGCCTTGCGCAGGAATGCGGCATGGTGGCGGGCATGACGGGCGACGGCATCAACGACGCGCCCGCGCTCAAGAAGGCGGATGTCGGCTTTGCGATGGGCAGCGGCACGGCGGTCGCACGCGAGGCGGGGGATATCGTGATTACGGATGACAATCTCGCATCCATCGTGCGCGCGGTACTGTATGGACGCACGATTTTCCACAGCATTCGGCGGTTTCTGGTGTTTCAGCTCACGCTCAACCTGTGCGCGGTCGGCGTGTCGGTTGCAGGACCGCTCATCGGCATCGACACACCCGTGACCGTCATGCAGATGCTGTGGATCAATCTGATTATGGATACGCTGGCGGGCATCGCATTTGCCGGAGAGCCGCCGCTGCCGGTCTACCTGCACGAAGCGCCCAAGCGGCGCGAGGAGCCGGTGCTCAGCCGCGAAATGGCGGGACAGATCGCGTGGGTCGGAGGGTATACCATCGCGCTGTGCGTGCTGTTTTTGCGGCATCCGGCGGCGCGGCTGTGGTTCCGGTACGAGGAGAACCCGATCGCGTTCCTGACCGCGTTTTTCGCGCTGATGATTTTCTGCGGCGTGTTCCATGCGTTCAATGCGCGCACGGAGCGGCTCAATCTCATGGCGAACCTGGGCAAAAATCCCGCGTTTTTGATTGTCATGCTCACCGTGACCGTGGTGCAGATCGTGCTGATCTACTTCGGCGGCGCGCTGTTCCGCACCTCCGCGCTGCGCGGGGATGAGCTGCTGCTCGTGGCTGCGCTGGCGTTTACCGTGATTCCCGCCGATCTGGCGCGCAAATGGGTGGGAAAGAAGCTCCGCCGGCGAGCTTAAA
>JAEDEU010000179.1 GCA_016293155.1 Clostridiaceae bacterium | reverse complement strand
GACGCTGGCGTACGGACGGAATGAGATAGCTTCCGTCCTCGTCCTTTGCCAGATATGCCCGGACGGAATTTTTGATTTCCTGTTTTGCTCGATTAATATCCATGTGTTCATCCTTTGGTGATATCGTCTGTGCCGATGACCAGCTTGATTGCCCACGGGGGCACCATGTGGTCGGCGTAGTTGTCATCCAGAAACAGAAATGCGGTTTCATAGGACGGGCGCTTTTGCGGAAACACGCCAAAGCCGTCCGTAAAAAAGAGCATTCCCTGCATATGTGTCAGCTCTCCGCGGCGGATCAGCTCGTCCACATAGTCAAATACCGGACGAAAATCCGTGTCGCCGCTGCCTTTGACCTCAAAGGTCTGCATCAGGCTGCTGAGCTGTGCGGGGTCGGTGATTTTGACATCCGACTGAATGCCGGCATCGCACTGGATGATGTGTACATTGACTGTGCTGAAAAAGCTGCCGCTGTCGAACAGGATTGCCGCAGTCTGTTCGAGAAAGCGCTGTACCAGCTCGCCGCTGCACGAGCCGGAGGTGTCAATTGCGATCACAAAATCGCGGATTTTTTTGGCTTCCCGATATTCCAGCTCCTCAATCAGCGGAATGTTGTCATACAGCTGAAGACCGTAGGTGTAAAAGCCGTAGTCAAAGCTGTCCGGATCAATGCGGACCTCCTCACGCATGACGGCGAATTTTTGCAAAAAGGTGCGGTAGTCATAGCGCGGGCGGTTTTCGATGTGCAGCTGCTGCAACAGATCGCCTGCCAGCAGATTCAGCTCCCGATGGAAGGTTTCCATCGAGGTCTGCGTTTTTTGGCTGATGTCCTGCCACTTCTGCTCCACCTCATCGCGGTCGGGCGGGGGAGAATCGGACGGTTCGGGATTCGGCTGCTCACCGCTGTTCTGATCCTGTAATTCCTCCCAGAATTTGTGGTCATCCGACACAAATTCCTTCTTCATGCCCAGACGGGTGACATAGGGCAGACCGGACAACGCTTCATAGACGCGCTCTGCGTTGAGGACGGGCAGATTCAGTGCATCATAATACTGCTGCCGCCGGTCGGAGACCAGACGATGGACACAGGGGTATTCCATCGAGTCCAGGATGGATTCCGCCGCGATGTCACAGGCCAGATTCCAGTCCTCCGGATCGCGGTCGCCGCAGCCGGTCATATGGCGGAAAATGCAGTGCAGCACCATGTGCAGATAGGTGCGGTTGACGCCGACCGGATCGTCCTGATAGGACATTGCCAGATAATTGGGGTTGTAAAAGATGTGTACGCCGTCGGTGGCAATGGTTCGGGTCTTTAGATTCAGCTCGAACGACAGCGCGGACAGCGCGAGATCCAGAAAGCGCATGGACAGATACAGCTCGCTGCGGGACAGCGACAGAATCCGATTGCCCAGCCGGATCAGTTCCTCATGCAGTGCGTTCACAAAAGATTCTCCTATAAGGCAAAGCGTTTGCGGCGGCTTCCGAAGCGTGCAAGCCGATGATCCATCAGCAGGCTGACCGCCTCCGGAAAGTCCTGCTCGGCGGCAAGCGCAATGGCGCCGCTCAGCGTGTCCGAATCCATCAACTCGTGCGCGACCAATAGCTCCAGCCGTGTCATGTCACGCTGCCGGATCACCGCTTCGGTCACCTCCTGTATGTGTCCGGCGAGATACTTCAAATATATGGCATGATGCGCCGGGCTCAGGCGGTAGGGATACAGCAGGCGGAAAAAGGCAATCGCCTGAACGATTGCGGGCGCATCCTCGCGCACCGCCCGCTCAAAGGTGTTGTCGTACTGCTCGAAATCCACAGAGGTGTTGGAGATGCACATCCGGTAAAAGAAGCCGGAGCCGTAGGTCACGGAGCGAAATTCCCGCGGCGGCACATTTTCCAGATACTCATAGTCATAGTCCGGAAACAGCAGCACAGCGGTCTGACCGTCCTCAAAGGTCATCGTCAGCGTGATCTCATGCAGAAAGTCGGACAGGATGTGCTTGATATGCTGCATTCCCTGCATGGTAATGCGGCGCAGCGCCTCACAGTTTTTGAATGCGCCGTCCCCGATGGACTCAATGCCGTGGTGCAGCGTCAGCTGCTCCAGATTCCGGCAGTTGTAAAAGGCGTGATCTCCGATTGCGGATACGCTGTCCGGCAGCGTGACGCTTTTCAGCTGCCTGTGCTGGGCAAAGGCATAGCGTCCGATGGCGCAGACCGGCTGTCCGGAATCGGTATCCGGCACGATGGCGTGCACCGGTGCGCCGTTCACGCCGGTCAGCACCGCGCCGTGCTCCGTATGTTCAAAAATCAGATTTTTCATGATATTTCCTCCGACGGGGTGAAAAATCGCCCTTCCTATGGTAGCACATTCCGCGAAACCATTCAAGTGCGGCGGTTTCTGTTCAGCCCCGCAGGAAGAAACTTCCTCCGCTGGTCTTTAAAATTACAATCGACCACTTGACAAAGCAAAAACGGATGCATATAATAAAACCAATCAAAACGATCAAACCTGTGAAGGAGAGTAGTAGCCGGCGCAGCGAACCTTTAGAGAGCTCTGGATGGTGGAATCAGAGTGGGGAGCAGCCGTGTGAATGGACTCCGGAGGGCGGCTTGAAAGGATTTTGTCCGAGTAGACGCCGACGGGACCCCACCCGTTATCCATCGGGCGTGCGTGACGGC
>JAEDEU010000178.1 GCA_016293155.1 Clostridiaceae bacterium | reverse complement strand
TCCGAGTAGACGCCGACGGGACCCCACCCGTTATCCATCGGGCGTGCGTGACGGCGCATGAAGCGAGCGGGCGTTTTACGTCAATTTGGGTGGTATCGCAGGAGACTGGCTCTTGTCCCATGGTAGGGATGAGGAGCCATTTTTTATTGCACTCGTCTGCCGCCTAAATATCGAATATTGGAGGAAACCAACATGAAAACCAATCGTCTTTTCAGAAGAATCACAGCAGCTGCACTGTCCATGTCCATGCTTGCCTCTCTGGCGGCGTGCTCGGGCGGCGAGAAGCAGGAAGGCTCCGGCGAAGCGGCAGAGGGTAAGGTCTATCGAATCGGCATCTGCAACTATGTCGATGATGCCTCCCTCAACCAGATTGTCGAGAACATCCAGACCCGTCTGGACGAGCTGGGCGAGGAAAACGGTGTTGCGTTTGAGGTCGATTACGACAACTGCAATGCGGATTCCAACGTGCTCAATCAGATCGTCGCGGACTTTGTTGTCAATGATGTTGACCTGATGATCGGCGTTGCAACTCCGGTCGCAATGGCAATGCAGGCGGCAACGGAGGACAATGAGATTCCGGTGGTATTTTCCGCTGTATCCGATCCGGTCGATGCACAGCTGGTGGAATCGCTGGAGGCTCCGGGCAGCAACCTGACCGGCACATCCGATTATCTGGATACCAATTCCATCATGAATCTGATTCTGGCAGCCAATCCGGACACCAAGAAGATCGGTCTGCTGTACGATCAGGGTCAGGACTCCGCAAAGACTCCGATTGCACATGCAAAGGAGTATCTGGAGAAAAACAATATCGAATATGTCGAGCGCACCGGCACGACGACCGATGAGGTTTCTCTGGCGGTAGACGCGCTGATTGCAGACGGCGTGGACGCGGTATTTACCCCGACGGACAACACCATCATGAAGGCTGAGCTGGCAATCTACGAAAAGTTCATTGACGCAAAGATTCCGCATTACACCGGCGCGGATTCCTTCGCCCTCAACGGTGCATTCGTCGGCTATGGCGTTGACTACGCAAATCTGGGCGTTGAGACGGCGGATATGGCAGCGGATATCCTGCTGAACGGCAAGAATCCGGCAGAGGTTCCGGTTAAGACCTTTGACAACGGCACCGCAACGGTCAATACGGAGACCTGTGCCGCACTGGGACTGGACTTCGAGACCATCAAAACCGCATTTGAGCCGCTGTGCACCAAGGTTGCGGAGATCACGACTGCGGAGGAGTTCGGTGATCTGGAAGGCTGATGTATCGTCAATGATATATCGTAAATAAAGAAACCGGCGGGTCTGGGGATGCATTCTCCGGACCCGCGTTTACACAGAAGGAGGAATCCACCTTGTCACTTACAATTGCGCTGTCTCTCGGACAGACCGCACTGGAGCTGGGTTTGATCTGCTCGCTGACGGTTCTGGCACTGTTTTTGAGCTATACCATGCTGAATGTGTGTGATCTGTCTACGGACGGCTGTTTTACACTGGGCGCGGCAGTGGGCGCGGTCGTTGCGATTGCCGGTCATCCGTTCCTGTCCATTCCGGCGGCAATGCTTGCCGGCGTGCTGTCCGGCTTCATCACCGCACTGCTGCAAACCCGTATGGGCATTGACAGCCTGCTTGCGGGTATCATTGTCAATACCGCATTGTATTCGGTCAATATCGGTGTGATGGGCGGCGCTTCGCTGCTGAATATGAACAAGATCGACACCGTATTCTCCAAAATGAAGGCGCTGGTCAAGGACACGCCGCTGGAGGATCAGTATGTGCTGATTGTCGCACTCATCGCGGTTGTGCTGGTCGTTCTGTTTCTGACCGCATTTTTGAACACCCGTCTGGGTCTTGCCATCCGCGCGACGGGCAACAATCCGGATATGGTCCGGTCTTCGTCCATCAACCCGATCTTCACCACAACGGTAGGTCTGTGTGTTGCGAACGCATTCACCGGTCTGTCCGGCTGCCTGCTGGCGCAGTCGCAGAAGTCGGTGGATATCAATATCGGTCAGGGCATGGTTACGATTGCGCTGGCATCGCTGCTCATCGGCAGTACCTTCCTCGGACGCGGCAGCATTCTGCGCCGTGCGGTCGGTGTCGTGCTCGGCTCCTTCGTATTCCGTCTGGTATATACGATTGCGCTGCGCTTCAATATGCCGGCATTCATGCTCAAGCTGGTATCCTCGATCATTGTCATTCTGGCAATTTCCGGACCGTATCTCAAGAGCCGCTGGCCGATGATCTGCCGCCGGTTCGGCTGGAATGCGAAGGGAGGACGATGAGAGATGCTCAAACTTACCAATGTTTCCAAGGTATTCAATCCGGGCACGGTGAATGAAAAAACCGCGCTGTCCGGTCTGTCCCTGCATCTGAAGCCGGGAGATTTTGCGACGATTATCGGCTCAAACGGTGCGGGCAAATCCACGCTGTTCAATGCAATTTGCGGTGATTTCATGACGGATTCCGGCAAAATAGAGCTGAACGGCAGGGATATTACCTTCCAGCCCGCCTACACCAGAGCCAAAAAAATCGGACGCCTGTTTCAGGACCCGATGCGCGGCAGCGCTCCGGGCATGAGCATTGAGGAAAATCTTGCGCTTGCAGCGGGTCATGGCGGATGGTTTTCGCATATCAGCCGCGCGGATAAGGCGCGATTCCGGGAGCAGCTT
>JAEDEU010000177.1 GCA_016293155.1 Clostridiaceae bacterium | reverse complement strand
ACAGCTATCCGTTCGAGCTTTCCGGCGGTCAGCAGCAGCGTGTCTCCATCGCGCGTGCACTGGCGATGAACCCGAAAATCCTGTTCTTTGACGAGCCGACCTCCGCGCTTGATCCGGAGCTGACCGGTGAGATTCTGAAGATCATCAAGGATCTCGCGGCGGAAAAGATGACCATGGTGATCGTCACCCATGAGATGAGCTTTGCCCGCAATGTCTCCGACCATGTCATCTTCATGGACAAGGGCTATATCGAGCTGGAGGGCACGCCGGACGAGGTATTCGGCGCGGACAATCAGCGCATCAAGGAATTTTTGGGCAAGTTCAATCAGGACTAAAACGCAATCTTCCCGACCCGTTTTCTCCGGAAAACGGGTCTTTTTTTGCATTTTCCCGAGTCGGTTTCCATGAATGCACATAAAAAGACGTACCACTCGCGTGGCACGCCTTGATTTTGTTGAATGAATTACAGGCTCTCGATCATCTGCGTCAGCTCGTCCTTGCCGATGGTATAAACCTTATCGCAGAACTGACAGGTGACAGTCATCTCCTCGTCCTTCTCATCGCGCAGGCGGATCAGCTCGTCCTTGCCGAGGCTGATGAGTGCGCGGTGTACACGCTCTCCCGAACAGTTGCAGCGATACTCGACCGGCACGCTCTCCAGAATCTCGAAGTCAAAGCCCGCGAGCACACGCGCGGCGATTTCCTCAATCTCCAGTCCGCTGTGCAGCATGGTGGTCATGGACGGGCACTCCGCGATGTTCGCCTCCAGACGGCTGATGTCCTCATCCGTTGCGCCCGGCATGAGCTGTACCATAAAGCCGCCCGCCGCGATCACCTTCTGCTCCACGTCCACCAGAACGCCCAGCGAAACCGCGCTCGGAACCTGCTCGCTCTCCGCAAGGTACTTGGTAATATCCTCCGCAATCTCGCCGTTGTGCAGCTCGACCATGCCGTTGAACGGCTCGCCCACACCGATGTCCTTGGACACCATCAGGTAGCCCGCACCGACGCCTGCGCCGACATCCAGCTTGCCTGCCTGCTTGAGCGGCACAATCGCCGCCGGATTCTGCAAATAGCCGCGCACATTGCCATCGCAGTCGGATACCGCGGTGATTGCACCCAGCGGACCGTCACCATGAATCTGGATGGTCAGCGAGCCGTTTTCGTCCTTCAGCTCGCGTCCCAGCATGGATGCCGCAGAAAGCGTTCTGCCCAGCGCGGCAGTCGCCAGCGGCAGGGTCTTGTGAATCTGGCGCATACGCTCCACCAGCTCGGTGGTCACAACGCCGGTCATTTTGATTTCCGCATCGTGGCAGATCAGTCGAATCAGTCTATCACTCATGAATATATTCCTCGTTATTCGTTAATTTGTGGACATCCGCACGGGCGGTCAGGAAAATACGCTGCTCGCCCTCGCGCGGCGCGTCCTGTGAAAGCTCACCGCAGACACGGATATCGCAAAAGCCTGCGTCCTTCAGCATAGCCACCAGCTCATCCGGCTCGTAAATGCGCTCCGCGTGGTGCTCCTGATAGCGGTTCCACGCGCCGTCCTCGTTCAGCTCGAAGATATCGAACTCGTAGCGGCACAGGTCGCCCTCGACAATCGCCTGCCAGACGCAGAACACGTCCTCATCCTCACGGACAAAGCTCTGCCCGCTGATGCCCTCGAGCTTGGCGCGGGTGTTGATGTCGAACAAGAACAGTCCGCCGGGAACCAGAAACATCTGCACTCTGCGGAATGCCTCGCGCAGCACCTCCGGATCGGTCACATAGTTGACCGAGTCCAGACAGCATACACACGCGTCAATCGTGCCGTACAGGTCGAGTGCATCCATGGACTGGTTGAGGAAAATCGGACGGTTCTCCTCCAAATCAGCACAGTTTTCCATCGCCACCATGAGCATGTCCTCGGAGAGATCCACGCCGATCATCTCATAGCCGCGCTCCGCCAGAATGCGGGTCAGCGAGCCGGTGCCGCAGGCGAGATCGAGCACCGTGTGCGGTCTGCTGTTATATTTTTCAAATACCTGCTCAAAATAATCCGCCCACCGTTCGTAGGGTACGTCATCGGTGAAGCGGTCATAATATTCACTCAGCAGGGCGTATTCGGAAAACTCGCTCATTCGTCCTCCTGCTTGATGCGGTCGATCACAGTCCGGTAGCCGTCCGTGCCGTAGGTCAGGCACTTGTTGACGCGGCTGATGGTCGCCGTGGATGCGCCGGTCTCCTGCACAATCTCGCTGTACAGCTGTCCGCGGTCCAGCATCCGTGCGACCTGAAAACGCTGCTCCATCGCGTGCAGCTCGTTGATCGTGCACAGATCCTCAAAAAAATTATAGCACTCGTCTATCGTTTGCAGGGAGAGAATGGCGTTGAATAAATCGTCCATATGCTCTGCCTTCAGCCTGCTGTTCATACACTGTCCTCCTCGTCGGGATGATTCAGTTTATTGTATCACATTACCATACAAAAGTCCAGTTTCGCGCGGCGTATTTACGCGTTTTGCGGAGAAAATTGCGCTTTCAAATGCGGTATGCCGTCACAACAAATATACAGATATGGAAAAGACCGCTGAGGAAGCCTCAGCGGTCGTATTTTTTGCTTTTACAGCGCGTTCAGCGTCTTTGCCAGCATCTGGTTAATCATCTTCGGGTTTGCCTTGCCCTTGGATGCCTTCATGCACTGGCCGACCA
>JAEDEU010000034.1 GCA_016293155.1 Clostridiaceae bacterium | reverse complement strand
TTGCAGGAGATGTCTATGATAAAACGCTGCCCTCGGCAGAAGCGGTTGCACAGTTTGACGGCTTTCTGACCGAGTTTGTGCGCATGGGCATTCCCGTTGTGATTATCAGCGGAAATCACGATTCTCCGGAGCGTTTGGAGTTTGCAAAGGGGATTTTGCAGAGCAGCCGCGTTTATCTTTCCTGTACGTATTACGGCAAGGCAGACTGCGTGACGCTGACGGATGCATACGGTGCGGTAAACATTTATCTGCTGCCGTTTGTCCGTCCGGCGCAGGTGCGCAGCGGACTGGAACTGTCGGAGCTGCACACCTATGCGGATGCCATGCGCGCGGCGGTACAGGCGATGCAGATTGACACGGATCAGCGCAATGTTCTGGTGACGCATCAGTTTGTCACCGGTCCGGACAGGGAGGCTTTGCGCTCGGATTCCGAGATTATCAGTGTCGGCGGAGAAGAAAATGTTCCGGCGGATTGCTTTGACGCATTTGACTATGTGGCACTGGGGCACCTGCATCGCCCGCAGTCGGTGGGCAGAGATACCGTGCGCTATGCGGGTTCACCGCTCAAGTATTCCTTTTCCGAGGCGGGACACGAAAAATCTGTGACAATGGTTACAATGGCCCAAAAGGGCTCGATTGAAATTGAGATGCTCCCGCTTCAGCCGCTGCACGAAATGCGTGAAATCTGCGGCACACTGGATGCACTCATCGCGCAGGAAATCGTTCAGGCGGCACCGGCGGATGACTATATCCACGCTACGCTGACAGACGGGCTGCATCAAATCGAGCCGCATCGAAAGCTGTCTGCAGTTTATCCCAATCTGATGCGACTGGATATCCGGCAGACACAGAGCATTTCGGAAGGTGAAATCAGCGCAGAGGCAATTCGGCAGAGGGATCCTGCACAGCTGTTTGAAGACTTTTATGTTCAGCAGCATGGGGAGGAAATGAGCGGGATTCAGCGCAAAATCGTCACGGAAATTTTCGCTCAGATTCAGGAGGAAACAAAATGAGACCGATCACATTGACCATCAGCGCATTCGGTCCGTTTGCAGACCGGACTGAAATCGACTTTCGCAGCTTTCATGGTCTTTTTCTGATTACCGGTGATACCGGCGCCGGCAAAACCACGATTTTTGATGCGATCTGCTTTGCGTTGTACGGAAAGGACAGCGGCGGAAAAAAGCAGCCCAGAATGCTTCGGAGCGATTTTGCTCAGGCATCGACAGAGACCTTTGTGGATTATACCTTTTCCTATCGGGAGCAGGTTTATCGAATCCGCCGCAGTCCGGAGTATGATCGCCCGAAAACCCGTGGAACCGGTATGACAAAGCGCCCCTCCTCGTGTGAGCTGACCTTGCCGGATGGCACGGTGGTTGTCAATAAAAACGAGGCAGCCCGCAGACTGCATGAGATATTGGGCGTGACCTATGAGCAGTTCACACAGATTGCCATGATTGCACAGGGCGATTTTCTGCGGCTGCTGCTTGCCAAAACAGATCAGCGCAGCGAGATTTTTCGGCAGATTTTCGATACTAGCCTGTATTTGAATTTTCAGGAAAGGCTGAAGGAACGCACACGCGCTCTGGAGCAGGAATACCGCCTACAAGAAGTAAAAATACGACAACTGATCGAGAGCATTGTTCCGGTAGGAGATGCAATTGAACCCGATACGGATATCGGAGCATTGCAGGAACAGCTGCAAAACTGGCTGGAACAGGATGCAAGACTGCTGGCGGAAAAGCAGACGGAGATTGAGCAGCGTAATCATGCGGTTATGGACAAAAATGCAGAAATTGTTCGCCTAATCGGGCAAAATCAACAGCTGGAACGGCTGGAGCAGACAAAGCAGCGTCAGGCACAATTGAAGCAGAAAGAAGCGCAGGCGGAAGCGATTGCGGAACAGATTTCGCTGGCGAAAAAAGCTGCGGGCGTTATGCAGGCTCAGAGCACACTGGAAGCGCTTCAGAAAAAGATCTGCCGGATTCAACAGACAATTCGGGACGGAAAACGAAGCGCGGAACAGTATCAGCAGCAACTGAGCCGATATGAAGCGCAGTCGGAACAGATGGACACGCAGCTTCCGGAAATAGAGCAGCTGCGCCGCGATACGCTGATGTTGCAGTCTCAGTTCCCGCTCTATCAGCAACGCGAGGCGGAACGAGCACAGATGCAGAAAATACAGCAGCAGTTGACTGCATTTACAATCCGTCTGGAGCAGATGCAGGGAACGAGAGAGCGTGCGATTCAGGAACGCGCAGTTCTGGCACAGGCAGCGGATCAGTATCCGCAGACTGCTCTGCTGGCAGAGCGCTGCGCTGCAAATATTCGTCAGTGTGAGGAATCCATCCGCGCGGCGAAGAAAATACAAATCGCATGGAAGCAAAATGAACAGATCGGGAAGAAACGCGATACCCTACAGCGCATTTTTCAGACCGCTATGCAGCAGTATCAGCTGCTGCAAACCCACCATGACCGCATTTTTCGCCTGTTTTTAATGGAACAGTCCGGTATTCTGGCGCAGCAGCTGGAACCGGATGTCCCGTGTCCCGTGTGTGGTTCCAAGCAGCATCCGCAGCCGGCACAGCTGATTCAGGATGCTCCGAGCGAACAGGAGGTACAGCTCACACGCGCAAAAGCAGAAGAAGCGCGCAGTCAGTGCGAAGAACTCAGTCAAAAGACGGCAGCAGAGACTCAGCGGTTTGAACAAAATCGGCAGCTGCTGACCGAACAGTGTACGGAGCTGCTCGGGGAACCGGTCACAGCAGAACAGCTGACGGAACAGCTTCACTGCCGTTTGCTCCTGTGGAAAAACGAGCTGACGAAGCTGCAAATCCGGCTTCGTGAGCTACAAACAAATCTTGCTGCTCAGGAGCAGTGCCAACGGCGCGTGCAGGAACTCGACCGTGAACAGGAAGCGATGCAGCAGCAGATTGCAGTGTTGGAGCAGGGTGTGCGGCAATATCAGGAACAGCTGACACAGAGCAGTACCGCAGTGCAAATGGTTACAAAACAGTTGGTATATGATACTGCGGCCGAAGCACAGCGCATCTTTCGGCACAATGCTGCAAAGATACAGCAGTTTGAGGCGGATCAGCAGGCGCTGACAACTGCACAGGAGAAGCTGCGGCGTACTATTTTGGAGTGGAACGGTCAGCTGACCGAACTGAATGCCGCGCTTCACAGCGAGCAGCAGGCGGAGCAGACCGCACGACAGCAGGTTCAGGAACTGTTGGCACAGGCAGGATTTCCCGATGTTGATTCCTGCCGGCGTGTATTTCTGCCGGAAGCTGAGCTTCAGCTGTTTCAGCAGACGCTCAGCCAATATGAAACCGATGTACAGGCAGTTAATATGCTGGTGCAAACGCTGACACAGGATGTACAGAACCTGCACATCACTGATATTGAGCCAAAACGCGCACAGCTCGCACAGATGCAGGAAGCGCTGGAGCAGGAGAGAACAGCATATTCTGTGCTGGAAAACCGTTATCTGACCAATCAGGCAGTGCAAAAAAAGCTGTCCGCTCTGTGCGCGGAATATCAAAACAGCACACAGGAATATCTCACGCTGCGCAGTCTTTCTGATACGGCGAATGGTCATCTGACCGGAAAGCAGCGCTTGTCCTTTGAACGCTATGTACAGGCGGCATACTTCGAGCAGATTCTGGTACGCGCCAATCAAAGACTCAGCCTGATGAGCGGCGGGCGGTATCGTTTCGTGCGAAAAAAGGAATCCTCCGGCGGTGCGGCACAGACCGGATTGGATCTGGATGTACTGGATTACTACACCGGAAAGAATCGTGATGTTTGTTCGCTGTCGGGCGGAGAGTCGTTTGAAGCCTCTCTGGCACTGGCGCTTGGTATGTCGGACATCATTCAGCAGACCTCCGGCGGCATCCGGCTGGATATGATGCTGATTGACGAGGGCTTTGGTGCGCTGGATGCGGAGTCTTTAGAGCGGGCGATTGCTACATTGCAGCAGCTTGCCGATGGAGAGCGACTGGTCGGTATTATTTCCCACGTCAGCGAGCTGAAAGAACGGATCGGTACACAGCTGGTCGTTCAGAAGGGACGCGGCGGAAGTACGATCCGAATGGAGCAGGTGTAATATGAACGAAAAGCAGGCAAACGAATATTTATCTCAAATCGCGGGCAGCGGAATCATTCTCGGGCTGGAACCGATTCGGGAGCTGCTCCGGCGGCTGGGCAACCCGCAGGACCGTCTGCGCTTTATCCACGCCGCGGGAACCAATGGCAAGGGTGCGACGCTCACAATGACAGCATCAATTCTGACCGCTGCGGGCTACAAAACGGGAAAATACACCTCTCCGGAGGTTTTTGAATCGCGGGAAAAGTTTATGATTGACGGAGAAATGATTTCTCCGGAGGCATTTGCAGACTGCGTAACACGAATCCGTGCGGTGATCGAACAGATGCAGGCGGAGCAGCGCCCCATTCCGACTGTATTCGAAGTGGAAACCGCGCTCGCATTTCTGTATTTTGCAGAGCAGAACTGTGAGCTGGTTGCACTGGAAACCGGCATGGGCGGAGCTGAGGATGCGACCAATGTGGTTTCGACAACACTGGTCAGTATTATTACATCCATCGGTCTGGATCACACCGGATTTTTGGGTGATACTGTGGAAGAAATTGCAGCGGTAAAGGGCGGCATTATCAAACCCAATACCGCTGTCATATGCCAGAATCAGCGTGCTGAGGTAATAGAGGTCATTCGAAATATTGCCGAAATCCGGAAAAGCAGCTTTGCTGTAACCGAACCGGCTGAACTTTGTTTGAAAGAGCAGCAGCTCGACGGACAGCGGTTTTGCTATCGCGGCTTGGAGCTGACGCTGCCGCTTGCCGGAAAATACCAGCTGGACAACGCAATGGCGGCAGTGGATGCCGTATGCGCACTGCGTGGTTGCGGCTATCATATTCCTGACAGCGCCATTCAGGAAGGGCTGCAAACGGTTTGCTGGCCGGGGCGGTTTGAGCGGCTCGGCACCCGACCGGATTTCATTCTGGACGGGGCGCACAATCCCAATGCAATGCAGCGTTTGCTGGAGTGCATTAAATTTTATTTTACAAACCGGCGTTTGATCTATATAATGGGAGTATTGGCAGATAAGGATTATGCGAAGGCGGCAGAGATGCTCTGTCCGCTGGCGGCGGAGATTTATACCGTTACACCGCCCAATCCGCGTGCACTCTCTGCGCAGGAGCTGGCGGACTGTATTGAAAGAGTGAATCCCCATGTCACAGCGTGCAGGGATATTCCGACAGCTGTTCGACTGGCTGTGCAGGCGGCCGGAACAGACGGGGCGGTCATTGCCTTTGGGTCGCTTTCTTATCTGGCTGAGGTGAAACGATCCTGGAAGCAGGATAAATAACATCGAAGGGATAGCGTATGCAACGAATAGACCGAATCCTCCGACATCCGGCGTTTGTCCACGCCGTCGAGCAGATTGACCAACTGGAACAGAAGCGAATTTATTGCAGACATGGAATGCAGCATTTGCTGGATGTCGCACGAATCTGCTATCTTCTCTGTCTGGAAAATCAGATTCCGGCAGAAAAGCCGCAGATTTACGCGGCGGCGCTGCTGCATGATATTGGACGGGCCGAGGAGCTGGCCGGCGGCAGACCGCATCAGCTGGCCGGCGCGGAGCTTGCGACTGAAATTCTGGAGGACTGCGGCTTTTCGGAGGACTGCGAGGAGATTATCTCTGCAATTCTGGATCACCGCAGAAAAGAACAGCAAACGGTACAAACCTTCGCACAGGCATTGCGTGAAGCAGATCGGATTTCCCGTTTATGCTTCTGCTGCCGGGCGCAGGATAGCTGTAACTGGTCAGCGGAACGCCGCAATCATACGATAACACTTTGAGATCGGAGTTTTTATGAAAATCGGTAATCACGAATTTAATCTGGATCAGCATACCTATGTAATGGGTATTTTGAATGTTACGCCGGATTCGTTTTCGGACGGCGGCAAATGGAATCGGCTGGATGCTGCACTGGCACATACGGAGGAAATGATCGCAGACGGGGCAGCAATCATTGATATCGGAGGCGAATCCACCCGCCCCGGTTATACAAAACTGAGCGACGCGGAAGAAATGGAACGTGTTGCGCCGATGATCGAAGCCGTAAAGGCTCGATTTGACATTCCGGTATCCGTGGATACGTATAAGAGTGCGGTTGCTTCCGCTGCTCTGGAAGCGGGTGCGGATCTGGTCAATGACATCTGGGGGCTGAAATATGATGCCAATATGGGTGATATCATTGCAAAAGCGGGCGTACCGTGCTGTCTGATGCACAATCGTACCGAAGCGGTATATGAAAACTATCTGGAAGATGTGGTTTCCGATCTGCGGGAATGCGTTGCGCTGGCAAAGGAGGCAAACATTCCGGATGAAAAGATTATTCTCGACCCGGGCATCGGATTTGGAAAAACCTATGAGCATAATCTTCAGCTGATGAATCATCTGGAAATCTTAAATGAGCTGGGTTATCCGGTGCTTCTGGGCACATCGCGCAAATCCATGATTGGTCTGACACTGAATCTGCCCGCGCAGGAGCGTGAGGAAGGTACACTTGCGACAACCGTTATGGGCGTTATGAAGGGCTGCGCGTTTGTCCGCGTGCACAATGTCAAGGCAAATGTCCGCGCAATTCGTATGACGGAAGCAATTTTGAAGGCTTAACAGGGAACATGATGGATAAGATTATTATAGAAGAACTAGAGGTATTCGCCCGTCACGGCGTTTTTCCGGAGGAAAATCGACTGGGACAGAAATTTGTCCTCAGCATGGAGCTGTATTTGGATTTATCCAAAGCCGGACGCACGGATGATTTGACGCAGTCGGTCAATTACGGCGAGGTCTGCGCATTTTGTACGGAGTGGATGCATCATCACACGGTACAGCTCATTGAGACAGCGGCAGAACAGCTGGCTCAATGTGTACTGCTGGCCTATCCTCTGATTGATTCCATTCTCCTGACCATCCGCAAGCCATGGGCACCGGTCGGACTTCCGCTGAAATCGGTTGGAGTGTCCATTCGGCGCGGCTGGCACCGTGCCTTTATCGCACTCGGTTCCAATATGGGTGACAAGGCGAAATATCTGCGGGATGCGTTGGATGCATTGGAACGTCACGAAGCGATTCAAGTGTGCAAAGCAGCGGATTTTATCACGACCAAGCCATATGGCGGAGTGGAACAGGATGATTTTGTGAACAGTGCGGTGGAAGTCCGCACGCTGCTGACGCCGCTGGCACTGCTGGATGTGATGCAGCGCATTGAGCACGATGCGAAGCGGGAGCGTCTGATTCACTGGGGACCGAGAACGCTGGATCTGGATTTGCTGTTTTACGACGATCTGGTGCTGGACAGTGAGCGGCTGAATGTACCGCATCCGGAAATTCCAAAGCGTGCGTTTGTGCTTGACCCGATGGTGCAGCTTGCACCGCATTTTGTACATCCGTATCTGCACAAAACCATGCAGCAGCTGCGGGAAGAACTTGGATAATATCGAAAAACATGTAGAATCAGGGTTGTTTTTCCCCTGTAAGTTGATTATAATAAAATAAATAATATCGAGAACAAATCAAACCAGATTTGACGGAGGTTTATCTGTGGGCAGAAAAGAAGCGCGCGAAGTCGCATTGCATCTGATTTTTGAATTGGGATTTAAGCAGTTTGAGACCGATGAGGTCCTGCCGAGCCGTCTGGAGCAGGCGGAATTCAACGCAATTGCTGAAGAATTAGATCTTTATCGCAACATGTTTGATGCCGCACATAAGGACTATATCTGTTCGGTTGTTGCCGGCGTTGGCAGTCATTTGGCGGAGCTGGACGAGGTGATTGCAGCTCATACGCAGAACTGGAATGCAAACCGTATTTCCAGAATGACGACCGCAATCCTGCGTCTTGCCATCTATGAGATGAGATATGTGGAGGATGTGCCGGAGGGCGCTGCGATCAACGAGGCAGTGGAACTGGCAAAGAAGTATGATACCGAGCAGGCATCGTCGTTTATCAACGGCGTACTGGGCGGTGTTGTGCGCGGACAGGCAGAGGTGCCTGAGGAGACAGCAGAATAATGTCGCTTTATCTTGGAATTGATACCTCAAATTACCGCACCTCTGCGGCTGTATTCGATTCGGAGAAGGCAACCTGGAAAAACTCTGGCAGGCTGTTGGATGTTCCCGAGGGGAGCATCGGGCTTCGCCAGAGTGATGCTTTATTTCAGCATGTTGTGCATCTTCCGGAGCGGATTGCGCAGCTGCCGGACGGAGAATTTATGGCCGTTGCGGCGAGTACCCGACCGCGCGCAGTGGATGGTTCCTATATGCCGTGCTTTCTGGCGGGCGAGGGGACTGCACGCTCGTTTGCGCATCTTTCCGGCATCCCGTTTTATGCGGTATCCCATCAGCAGGGGCATCTGGCTGCGGCTGCTCTGTCGGCAAATGCACTGGAGCTGCTGCGGCAGCCGTTTCTGGCATGGCATCTTTCCGGCGGTACGACGGAGCTGCTGCTGGTTGAGCCGGATGAGGATGAGATCATCCGTGCCCGGGCAATCGGCGGCACGAACGATCTTGCGGCCGGCCAGATTATCGACCGCGCGGGGAAGCTGTTAAACGTACCTTTTCCGGCGGGGGCACAGCTTGAGGTGCTGGCAAATGCCTGCACGCAGCCGGAAAAGGCGTTTCGACCGAAAGTAAAGGACGGAGTCTTTTCTCTGTCCGGTGTGCAGAATAAGGTGGAGCAGCTGGTCCAAAAGGGCGCGGCACCCGAGGTTATCGCGCGGTATACAATCGAAACAATTCAAAATGCCGTTGTTACAGCGACCGAACAACTGCGAAAGAAATATCCGCTTCCGGTTTTGTGCGCCGGCGGTGTGATGTCTAACCGCATGATTCAGCAGACAATGCAGCAGGCGTTCGGAGCAAAGTTCGCTCAGCCGGAGCTGTCGGGCGACAACGCAGTCGGTGTGGCGGTACTGGCTGCCATTCGGAACGGAGAACAGCTATGAATTCAGTCTATACCGTCTCGCAGGTGAATCAGGCAATCAAAGCGACGCTGGAAGCACAGGATGGCTTTCGCAGCATTCTGATTCAGGGCGAGATCTCCAATTATAAGGCGCACAGCACGGGACATCGTTATTTTTCGCTCAAGGATGCCGGAGCTGCAATTTCCGCCGTGATGTTCCGCTCGGATGCATCACGGCTGAGGTTTCAGGTACAGAACGGCATGAGCGTCATTGTGCGCGGACGGATCAGCTCTTATCCAAAGAGCGGACAGGTGCAGGTCTATGTCAATGAAATGATGCCGGATGGAATCGGAACACTGGCGATTGCGTTTGAACAGCTCAAGCAGAAGCTGTTTCGTGAGGGTTTGCTGGATGCGGAGCATAAACGCCCGATTCCACGCCTCCCGGAGCGAATTGCCGTGGTCACTTCACCGACCGGTGCGGCCATTCGGGACATTCTGCGCATTCTGCGTCAGCGCTATCCGCACGCGGCGGTATGTATTTATCCCGTACAGGTGCAGGGGGAAAACGCCGCACGACAGATTGCAGCAGCGATAGAACAAATCAACCGCGATGGCAATGCGGATGTCATTATCGCCGGGCGCGGCGGCGGGTCTATGGAAGATCTCTGGGCATTTAATGAAGAGGTCACTGCGCGTGCGATTTACCATTCCGAAATACCGGTGATTTCCGCGGTCGGGCACGAGCCGGATATCACGATTGCGGATCTGGTTGCGGATATGCGTGCCGCAACACCGTCCAACGCGGCGGAAATTGCCGTGCCGGATCAGCTGGAAATTCGGCGCTTTTTGCAGTCGGCAGACAGCCTGCTGACGCTTGGCATGTCAAATCGTTTGAAACAGGAACGCACACATCTGAAGGAGCTGGACAGACGCCGGGAGCGGAAAACGCCAAAGCAGTATCTGGAGGAAAAACAGTTTGCTGTCGGTCAGTTGGAGCAGCGCATGGGAACCGTGATGACGATGCTGCTCAAGGATCGCCGTAAAGAGTTTGCGGAGCTGACCGCATATCTGGACGCATACAGCCCGCTCAAGGTGCTTGCCCGCGGATATTCTGTAGTCACACGTGAGGATGGACGGATTGTTTCCAGCAGCGCTCTGCTGCGGCGCGGAGATACGGTTACGGTTCGCTTTGCAAAAGGCGGCGCGGAGTGCACAGTGACAAAGGTAAAACGAAAGGTGTAACGATCATGGAAGAACTGACATTTGAACAGGCGATGAAGCGCCTGGAGGAGATCGTCAACTCTTTGGAAACAGGAGACGCGCCGCTGGATCAAAGCATGGCGCTGTTTGAAGAGGGCACAAAGCTGTCGGCATATCTCAATCGCTTGTTGGATCAGGCGGAGCAGAAGGTGACGATCATGACCAAAAAGGAAAACGGAGAGCCGGTCGAGGTGCCGTTTGAAGCTGCGGAAGGAGCGATATAAATGGTAGAGCAGAGATTAAACCAATATTGTGAGTCGGTTGAAGCGGCATTGATGAAGTATATTCAGCCGGAACGGGATCTGGGGCACACGAAGATTTTTGAGGCGGCACGATATTCCGCGATGGCGGGAGGAAAGCGGATTCGACCGGCTCTGGTGCTGGAATTCTGCCGTGTCTGCGGGGGCGACATCGAGGCGGCGATGCCGCTTGCATGTGCGCTGGAAATGATTCATACGTATTCTCTGATTCACGATGATCTGCCGTGCATGGATGATGACGATCTGCGCCGCGGCAAGCCGACCAACCACAAGGTATACGGCGAAGCAATGGCAGTGCTCGCAGGGGACGGTCTGCTCAATCTCGCGTTTGAAACCGCATCCGCCCACAATCCGAAGCTGCCGCCGGAGGTACAGGTACAGGCAATCCGTGCGCTGTCCCGCGCATCCGGCATGGACGGCATGATCGGCGGTCAGGTGCTGGATATGGAAGCGGAGAACCGCAGCATCACGCTGGAGGAGCTTCAGACGCTTCAGTCCCTCAAAACCGGAGCGCTGCTGAAGGCGGGCGCCTCACTGGGCTGTATTGCCGCACGGGCAACCAAGGAGCAGCGCAGGGCTGCGGAAACCTATGCGCAGAAAATCGGTCTGGCATTCCAGATCCGTGATGATATGCTGGATATCGAGGGCGATGCTGCCGTATTCGGCAAGCCCATCGGATCGGATGCAGAGAACGGCAAGAGCACCTATCCGTCCCTGCTCGGCATGGAAAAATGCAGAGAACTGGTCGATCAGCTGACGCAGGAGGCGATTCAGGCGCTTGCTTGTTTTGAGGATCACGAGTTCCTGGCAGAACTCGCCAAAATGCTTGCTGGACGTATCAAATGATGTCAAAATTGTAAAATCCTTTTGATAGACTTGCAAATATCGCAAAGTTGTGGTAGATTTATCATGAAACGGTGGCGCAGTATTCTAGTCAGAGCGTGCGTCTTCTAAGACGGGCCTAAAAATCCGTAGGAGGGCATATCGATGAAGTCCTTGGTGCTTGCTTCTTACGCCCAGTTTGGGGTGAGTGCTGGGGGTTAAGGTTATAGGGCATCTTTCAATGGCATGAAATCATGACCCTGTTTCCGTGGAGACCTGCTGCTGTGGGGTGCTGAGCTCTTTTATTAAGACAACTGACATCTTACGGAGCAGGATTAGAACCTGCAATGCGGTGCGGAAGCATCTTCGGATGAATAAGCGCTGTGTGCAGAGTAGCCTGCCTTGAGTGAATATGGTGGATCAGGCATCAGCAGGGCACATATAAGGCGCCAAGTGTGTCCCTGAATCGGTCTTTGAAACCATATTTGCAAAAGAGGCTAAGAGGCGCGTGCACTGTCGTGGAAAACACCTAGACTGTCTGAAACGGGCAGCCGGAGGATTGCAGTGCGGACTAAGTGGCAATTCGGTATCGGAAGTGGCAACACTCCGACTTGGTCTTTAAAGGGAAACCGCTGTCACGGCGACGGACAGCAGACCTTGGGGAAATCCGACCGAACCTCAAGCCGCAAGATTTACTCGGGCTGCTGCCATCGTTTTATTATTATAAAAATGGAGGGCATGGGATTTGGAATCTGAATCCAGGCCGAAAAAGAAAAAAAAGAATATTTTGAGCAGCGTCAGCGGTCGCTGGGTCATAACGATTACACTGGTCAGCTTTGTGCTGTCTGTTGGGATGTCGTATGCATCTTCGGAAGCGCTGTCGCATGTGGGAAATTTGCTGGCATTTGTGATCTTGCTGGCTTTTATTCTGTTAGGCATTCTATTTGACATGATCGGTGTTGCAGCGACTGCTGCGACAGAGCGCTCCTTTCATGCAATGGCAGCAAAAAAAATTAACGGCGCACGGCAGGCCGTATGGATCACCAGAAATGCGGAAAAGGTCGGCAGCTTCTGCAACGATGTAGTCGGCGATATTTCCGGCATTATTTCCGGTGCGACCAGTGCAATCATTGTGACCCATATCAGCCAGAATCTGGACAATATGCTTTCTGTTGTTGTCTCATTGGTGATTACAGGTATGGTTGCGGCACTGACCATCGGCGGCAAGGCGCTTGGCAAGGGTATTGGAATCGGATGCTGCGAACAGATTGTGTTCGGTGTGGGCAAGGTGCTCAGTATCCTGCCGATAAAATTGAAATAAACGGAGAACTCCTTATGCAGCATACAAAGCGATATGGTCTTTTGGACCGCATTGAGGATACGCGCAGCTTGCGCGAGCTGTCCCAGGAAAATTTAACAGAGCTTTGTTCTGAGATTCGGGAATTCCTTCTGGACTCCGTTTCCGAGACAGGAGGTCATCTGGCATCCAATCTAGGAGCAGTGGAGCTGACGGTTGCGCTTCACCTCGTGTTTGACACGGAAAAGGATCGCATTGTATTTGACGTGGGGCATCAGTGCTATACGCATAAGCTGCTCACCGGACGGCGTGAGGGTTTTGCAAATCTGCGTCAGTACGGCGGAATGTCTGGTTTTACCAAGCCGGAGGAATCCATTCATGACGCATGTATTTCCGGTCATGCCTCCAACTCCGTATCCGTCGCGCTCGGCATGGCTCATGCCCGAACGCTGCAGCATCAGCATCACCATGTGGTCGCCGTAATCGGTGACGGTGCACTGACCGGAGGCATGGCGTATGAAGCGCTGAATGCCGCCGGAGCGAGCGGAGAGCCGATGATTATCGTCCTGAATGACAATAATATGTCGATTGCCCGCAATGTCGGCGCAATGAGCCGCCATCTGTCGCAGCTGCGCGTGAAACCGCGTTATCTGCGGATGAAGAAGAACCTAAAACATGCCTTTGCGCACGTTCCGGGCGGCAATGGCGCAGTTAATCTGCTGACGCGCACCAAGCGTGCGGTGAAATCCGTCATGCTGCCGCCATCTATGTTTGAGCAGATGGGGCTGAATTTTCTTGGACCGGTTGACGGGCACGACATTCAGACACTCTGCCGTATGTTCCGGCTGGCAAAAACTATGACAAAACCGGTGGTCATCCATGTCATGACAAAGAAGGGCAAGGGCTATCCGTTTGCGGAAAAAAATCCGCAGAAATATCATGGTATTTCCCGGTTTGACCCGCAGACCGGGCAGCCGCTGTCCAAAGCGTCAAAGAATTTTTCTGCAGCATTCGGAGAAGCAATGATTGAATTTGCGGAGCAGGACAGCCGGATTTGTGCGGTGACGGCAGCAATGCCGTCCGGAACCGGACTGACCGGCTTTGCCGAGCGCTTTCCGGATCGGTGCTTTGACGTGGGCATTGCCGAGGAACATGCCGCCGGTATGACAGCAGGTATGGCAAAGCAGGGCTTGAAGCCGGTATTTGCCGTGTATTCCACCTTCCTACAGCGATCTTACGATCAGCTGATTCATGATGTGGCGATTGACCATGTGCCGGCTGTCTTTGCAATCGACCGGGCAGGCATTGTCGGTGACGACGGTCCGACGCATAACGGCGTTTTTGATGTCGGCTTTCTGCGTCAGATTCCCGGCTTTACGCTGTATGCACCGTCGAATTTTGCCGAACTGAGATCCATGCTGCACAAAGTGCTGTATGAGACCAACGGTCCGGCAGCCATTCGTTATCCGCGCGGCGGACAGGGGACGTTTATTGAGGACACCTCTGCATCCGACTGCGTTTGTCTGCGCGAGGGCGAGGAGCTCGTACTGCTGTCCTATGGCATTATGATTCAGCAGGTATTGGATGCGGCAGATCAATTGCAGCAGCAGGGAATTTCAGCAGCCGTGTATAAGCTGAATTGCCTGACCGCAGAATTTTCGGAAGAATTGCTCCATGCAGCAGCTCGAACGCAGCGTCTGATTGTCTGCGAGGATGTCGTGCATCAGGGCAGCATTGGACAGGCTGTAGCGGAACAGCTTCTGCTCCGCGGTGTGAAGATGAAGTGGGTACGCCTGTTAAATACGAAGGATTCCTTTGCGCCGCAGGGTGCGGTGTCGAAGGTTTATGAATATTATCATATCGACTGCGGCGGAATTTGTACCGCCTGCATGGAGGCATTACGTGAAGAAGAGACTGGATGTTCTGTTATTTGAAAAAGGACTGGTACCTTCCCGTGAGCGTGCAAAGACCACAATCATGGCAGGTATTGTATATGTAAACAATCAAAAGGCAGACAAGGCGGGCATGACCGTGCCGGAGGATGCGGAGATTGAAATCCGCGGCAAGACCAATGCGTTTGTCAGCCGCGGCGGATTAAAGATCGAAAAGGCGCTCAGCCATTTTCAGATTGATCCGAGCGGTTTGTGCGTTATGGATGTCGGCGCTTCGACCGGCGGTTTTACAGACTGCCTGCTGAAGAAGGGCGCACGCAAGGTATTTTCCATTGATGTTGGATATGGGCAGCTGGCATGGAGCCTGCGCAACGATCCGCGCGTCGTCTGTATGGAGCGTACCAACATCCGTTATGTTGAGCCGGAGCATTTGGGAGGCGAAGTCCCGGAGCTGTGCGTGATTGATGTATCCTTTATTTCGCTCAAGCTGGTGCTTC
>JAEDEU010000033.1 GCA_016293155.1 Clostridiaceae bacterium | reverse complement strand
TTGAAGTGCGAAAGCATATCCAGCGGAACAAACGCCTGAATCGTACCTGCGAAGCCGCCGCCATGCACGCGGACAGCGCCGCGTCCGTCCAGCAGGCTTTCCGCCAGAGCCAGAGCAACGGACATTTCCTGACGCTCCGGATTGACGCCGGTGTATACGTTTTGCAGATACATATCGGACGAGCAGCCGGATTTGGTGCTCAGTGCGCGGAAACGGTCGAAGTCACCGCATTTCAGTGCATCGCTTTCCTCGATAACGCGGCGGTTTTCCGCATAGAAATGCATGGCGCGGAGTACCGCACGGTCGCCGGATTGGCGGCGCAGGGAGGGGATGGAGGCAAGGAACTGTGACTCGTCCACCTCGCGCAGGACTTCCTTGCCGAAGGCTGCTGCAATTTCCTTCATTTCACGAGGAATGGCAGCGTAGTCGCCCGTCAGCTCCGCGTGGTCTCCGCCGGTATCAATGATGCACAGCGCGTGTCCGCTTGTGCGCAGGTCATAGGAGATGCGCTGGATATCCGGTGCGTCCTCGTCTGCGAAGTCGATGGCAACAATTCCGCCGACAGAGGATGCCATCTGATCCATCAGACCGCACGGCTTGCCGAAATAGATATTTTCTGCATACTGTCCGATTTTTGCAATGTCCACATCGGTCAGCTTGCCGTCACAGAAGAACTGATTGATGATAACGCCGATGAGCACCTCAAAGGCAGCGGAGGACGAAAGACCGGAGCCGCGCAGGACGTTTGAGGTCATGTAGGCGTCAAAGCCGCGTACATCAAAGCCGCGCTTGTGCGCCGCGGCGGCAACACCGCGGATCAGCGATGCAGTGCGGTTTATCTCATCCGGATGCGGCGTGAGATCGCTCAGGTCGATCAGATCCAGCGGATAGCCCTCGGACTGGATCCGGATAGTCATTGTGTCGTTGGGGGCGGCGCAGGCGACAACATCCAGATTGACGCTTGCCGCAAGTACGCAGCCGCGCTGATGATCGGTGTGATTTCCGCCCAGCTCGGTGCGCCCCGGCGCGCTGAACAGCGCCACTTCATCTGTGCGCGAAAAGGTACTGCGGTATCCGTCAATTACCTTGAGCAGGCGGTCTCGATAATAATCAATTTCATTCGGTTCGCAGTTATATGTGCCGCAGATTGCACCGTCATGCACGCCGGTTCGCAGCTCAAGCTCTGCCTGATCCATTTTAATCAAGTGGATTCACCTCATTTTCATTCATTTACGCAATGATTTAGTAGATTTTTAAAAACAAATATGGTATCATGTTACATAATAAGGCATGATATGGAGGGTGTGTATGGAAGAAACCTATGTATTGACATTGGAGGATAAGCCAAAACGTTTTTCTGAGCTTACACTCAATTTTTGCGGTTATTCGATTTGTCAGCCTCGTCACAGCTTTGGTCCGGCAGTGCGACCCGGCTATATTCTGCATTTTATTCTCAGCGGCAGGGGGAGCTATCAGGTAGGGGACTGCCATTATGAGCTGAAAGCAGGAGAGGGATTTTTGATTGAGCCGGACGTTATGACCTATTATGAGGCGGATGCAGAGGAGCCGTGGAGCTATCTCTGGATCGGATTTCAGGGAACACGTGCCGACGAAATGCTCAATCAACTCGCCCTTTCACACGGGAAACTGACCTTCCGTGCGGATGCAGACTGCGGAGAGATGCTGTTTGCCATTGTGCAGGAGATTCTTCGATGCGGAAAGAACGGACTGGAGCTGGATTTTTTTGCACAGTCTGCGCTGTTCCGGTTTTTCTCCTGTCTGGCGCATTATCTGCCTGAAAACAGCACAGAGGATGCGCAGCATATCAGCAATCTGCATGTACACCGCGCCATAGAGTATATTCAGACGCATTATGCAGGCAATATCACAGTGGCGGATATCGCAGCGCACATCTCGGTCAGCCGGAGCTATCTGTCAACGCTGTTTCAAAATACACTTGGGCAGTCTCCGAGCGAGTATCTGGCAAACTTCCGGCTGACGCGAGGAGCGGAGCAGCTGACGATTACCGATCTGCCGGTCAGCGCGATTGCGGGACTGTGCGGCTATCGGGATCCTCTGGTGTTTTCCAAAGCGTTTAAGCAGAAAAACGGAATGACGCCGACCCAGTATCGCAAATCCAATCGGGAGGCCGAGCGGATTACGCTGGAGGGCTCCGGACGACTGCGGGTAAGCTATCGGTAAAGAGGATTGTGCAAACCGGCACATTGTTGTGCCGGTTTGCGTTTTTGCTGCCACAAATAGTTAGTGACAACGAGAGAGAGAAAAATATGAGAATTACTCCGCATGGAGTACGAAAATGCGGGAGTCGAAGTCAGTACTCTTGCGCTTGTCCGGAGTCAGCTCACCGGCAGCGCCGTCCGTGGTCAGCAGACCGATATGCATCAGCTCGTCACCGTAATGAACAGATTCGCCGTCTACACAGTAGCTGAATTCCGGATTCAGTCCGCACAGCTTGACGCGGTGATACGGACCGTTGACCTCGTTGAGAATTTTATAGTATCCGACAAGCGCGGTCTTTTGGTCCTCGCTGACCACCATCCAGGAAGCAAAGTTGCTGTTCTCGAACGGGCTGATTAGGCGGTAGAAGGTACCGAACTGGAGCACCTCGCGGTACTGCTTCATGAATCGGATCTGCTCCCGAACCTTTTCACGCTCCTCCTCGGTCAGCTTGTTGAGGTCAAGCTCGTAGCCGAAGGTGCCGAAGTGTGCGACATTGGCGCGGGTCTCGATGGGCGTGACGCGGAATACCTGATGGTTCGGAACAACCGAAACGTGTGCGCCGATGCTACTGATCGGATAGCACATCGAGGTGCCGTACTGGATCTTGATGCGCTCAATGGCATCCGAGTCGTCGCTTGCCCAGCCCTGCGGCGCGTAGTACAGCAGACCCGGATCGAAGCGTCCGCCGCCCGATGCGCAGGATTCAAACAGAACATGCGGGAAATTGGTGGTCAGGCGGTCATACAGATCGTATACGCCCAGAATGTAGCGATGGAACAGCTCGCCCTGACGGTCAGCCGGCAGGGAAGCGGAATAGGCTTCGGTGATGCAGCGGTTCATATCCCACTTGATATACGAAACCTTTGCCTCGCTCAGAATCTTGGACATCATGCCGTAGATATAATCGACAACCTCCTTGCGGGAGTAGTCGAGAACAAACTGGTTGCGTCCGTGGGAGGCGCGGCGGTTTGGCGTACAAATCATCCAGTCCGGATGCGCACGGTACAGGTCGGAATCCTTGTTGACCATTTCCGGCTCGAACCACAGACCGAACTTCATACCCAGTGCGTCAATGCGCTCTGCCAGACCGGTGATTCCGTTTGCCAGACGGTCGGTATTGGCAAACCAGTCGCCCAGACCGGCGAAGTCGTTGCAGCGCTCACCGAACCAGCCGTCATCCAGAACGAACAGCTCAACGCCGTCATTCTTTGCCGCCTCGGCAATCCGGACGAGCTTATCCTCGGTGAAGTCGAAATAGGTGGCTTCCCAGTTGTTAATCAGGATTGGACGGGCACGGTCGCGCCAGTAGCCGCGTGCCAGACGCTTCTGATACAGCTTGTGGAAGGTCTGGCTCATGCCGTTCAGACCGGTGGTGGAGAATACGATGACCGCCTCTGGAGTCTGGAAGGCTTCGCCCGGTGCGAGCTTCCAGTCAAAGCCGAACGGGTTGATGCCCATGGTCATGCGGGTGGTGTTCCAGGTATCGACCTCTGCCTGTGCGAGGAAGTTTCCGGAATAGATCAGGCTGAATCCGATTGCCTCGCCGGAGAACTCGGTGGTTTCCGGGCGCTTGAGGACAACAAACGGATTGTGGTTGTGCGACGAAGTGCCGCGGGTGCTTTCCACGCTCTGGATGCCCTGCTCCAAGCGGCGTGTTTTGAGATGACGTTCTCTCGACCACGCGCCGGAGAACTGGAGCCATTCGTAATTCATATCCGGCAGATCCAGACACAGGCTCATTGCGGTGGTCAGATGCAGATCCATGCAGCCGTTGTTTGTAAAGCGCGCGCTTCTTGCCAGCGCGGCACGGTCTGCAAACAGCGTATAGCTCAGCTCCAGATCCGCGCCGAGCAGCTCATCACGCAGAGTGATGGTCAGGGTCTGTGCCTCGTCATCCTGCTCGGTATAGGTTGCCGGCAGCCCGTCGAGTGCGGGCTTTCCGGCAGAGATTGAATAGGAGTGATAGGTAAAGTTAGTGATGCGGCTGCCGTTTGGCTGAGCAATCTCAACCGCCGGATGCCGGAAATCGGTCGTGCCGTAAGAGGGATATTCCTGCTTGACATGATCCAGAGAGAACATCTTGTTGCCTTCAAAGACATAAGAAGTCATCGGACGATGATTCATTTCAAGAAGATGATCGAAGTTCTCGCGGTCACGTACCGGTCTGCCGAAGTAAAGCTGTCCCAGCTGATCGTTCGGCAGTACCTTTATAATGTAGCTGATATCGTTGTTCTGTAAATGAAAGGTCCGGCTGGACTCGTGAAAAATGATTTGCATGGTATGCCTCTTTCTGAACTGGAGGTGGAGCGGGAGCGGGGGGAGAGATGAGAACCCCCGCTCCTGCCCTGCGTACAGGAATCGTTTGGAATGGATTATTCTGCCTGAGCAGCGTGCAGCGCGTTGACCTGAGCGGTCATGTCAGCCAGCTTCTGACCCTTCAGCTTGTAGACAAACTTGAAGATCACAAAGCTCAGGATAATCAGGACGATCGGGACAACGAACATCAGGACGCGGATGCCCAGGATGGTGCCTGCTGCCTGATGGCCTGCGAGGGTTGCATCGTAGCCGATTGCGGTCAGACCGACGCCGTTGAGCAGACC
This sequence comes from Clostridiaceae bacterium, assembly GCA_016293155.1. Classification (GTDB taxonomy): domain Bacteria; phylum Bacillota; class Clostridia; order Oscillospirales; family Butyricicoccaceae; genus JAEDEU01. The sequence goes on along the minus strand of JAEDEU010000033.1, from coordinate 10,190 downwards.
AGCTACTGCCTGAGCAGCCTTCATCAGGAAGGTCTGGGAGGAGCAGGTGATTGCCTCGTTGCGCTTGCCGAACTTCAGCTCGCCGTAGTCGATAACGTCAGCGATGCAGCAGGTGGTGGTAGCAACGGACAGACCGGAGCCGAAGAACAGGAATGCGCAGCAGGCGATGACAACCGGATAGCTGGTCGGGCAGACATAGCCTGCGATTGCCAGAGCGATCATTGCCAGAACCGGCAGACCACATGCCAGGAAGTAAACCTTTTCGCGGCTGATCTTGCGGGCGATCGTCGGGAAGAGGAACAGACCGATCATCTCGAAGATGATGGAGAAGCCGAATACGTTGTACAGGGTAGCGGCGAGGCAGACTTCCTTAAAGTAGTAGACTGCGAAGCCCTTGAGGATCTGGGTGGACAGGTTGAAGGTCAGCAGCAGACCGATGAAGGCAACCAGCTGATCGTTCTTGATGATGATGGCGAAGGCCTCCTTGAGGCTGGTCTTTTCCGGAGCGGAGGCGCCGATGGTCGGCTTTTCCTTTACGTTGGTGACGGTGATTGCGATGCAGATGATGAAGATGACCACGATTGCAATTGCGATTGCAGTGAAGCCGGTCTCGGAGATGTTGACGAAGGAGCCGTCAGCCTGCTCCTGCATGACAGAGGTATCACCGAACTTGTTGTTAAAGAAGTTAATGACGGACAGACCGAAGGTGCATACGATGAAGCCGCCGAAGGAAGCGAAGATACGCGGGATAACCGAGATGCTCTCGCGTTCGTGCGGGTTGGAGGACAGATTCGGCAGCCAGGACCAGTACGGAACGTCCATAATGGTGTAGGTCATGCCGTAGAGGATGTACATCACGGATACGTAGATGTACATTGTGGTCGAGCCCTTTTCGATTCCCAATGTTGTAAACAGCAGGATGAAGAATACAGAGTTGACCAGTGTGCCGATGGTCAGCCAGATGCGGAACTTGCCGAACTTGGTGCGGGTGTTGTCGCAGATCATGCCCATCATCGGGTCGTTGAATGCGTCCCAGATGCGTGCGGCAAAGAACAGGGTGCCGACAAAAGCAGGGTTCAAACCGAGTGTATCGGTGAAGTACAGCATCAGGAATGCTCCGACGAGGTTGCAGATGGCATCCTTGCCGATTGCGCCGATACCGAAGGCATATTTCTGCCGTGCCGGGAGCTTGGCAGTAGTCATTTCAGTAGCCATAATTTTTTTCCTTCCTATCGTAGTTCTTTCATGTTGTTTTTAAGAGTTCTGGAAACTTTTGTGCACTCGGTTTCTCTCTTCTGTTACCAATTATAAGTCTCGGGGCGGAAACGAACAAGTATATTTTGTCTCAATGAACAGTGAAAATGTTAAGTGCCATTGAAAATGTAGGGGGTTGTTTTTTTGCATTCTGCATAATTTTAGTAAAACATTATATGTTTTTGTTGTGTTTTACTTCCGGAAACAAAAAATAAACAGGCAAAAATGACAATAGCATCGAAAAATAGTCCTTAAAAAGCGGATTTTTATCCGAAAGTTTCAAGAAAGGAACATCGCTGATTTACCTTGTTTTTTGTAGTGTTTTTTTTATGTTCTGTCAATTGCGCTTGGATGTGAAACCGAGTATTATCATAGCTGTAAGCAGTCATTAATTACACAACACTTAGAGGAGGTTTTTAGAATGAAAAACAAGACCTGGAACGAAATTGCATCCGTTTGCATGGGCTATACCATGTTGGCAACCGGAATGAAGAAGGATCGAAATGCAGAGGAAGTTCTCTCCAGACTACGTGGTATGAGATGACAATAAAATAACGCAGCGATTCGGCGCAGAGCACAGGAATCCTATAAAATGCGGATCTGTTTGAAGTCTGATTTCAGATTTTGAACGGATCCGCGTTTTGCTGTAGCAAATATCCAAAAAATGTGAGGAAATCCATCATCATTTGGCAAAACAGGAATTGACTGTTTGATCTCTAACATTTATAATAGAAATATTCATGCTTTGTCCGGAATAGAGAAAAAAGAAATTGAGAAGAAAGGGTGATATCATGGACAAGTCAAACCAGAACAAGGATCTGGAGCAGAGCGGCTCCGCACGAGCGCCGGAAAATAAGATGGGTGTTATGCCGGTCAACCGTCTGCTGCTGAGTATGTCGCTGCCGATGATGATTTCCATGCTGGTGCAGGCGCTGTATAACATCGTTGACAGTATCTTTGTCGCGCAGATTTGCGAGGATGCGTTGACTGCGGTTTCGCTGGCATTCCCGATCCAGAATATTATGATTGCACTTGCGGGCGGCACCGGTGTCGGCGTCAATGCACTGCTCTCCAGAAAGCTGGGCGAGGGCAATCTCGAAACGGCGAGAAAGGTCGCGCATAACGGCATTTTTCTGGCGCTGTGCAATTATCTGGCGATCTGCCTGATTTTCGGCATCTGCTTCAGCAGAACGTTTTTCACTGCGCAGACGGATGATCCGGAGATCATTGCTTACGGTCACACCTATGTTTCGATTGTGGCGACGTGTTCGTTTGGTCTGTTTGGTCAGTTTATCTTTGAGCGCCTGTTACAGTCCACCGGCAGAACGCTCTTTACTATGATTACTCAGAGCACCGGTGCCATTATCAATATCATTCTTGACCCGATCCTGATTTTCGGCTGGTTCGGTCTGCCGGAGATGGGCATTGCCGGTGCGGCGCTGGCAACCATAATCGGTCAGATCATCGCAATGGTGATGGCTCTGATCTTTAATATCAAGAAGAATACCGAGCTGAATTTCAATATGAAGGGATTCCGACCGAACCTCAGTCTGATCGGACAGATTTACAAAGTCGGCGTTCCGTCCATCCTGATGCAGTCCATCGGTGCGGTCATGAACTTTGGCATGAACCGCATTCTGATCTCGTTCACCTCGACGGCAACGGCTGTATTCGGTATCTACTATAAGGTCATGAGCTTTGCGATCATGCCGGTGTTCGGTCTGAACAACGGTATGGTGCCGATCATCGCCTACAACTACGGCGCACAGAAGCGCAAGCGCATCATCTCCACCTTCAAGCTGGCGGTTCTGTATGCTATGATCCTCATGTGGATCGGCTTGGCTGTGTTCCAGCTGATTCCGGAGCAGCTCCTGATGATGTTCAATGCGTCCGCTCAGATGCTGGAGATCGGCGTGCCGGCGCTGCGCACCATTTCGCTGCATTTTGTTGTGGCTGGCTTCTGTATCATTTCCGGCTCCGCGCTTCAGGCGATGGGACGCGGTATGAGCAGCCTTGTGATTTCCGCGGCGCGTCAGCTGCTGGTGCTGCTTCCGTCCGCATATATTTTGGGTAAAGTCGGCGGTCTGCATCTGATCTGGTGGTCGTTCCCGCTGGCAGAGGTTGCATCGCTTGTTTGCAGCATTGTAATGATCCAGCGGCTTTACCGTCAGGTTGTCTCCCGCCTTCCGGAGTAATTTCCGTACTTCCGGAAGAAAGATATGTTATCCCGCAGTGGTAGTCCCACTGCGGGATTTTTTTGCAAAAATTTAGAGAAAATGAAGATTTTTGTATGATAAAGTTTTGAAAAACACAATAAAAACAGATGAAAAACAGAAAATTGTATAAAATGACGATAAAAATGCGGATTTCCGGAGCGCTACTCCGAACGTGGAAAAACGAATTGCAGGAAGAAAAAATTAAACTTTCAAAAAATAATCAAAAAGAAGTACTTCTTTTACGCATCAAGAGTAGTTTGCAAAACGAACAATAAAAATAAGTCTGTTTTGAAACAAAGGAAAAATCAAAATATTTCGCGTATATAGTCAAAAATATGATGTAATTGATGCAAAATAATCCGAAGCGTGAAAAATCCCAACGATAAATGTAAAAAAATGGGAAAAATGGGTAAAATAAAAGTTTTGAAAGTGATTCTTTCATTTTTGGCGAAATCTACGTATTTACAGAGTGGGGAAAATGGTGTATAGTGTGTACAGCGGTTTGATAATTGAGAAAGGAAAACATGCGTATGGATAATGTAAACATGGAAAACTGCTCGTCGGCTCTGTATGATCCCCGATTTGAGCATGACAACTGCGGCATCGGCGCAATTGTAAATATCAAGGGCAATAAAAGCCATTCCACGGTAGCCAATGCACTTGGAATCGTTGAAAATCTGGAACACCGTGCAGGTAAGGATGCAGAGGGCAAGACTGGCGACGGCGTCGGCATTCTGCTTCAGATTTCCCACAAGTTCTTCACGAAGGCGGTAAAGCCGCTGGGCTTTGAGCTGGGTGAGGAAAGAGATTACGGTGTAGGCATGTTCTTCTTCCCGCAGGATGAGCTCAAGCGCAATCAGGCGAAGAAGATGTTTGAAATCATCGTCGAAAAAGAGGGCATGGAATTCCTCGGATGGAGAGATGTCGCAACCGATCCGTCCGTTCTGGGCACCAAGGCTCTGGAGAAGATGCCGTGCATCATGCAGGGCTTCATCAAGCGCCCGAAGAAGGTCGCAAAGGGCATTGCGTTTGACCGCAAGCTGTATATCGTGCGCCGCGTATTTGAGCAGTCCAATGAATCCACCTATGTGGTATCCTGCTCCAGCCGTACGATTGTATATAAGGGCATGTTCCTGGTTGGCCAGCTGAGATCGTTCTTCTGCGATCTGCAGGATGAGGATTATGAGTCTGCGGTTGCAATCGTGCATTCCCGTTTCAGCACCAACACCAATCCGAGCTGGGAGCGCGCACATCCGAACCGCTTCATCGTACATAACGGTGAGATCAACACCATCCGCGGCAATGCAGACAAGATGCTGGCGCGTGAGGAGACCATGGCATCCGGCGAGCTGAAGGGCGAGCTGTACAAGGTGCTGCCGGTTGTCAATCCGAACGGCTCGGACTCCGCGCGTCTGGATAATACGCTGGAGTTCATGGTCATGAGCGGCATGGATCTTCCGCTGGCTGTCATGATTACCATTCCGGAGCCGTGGGCAAACAACCACACCATGAGCGCAAACAAGCGCGATTTCTATCAGTATTATGCAACGATGATGGAGCCGTGGGACGGTCCGGCTTCCATCCTTTACAGTGACGGCGACGTCATGGGCGCGATTCTGGACCGCAACGGTCTGCGTCCGTCCCGCTACTATATCACCACCGACGGAGACCTGATCCTGTCCTCCGAGGTCGGCGTGCTGGACATCCCGCCGGAGAAGATTGCCGTCAAGGAGCGCCTGCGTCCGGGCAAGATGCTGCTGGTCGATATGGTCAAGGGCGTTGTCATCGACGACGATGAGCTGAAGGAGCGCTATGCTTCCCAGCATCCGTACGGCGAGTGGCTGGATTCCAATCTGGTCAACCTGCGTGAGGTCAAGATCCCGAACATGAGCGTTCCGAAGATCACCCCGCATGAGCGCGCACAGTTACAGCGGGCATTTGGCTACACCTTTGAGGAGTACAGAACCTCTATTTTGAACATGGCAAAGACCGGCTCCGAGGGCATCGGTGCGATGGGCATCGACACCCCGATTGTCGCACTCAGCCAGAAGCATCAGCCGCTGTTCAGCTACTTCAAGCAGCTGTTCGCACAGGTCACCAACCCGCCGATTGACGCAATCCGCGAGAAGATCGTCACGGATACCACGGTTTATGTCGGCACGGACGGCAATATTCTGGAGCAGAACCCGGAAAACTGCCGCCAGCTGATGGTTCATGACCCGATTCTCCGCAACACGACCATGCTCAAGCTCAAGGCGCTGAACATCCCGGGCTTCAAGGTCGAAACCATTCCGATTATCTACTATAAGGGCACCAGCCTGGAGAAGGCGATCAACCGCCTGTTCGTCGAGGTTGACCGTGCCTATAACGACGGCGCAAACATCCTTATCCTGTCCGACCGCGGCGTGGATGAATATCATGTTGCGATTCCGTCCCTGCTTGCGGTTTCCGCAGTGCATCAGCACCTGGTCGTCACCAAGAAGCGCACCAAGGTTGCAATGATTCTGGAATCCGGCGAGCCGCGCGAGGTTCACCACTTCGCAACCCTGCTGGGCTACGGCGCATGTGCCATCAACCCGTATCTGGCGCTGGAATCCATCAAGCAGCTCATCGAAGAGGGCATTCTGGATAAGGATTACTACGCAGCAGAGCAGGATTACCTGAATGCCGTCCTGAGCGGCATCGTCAAGATCGCCTCCAAGATGGGTATCTCCACCGTGCAGTCCTACATGGGCTCTAAGATCTTCGAGGCAATCGGCATCAGCAAAAACGTCATCGACAAGTACTTTACCGATACCGTATCCCGTGTCGGCGGCATTGAGCTGGAGGACATCGAGCGCACCATTGACGAGCTGCATTCCTCCGCATTCGACCCGCTGGGTCTGGATACCGATCTGGCACTGGAGTCCGTCGGACGCCATAAGTCCAGAAGCGGCGGTGAGGAGCACCTTTACAATCCGCTCACCATCCACCTGCTTCAGGAGTCCACCAAGCGCGGCGATTATTCGCTGTTTAAGCAGTACACTGCGGCACTCGACCGTGAGGACAATCAGGGTCATCTGCGCCGCCTGATGGAGTTCAACTTCCCGGAGGATGGCGGCATTCCGATCGACGAGGTCGAGAGCGTGGACAGCATTGTCACCCGCTTCAAGACCGGTGCAATGTCCTACGGCTCCATTTCCCAGGAAGCACATGAATGTATGGCAATCGCCATGAACAGCATTCACGGCCGTTCCAACTCCGGTGAGGGCGGCGAGAGTGTAGAGCGTCTGACGGTCGGTCCGGACGGACTCAACCGCTGCTCTGCCATCAAGCAGGTTGCATCCGGACGCTTCGGTGTCACCTCCCGTTATCTGGTCAGCGCAAACGAGATCCAGATCAAGATGGCACAGGGCGCAAAGCCGGGCGAGGGCGGACACCTGCCGGGCGGCAAGGTTTATCCGTGGATCGCAAAGACCAGAATGTCCACCCCGGGCGTCGGTCTGATTTCGCCCCCGCCGCACCATGATATCTACTCCATCGAGGATCTGGCGCAGCTGATTTATGACCTGAAGAACGCGAACAAGGACGCGCGTATTTCCGTCAAGCTGGTATCCGAGGCGGGTGTCGGCACGGTCGCGGCAGGCGTTGCCAAGGCGGGCGCTCAGGTTATCCTGATCTCCGGCTATGACGGCGGCACCGGCGCAGCACCGAGAAGCTCCATCCACAATGCGGGTCTTCCGTGGGAGCTGGGTCTGGCAGAGACCCATCAGACGCTGCTCATGAACGGTCTGAGAAACAAGGTTCGCATTGAGACCGACGGCAAGCTGATGACCGGCCGCGATGTTGCCATCGCAGCAATGCTCGGCGCAGAGGAATTCGGCTTTGCAACCGCTCCGCTGGTCACCATGGGCTGTGTCATGATGCGTGTCTGCAACCTCGATACCTGTCCGGTCGGCGTTGCAACCCAGAATCCGGAGCTGCGCAAGCGTTTCCGCGGCAAGCCGGAATATGTTGTCAACTTTATGAAGTTCATCGCGCAGGAGCTGCGTGAATATATGGCAAGGTTCGGCGTTCGCACCATCGACGAGCTGGTAGGACGCACCGATCTGCTCAAGGTCAGAAGCGATCTGAACAGTGTCGCTGCCAAGATTGACCTCTCCGGCATTCTGTCCAATCCGTATCAGGAGCAGGGCGTATGCCAGACCTTCCAGCCGGATCAGGTTTACGACTTCGAGCTGGAAAAGACACTCGACGAGAAGGTTCTGCTCAAGAAGCTCAAGAGAGCGCTGGAGAGCGGCAAGAAGACCACCATCGAGCTGAATGTCGGTAATACCGACCGTACCTTCGGCACCATCTTCGGTGCGGAGATCACCAAGCGCTATGACAATACCCTGCCGGAGGATACCTTTACGGTCAAGTGCCACGGCGCGGGCGGTCAGTCCTTCGGCGCATTCATCCCGAAGGGTCTGACGCTGGAGCTGTCCGGCGACTCGAACGACTATTTTGGTAAGGGTCTGTCCGGCGGCAAGCTGGTTGTCTACCCGCCGGAGGGCAGTATGTTCAAGCAGGATGAGAACATCATCATCGGCAACGTTGCACTGTACGGCGCAACGAGCGGTAAGGCATTCATCAACGGCGTTGCAGGCGAGCGCTTCTGTGTCCGCAACTCGGGCGCAAACGCAGTTGTCGAGGGTGTCGGCGACCACGGCTGTGAGTACATGACCGGCGGACGCGTAGTTGTCCTCGGCAAGACCGGCAAAAACTTTGCGGCCGGCATGAGCGGCGGTATCGCATACGTACTCGATGAGGACAGCGATCTGTACACCAAGATGAACAAGCAGATGGTCATGGTAACCGAGCTGACCTCCAAGTATGACGTACTGGAAGTCAAGGAAATGATTCAGGAGCACGTTGCGGCAACCGGCTCTGTCAAGGGCAAGGAGGTCCTTGAGCACTTCTCGGATTACGTGCCGAAGTTTAAGAAGGTCATCCCGCATGACTATTACCGCATGATGATGACCATCGTACAGATGGAAGAAAAGGGCCTGAGCAGTGAGCAGGCACAGATTGAGGCGTTCAACGCCATCAAGCATCATTAAGGAGGGGAGAATAATGGGTAAACCAACCGGATTTTTAGATTATGAAAGACAGGACGCGGAAGCTGTTGAGCCGCTTCAGCGAATCAAGAATTTTAACGAGTTCCATACCCCTCTGACGATGGAAGAACAGGAGGAGCAGGGCGCGCGCTGCATGGCCTGCGGCGTTCCGTTCTGCCAGTCGGGCATGATGATCGGCGGCATGGCAAGCGGCTGCCCGCTCCACAACCTCGTGCCGGAGTGGAACGATCTGCTCTATATCGGCAACTGGAAGGAAGCCTATCTGCGCCTGACCAAGACCAGCAATTTCCCGGAGTTCACCGGTCGCGTCTGTCCGGCGCTCTGCGAGGCGGCATGTACCTGCAATCTCGACAGCAAGCCGGTTTCCTCCAAGGCGAATGAGCTGGCAATCATCGAAAATGCCTATGCAAAGGGCTATGCCAAGGCACGCCCGCCGAAAATCCGCACCGGCAAGAAGGTCGCGGTCATCGGCTCCGGCCCGTCCGGTCTGGCGGTCGCAGATCAGCTCAACCGCCGCGGACATCTGGTCACGGTATTTGAGCGCAAGGACCGCGTCGGCGGACTGCTGCGCTACGGCATCCCGAACATGAAGCTGGAAAAGTGGGTCATCGACCGCAAGGTCAACATCATGAAGGAAGAGGGCATCAATTTTGTGGTCAATGCGGACATCGGCGCGACCGTTTCCGCGGATGCGATCATGGAGGAGTTTGACCGCGTGGTTCTGACCTGCGGCGCTTCCAACCCGCGCGACATCAACGTGCCGGGCCGTGATGCAAAGGGCATTTACTTCGCCGTTGATTTCCTCTCCGGCGTGACCAAGAGCCTGCTGGATTCCAAGCTGACCGACGGCAACCACGTCCCGATCAAGGGCAAGAAGGTCATGATTATCGGCGGCGGCGATACCGGTAACGACTGCTGCGGCACCTCCATCCGTCTGGGTGCGGAGTCGGTCATTCAGCTGGAGATGATGCCGAAGGCCCCGGAAACCCGCGCCGAGAACAATCCGTGGCCTCAGTGGCCGCGCGTCCTCAAGACCGACTACGGTCAGGAGGAGGCAATCGCCGTATTCGGTCACGATCCGCGCGTCTATCAGACCACGGTCAAGGAGTTCTACAAGGACGAGCAGGGCAATCTGAAGCAGGCAAAGCTGGTCAAGCTGAAGATGCAGCGTGACGAGAAGTCCGGACGCATGATTCCGGTTGAGGTCGAGGGCAGCGAGTACGTCATTGACGTGGATGTTGTCCTGATTGCAGCGGGCTTCCTCGGCTCCCAGTCCTATGTCACCGAGGCATTCGGCGTTGAGGTCAATGCACGCACCAATGTTGCAACTGAGCAGGGCAAGTACAAGACCAATGTCGAGAACGTGTTCACAGCGGGCGATATGCACCGCGGACAGTCTCTCGTTGTCTGGGCAATCCGCGAGGGCCGCGAGGCGGCATATGAGGTCGATCTCGACCTGATGGGCTATACCAACCTGTCCAAGCAGTAAGCATACTTTCTCAATATATTTTGAAGCGGGCGGCTGTACCATGCATACAGCCGCCCGCTTTGTAACAGTTCCTTCATAATTTGTTTAAGGTTGATTCGTTGACGCTTGTCGTTTTCGGACGTATAATAATAC
>JAEDEU010000176.1 GCA_016293155.1 Clostridiaceae bacterium | reverse complement strand
CAGGTGCAGAAAAATACGCCTATTCGCGGTAAAATATATATACAAGATAAGACGAAAGGCAGGTGCGTGAACATGGACAAGGAAATGAGCCTCAAGAATCGGGACAGACTCATTCAGCTGGGCATAACCATTTCTACGTTCAGAAAGTATCGCGGCCTGTCCCAGGAGCAGCTGGCAGAACGTGCGTCAGTCAGTCGTTCTCTTATCAGTTCAATCGAGGCTGCGGGTATAGCCAAATCCTTTTCGCTTGAGGTGTTCTATAACATCGCCGATGCGTTGGAAATAGAGCCTGCAACATTGCTGAGCGCACCGACACAATTCGATAACCTTTTGAAACAGAACACCTGACCTCATCCTTGGGATAGCTGATATAGAATCATTGCAGCACAGACTGCCAGTATCATGCACTGGCGGACTGTGCTGTTTTTTCGTTTTGGGAATGTATCCTCTGTTATTCAGCGAAAGGAGATGGATATCATGGCAGGCTTATTTAAGAAAAATGGAAGGGCGCGCCGGATTCCGGAGAAACTGGCGCAGTATGACGATGAATACCTGCTGTATTGTGTGGAAAAGGATCGTGTTGAAACCGTTCTTGAACGTACACTGCATGAGACCGATGATCCGAAGGAGATCATTGATGTCACATTGAAAACGGTATGTGAGTTCTATGGCGGAGACTGGGCCGGCGTCATGGATATCGATATGGATACCTGCCTGTGGAGACCGGTCTGCTGGTTCCGTGCGGGAGGTGCAACCGACAGAACACGCGAGCTGATCAGCGGTCTGGAAGATGCCGAGGTCATGCCGCGCTGGCTGGAAGCTATGCACAGCGCCACGCCTGTTGTTCTGCCTGATACGACTGAAATCAGGGAATCCAATCCGGTTGAATTTGCACTGTATGAGCGTCTGGAGGCAAGAGCCATCCTGGCATCCCCGTTCTCTCCGGCACCGACCGGCTTTCTTGTCATCCGCAATCCGTCGAGATATCTGGAGCGGCCGGAAGCGCTGTACATCTTCGCCTATGTCCTTCACCGCGCGCTTGCCCAGCAGAATGTCATGGAACGTGAGAAGATCATCGAGGCCATGAACCCGATAGAACCGAGCTATGATGTCTATATCAGTTTCTTCCGCGACCTGGAAATCCGCACGGCAGGCGGTACGCTGACCGAGCAGATCATCAATGCACCGAAAACCATTCAGCTTGTGGCCTATCTGTTGCTGAAGCCGGAACGCGCCCACTCACCGAGAGAAATCTTTGAGCATCTGAATCCCGGAGAAGATTTTGACGGCAATACGAATGCGATTCGCGGCAGCATATATCGGTTTTCCAATATGTACGCAAAGCGCACCGGACAATCCGCAAGACTGATTATCCGCGAAGGCAGCGGGTACAGGAGAAATCCGAATCTAAAGATTACGACCGACATCGAACAGTTTGACCTGCACCTGAAAGCAGCCGAAGCGGTATCCGGAAGTGCTGAAAGAATTGAGGAGCTTCGCAAGGCGGTAGAGCTTTACAAAGGCCCGGTTTTCATGTGCGGCAGAGACCAGCTGTGGCTGAATGATATTGTCAGTCAGTATGAGGTTCGCTACATCAAGGCCGCAGATGCCCTGATGCGCGAGCTGGCAAAGCAGAAAGACTATGCGGGCGTCATGGAGTACGCTGTTAGGGCGCATGAGCTGTTCCCCGGCAACGGCCTGATCTGTTACTGGCTCATCATGGCAACATACAGTCTGTCCGGTGCCGATATGGCGAAGAAGGAATATTTCCGCCTCAAAGACGATATGACACAGGAGGAAATCGATGTGGTGACGGAACATCTGAAAAAGAACAGCCTGATTCGATATGAGGAGCTGTTCGGCGTGTAACACATCCGGCGCACAGAGAAAACACCCGATTTTTTCCATAACACAGAGGGCGCACAAATCAGAGATAAAATAGAATAGAACGAACAGCCGTGACACGTCAGCTGCACAGCTGAGGAATCCCCGTAAGTTAGCCTTTTAGCGCAAAAGCTAAACGACAACTTACGGGGGTTTTCTTATGTCTCCGGCACAATTTCATCATAGAGAGGCTTTTGTTCCGGCAGACAAAGACCTCTCTATTTTTTATGTCCAAAAGCGCAGACCGCGCTGCCGTTCTCCTCCTCCGGTTTCTGAATTCCAAACAAAATTCAGAAATTCGGAGGATAAGACAATGGCATACAACAAGGCCAGTGAAGAAAGAAAATGGCGGCTCTGGAAAGAAGCCGAGGAAAAACAGCTGCGTGAGCTTGGCGTCAGCGAGGACAGGATTGCGCAGCTTCGTGCCTACGATTGGGAGATTTTCAATTCTGACCGGCGGTATTACGAACATCATGCGGATGGCGGCGATTATCTCGAACAGCTTGCGGCAGATGAGGAGAAACCGGATGTAAAAACCGTTTCGGATTTTCTGGACGGCATCGACAGCCCTGTGCTGTTCAGCCTGCTTTCTGAAACCGACCCGACAACCGTTCTGATTGCGCTGAGAAGATCTCAGGGAAAATCATTTTCCGAGATTTCTCTGGAAGTGGGGTTATCCGAAAACACCGCGCACCGGCGCTGGACACGCCTGAAAGAAAAAATCAAAAAATCTCTTTGAGCCTGTCCGAAAATAAGCTTTCCCACCGGCTAAAGGGTGAGAGGAGCAAATGGGTCTGTTTGATAAAAGCACGACTCGCGCTCTGCTTGCTGAACCTTGAAAATTTCATACACATTCATCAGGTACGTTC
>JAEDEU010000032.1 GCA_016293155.1 Clostridiaceae bacterium | reverse complement strand
TTCGCAGGGGGCTGACCGCACTGGCGGCAGCGCTTGCCATGATGACGGCGCTGGCAGCTCCCGCCTTTGCCTACACAGGAGATTCTGCGGACAGCACAGCAGAGACTGCTGCACAGCAGTCCTCCGCCAGTCAGACTGCCGTTCAGACAGAGAGGATAGGAACGGTGACAACCAACGGCGGCAGGCTGAATCTGCGTGACGGAGCCAGCACCAGCTACAATATCATCGGCCAGCTTCCCTGCGGCGATACCGTCACGGTGATCGGCGAAGAAAACGGCTGGTACAAAGTCATCGTGCCCGAAAAGGAGGGCTATGTATACGGTGGCTATCTGAAGGTCAGCGAGGGTACGGTTATTGCCGGTGATAATGTTGATACAAGTTCAACCGGAACCGGAAGTACCGGGGATACAGATTCCGGAACCCCGCTGACGCCCGACGGCAACCTGGAGCTTGTGGATGACGTGTACCAGACCTCGGACGGAAAGCAGTTCATCACGGTGCAGTCCAAGAATGACAACACCTTTTACATCGTCATCGACCGGGATAAGAACGGTGAAAACGTCTATTTTCTGAATCTGGTGGACGAGGCTGACCTGATGGCGCTGATGCAGGACGGCGAGGTTACGGTCAAATGCACCTGTACCGACCGCTGTGAAGCCGGTGATGTGGACTTGAACTGTCCGGTCTGCAAGACCAACCTGACGGAATGCACCGGGACGGTAAAGGAGGAACCGGAACCCACCGTTGTTCCGGAGGAGCCGGAAGAACCGGAGCCTGAAAAGAGCAGCTCCGCGCCTCTGCTTCTCCTGCTGCTGATCGCCGGTCTGGGTGCGGGCGGCGCTGTGTACTGGTTCAAGTTCAGAAAGCAGAAGCCCGATACCAAGGGGCCCGATGATCTGGATGACTACGACTTCGGCGATGATGACGAAGATGATGAGGAGGAGTACGTCATCGAGGACGACCAGCCGGAGGAAACGGATGAAGTGTAATGGCGCAGACCGCATCTGCGCTAATCAGAGAAAGAGAGGATAATGATATGAAGCTTGTGATTACCGAAAAGCCCTCTGTGGCCAAATCCATTTCTGCCGTCCTTGGCGCTGACAAGCGCCGGGACGGTTATTGCGAAGGAGGAAATTTTCTCGTTTCCTGGTGCTTCGGCCACCTGGCGGAACTGGCTTCCGCCGAGGTATATGACGAGGCGTATGCCAGATGGAGCCGTGAACAGCTCCCCATCATTCCGGAAAGCTGGCAGTACAGCGTCGGGCGCGATAAGAAAAAGCAGCTGGATCTGCTGACGGAGCTGATGCGCCGTTCGGATGTGACGGAAATCATCAATGCCTGCGACGCGGGACGCGAGGGCGAGCTGATTTTCCGCACCGTTTATCTGCTGGCAGGCTGCGTGAAACCCGTGAAGCGCCTCTGGATTTCTTCCATGGAGGATGCGGCAATCCGCGAGGGCTTTGAAAACCTGCGCGACGGCAGCGAGTACGACCATCTCTATGATGCTTCGCTTTGCAGAAGCAAGGCGGACTGGCTGGTGGGCATCAACGCTACCCGGCTTTTCTCGGTGCTGTATCACCGCACGCTGAATGTCGGACGCGTGGTGTCGCCTACGCTGGCGCTGCTGGTACAGCGGGAAGCGGAAATCAAGGCATTTCAGCCGGAGCTTTTTTATACGGTGAAGCTGGACGCCGGTGATTTCACGGCAACCAGTGAAAAGCTGAAAAACAAGCCGGATGCGGAAAATCTGAAATCCGCCTGCACAGGAGCGCCGGCAGTGATCCGCAGCGTGGAGCAGAAAGAAAAATCTGAAAAAGCCCCTGCGCTCTATGACCTGACAACGCTCCAGAGAGATGCCAACCGCATCCTGGGCTTCACCGCTCAGCAGACGCTGGACTACCTTCAGTCCCTGTATGAGAAAAAGCTCTGTACCTATCCGCGAACCGACAGCCGCTTCCTGACGGACGATATGGAAAGCGGGGTTCCGGCCGTCGCTGCCTGCGCCGCCGGGATTCTCGGCGTATCGGTCGGAGATGTATTTGCAAAACAGGTCTGCGACAGCCGTAAGGTTTCCGATCACCATGCCGTCATTCCCACGATGGCTGCCGGAGAAGCTGAACTGTCTGCGCTGACAGCCGGAGAGCGCGAGGTGCTGAAGCTGGTTGCCCGTCAGGTGCTGATGGCGGTCAGTGCGCCGTATTCCTATCTGGAAACGGTAGTAACTGTTGAATGCGGCGGGCAGGTATTCACCGCAAAGGGAAAAACGGTGCTGAACACCGGCTGGAAAAGCTATGCGGCGGGCGAACAGAAGGAAAGGGTACTCCCTCCGATGACGGAAGGACAGTCCATTGACAGTTTTGATGTTTCGCTGGAGGAAGGAAAGACAAAGCCGCCTGCCCGATACACCGAGGATACGCTGCTTTCCGCCATGGAAAATGCCGGGGCGAAAGAGATGCCGGATGATGCCGAGCGCAAGGGGCTGGGCACACCCGCCACCCGCGCCGGGATTCTGGAGAAGCTGGTTTCCTCCGGTTTTGTGGAGCGAAAGAAGAATAAAAAGGCGGTCAGCCTGGTTCCGCAGGACATCGGTATCTCCCTGATCACGGTGCTTCCGGAACAGCTTCAGTCTCCGCTTCTGACTGCGGAATGGGAGAACATGCTGAAAGAGATCGAGCGCGGCGAGCTCTCCCCAGAGGCGTTCATGGAGCAGATCAGCCGCATGGTTTCCAAATTGGTGCGCGACTACGAACCTGTGAGCGGTGCAGAGGTGCTGTTCCCGTCAGGACGCCCGGTGGTTGGAAAATGCCCTCGCTGCGGCGGTCCGGTTACGGAGAGCAAGACCGGCTTTTTCTGTGAGCGCCGCGACTGCCGCTTCGGGCTCTGGAAGGACAACCGCTATCTGTCCGCAAAGCACATCATTCTGACAAAAAAGATGGCGGAGGCGCTTCTGAAGGATGGAAAAACCTTTGTCAGCGGCATGTACTCCGAAAAGACCGGCAAAAGCTATTCCGCCTACCTCGTACTGACGGACGACGGGCAGAAATCCAGCTATGCTCTGGAGTTTGACAGGGAGAAAACCGGCGCATGAAGCTGAGCCCCGCAGAACGCGAAACGATCATCCTGTTTTCCGATGCAGACGATACCGCCAGCGTCTACACCTATGACAGGAGGCTGATTAAAAAGCTGGACGCCCTTTGCAGAAAATGTCCGGAAGAAGTGTATGAGGAGAAAAAACGCTCCTCTGCCGGTGCGAAAAGCTATATTGTGCCGAAAAGCTGTGTTTCCGTCCGTGAGCCGTTTTCCAGAGCGCGGCGCGAGGCGGCCAGCAGGCGTGCAAAGGAGGCCGGCACCGTCCCGCCGGACAGAAGTAAAGGCCGCGATTCGGACGAATAATGCAGGGAGATAGGCGCAGGGCTTCGGCTCTGCGCCCTGTTTCCCGGAAAGGATGGTATATGGCAGAAAAACAGAGCAGCCGGGACAGGCTGAAGGAGATCACGGCGAGTATTGAGGACGGCATCAAGGAGCTGTTCCAGTCGGAGAGCTATGCGCAGTATCTTCAGACCATGAGCCGGTTTCACCATTACAGCGTAAACAATCAGGTGCTGATTCATATGCAGAAACCGGACGCCACGCTGGTGGCGGGCTTCAACAAATGGAAGAATCAGTTCGGCAGAAATGTCATCAAGGGAGAACACGGCATAAAAATCATTGCCCCGACTCCCTTCAAGAAGAAAATCGAGCAGGAAAAGCTCGACCCGGATACGCAGCTTCCCATGCTGGATGCGGACGGGAAAATCATTACGGAGGAAAAGACCATCCAGATTCCCATGTACAAGCCGGTGACGGTGTTCGACGTTTCGCAGACCGAGGGCAAGCCTTTGCCCCAGCTGGCCCATGACCTGTCTGGTAATGTGGCAAATTACGATGTGTTCATGGAGGCGCTGCGCCGCTCCTCTCCGGTTCCCATTTCCATTGAAGTGATGGGCGGCGGCATGGACGGTTACTTTGATCTGGAGCATCAGGATATCGCCATCCGCAAAGGCATGAGCGAGGTGCAGACGGTATCTGCGGTCATACATGAGATGGCGCACGCGCTGCTTCACAATCGAACCAAAGATACTGAGGAGAAAACACCAGAACTCTCCCGCAGTACCGAAGAGGTGCAGGCGGAAAGCATCTCCTATGCAGTGTGCGCCTATTACGGCATCGCCACCGGTGATAACAGTTTCGGCTATATCGCGTCCTGGTCAAAGGATAAAACCCTGCCGGAGCTGCGGGAAAGCCTGGAGGTGATCAGCAAGACCGCCGACGGCCTTATCAACGATATCGACCGGCACTATGCGGAAATCCTGAAAGAGCGCGAGGCGGAGCTGATTGCTGCTGAACCTGCCATGGCGATGGAGCGCCTTTATGCCGTGGATGACCGGTATCTTCATGTTCAGCGCACGGACACCGGCGTGGATTACACGATTTACGATAAGGCATCCATGAAGGAACTCGACGGCGGTCAGCTGGATATGGAGATCAGCACGCTGGCCGAATCGGCACTGGAAATCTGCAACTCCCATGGAATCGGGCAGAACGCCCCGCTTCAGGTTGCGGACATCGGGATACTGGATGAATTGCAGGCCGCGCAGGATGCGGTGATTGCCATTGAGCCGCCTGTGCAGGAAAACCCGGAGCCGGAGACGGATACTCCGGCTGACCCGGCAATTTCCGTGGAGGCGCGGAACGCTTACGGCTATACGGATGATGCGATGCTCCCGCTGACAAAGGAACGCGCCATGGAGCTGTTTGAACGCGATGTGCCGGTATATCTTCTCTATGGGGACAATACCGAGGCGATGGCTTTTGAACAGACGGAGATTCTGAACCATGACGGCATCTTCGGCATTGACCGCGCAGACTGGGAGGCGGTAAAGGAGCAGTTTCCTGTCATCACGGAAAACAGATGGCAGAAAGCCTTCCAGCAGAATCCGGCAGACAGCTACTGCATTTATCAGCTCCGCAGAGATCCGGAACTGGCCGAGCTTCGCTTTATGAATTCTCAGTATCTCCGGGAACATGGTCTTGAGCCTGCATTTGACCATTATGAGGCGGTTTATTCCGGCTCTCTTCCGTCTGACGGCAGTACAGAAGCCCGCCTGGATGACCTGTACATGAAGTTCAACACTGCCCACCCGCAGGATTTTACCGGGCACAGCCTGTCTGTCAGCGACATTGTTGTCTTAAAGCAGCAGGGTGCGGTAAGCTCTCATTATGTGGACAGCGTGGGCTTTGTTCAGTTTCCGGCGTTTCTTCCGGACAATTACCTGAAAAATGCGGAGATGTCCATGGAGGACGATTACGGGATGATCGACGGCATCATCAACAACGGTCCAAAGGAACAGCCGGAGACCAAACCCAAGGCTCCCGATTTATCGGCTCTGTTTGAAGCAGCCAGACAGGTCGTTCAGGAAGATAAGCAGGTTTCTGAACCGGGCAAAAAGCCTTCCGTGTTGGCAATGCTCCATGCACCCGCGCCGTCCAGAAGCGAAAAGACCGCGCAGACGAAAAGCGCAGAAAGGGATCTGATATGATGAATTTCACCAATGACGAGATGAATCTGATGTGCATCTACAGCGCCGGCAGCAGCCGTACCGGTCTGATGCAGAAGCTCACGGAAATGAAGAAGTACCTGGAACGCGATGAGGTCCAGCTGTTGTCGCTGACCGAGGGGACGCTTACAAAACTGGGAACAATGACCGATGAGGAGTTCGGGCAGCTGGAGCTCTACCCCGATTTCGATATCTGATTCTATTCCGAAAAAAGGTGCAGGCGCACCGGATTTCGGAATACGGCTTGATTCCTATTTCAGATTTTTGCGGGAAACCGCAAAAATCTTTCGTAGACCGGTTGTAAAATGACTTCGCGCGTGGTATAATACTATTGCGGATAATTGCAGTAAACCGCAAAAATCCGCAATAGGAGGTGCGCTGCATGGAAATTAAAAGAGACCGTTACCTGAATCTGCTGATCAGCAAGAAGCATAACGGATTGATTAAAGTGATAACCGGCATGAGGAGATGCGGAAAATCTTATCTTCTGTTCACTCTCTTCAAGGATTACCTGCTTTCAGAAGGAATAGAAAAAAGCCACATCATTGAGATTGCGTTTGATGCTTATGAAAACAAGCAGTACCGCGATCCCGATGTGCTCTATCCTTACCTGAAGGAGAAGATCAAAGACGACGGCATGTATTATGTGCTGCTTGACGAGGTGCAGCTGCTTGGGGAATTTGAGGCAATCCTGAACAGCCTGACCCGAATGAAAAATGTGGATGTGTATGTGACCGGAAGTAATGCCCGCTTTCTCTCCAAGGATGTGATCACAGAGTTCAGAGGACGCGGCGATGAAGTGCATATGTACCCACTCAGCTTTGCGGAATTCATGTCGGTTTATCCCGGCACGAAGCAGGATGGTTGGAATGAGTATATGCTGTACGGCGGTCTGCCGCTGGTGCTGAGCTTTACCACTCCGGATCAGAAAATCGCGTTTCTGAAATCTCTCTTTGAGGAGACCTATATTTCGGATATTGTCGGAAGGCACAACATCCGAAACAAGGCGGAGCTGGAAGAGCTTCTGAACATTCTATCCTCCGCAATCGGTTCGCTGACAAACCCTGAAAAACTTGCCGCAACCTTCCGGTCGGTCAAGAACAAGAAAATCAGCAGCAATACGATCAAGAAGTATATTGATTATCTCTGCGATTCCTTCCTGATCGACAGCGCTGTCCGGTATGATGTAAAAGGCAAAAAATACATTGATACCCCGGTGAAATACTACTTCACCGACATGGGGCTGAGAAATGCCCGCCTGAATTTCAGACAGCTGGAAGAAACGCACAGCATGGAAAACATCATTTTCAATGAGCTGAAAATCCGCGGCTTCAATGTGGATGTGGGTGTTATCATGCAGTATGATACCAACGAAAAGGGCAACAGCATCCGCAAACAGCTGGAAATTGACTTCGTCTGCAACAAAGGCTCCAAACGCTACTATATCCAGTCCGCTTACGCGATTCCGGATCAGGCGAAGATGGAGCAGGAACAGCGTTCTCTGATGCTGACCGGAGATTTCTTCAAGCGAATTATCATCACCAAGGATACTCCGGCACCGTATTATAATGAGAATGGTGTCCTGATTATGAGCGTCTATGATTTCCTGCTGAATGAAAACAGTCTGGATATTTAAGACGATGGGAAAGAGCAATAAGGTCTGCCCGAACTGCGGACGAAAGATGAAACAGCAGTTCATCGGCCTGCAGCATTGCAAATGCGGGATGAGCTGGAAAAAAGATATTGGCTTTTTTGAACGGACGCCGGATATGGTGTTCGGACTCCGGCACAATGCGCCGGGTAAAAAGCCGCGCCGGATGATTGAGATCAGACGGAAAAACTGAATACAATTCAAATCGGGAGCGTCCATGGCATGTGGGCGCTCTTTTCTTTTTGGAAAGGAGACGTGATCTATGGCAAGCAAATTGCAGGAGTACCGAAGAATGTCGGAAGAAGCTCAGCGGCAGCTGACCGGAAGCCTGGAGCGCTGGCAGTCCTTCCTCGCCACCGCGTCGAGGCTGTACAAATACCCGTATCACGAGCAGGTCATGATCCATGCCCAGCGCCCGGACGCAACCGCCTGTGCGGAGTTCGACGTCTGGAACAATACGATGCGCCGGTATGTGCGGCGCGGTTCCAAGGGCATCGCGCTCATCGATACCAGCGGCGACCGCGAGCGACTGCGCTATGTGTTTGATGTTTCGGATACCGGCACCCGACCCAATTCCAGAAGTCTGAACCTGTGGGAACTGCGGGAGGAGCACATTCCGGCTGTGTCTTCCATGCTGGAGAAAAACTACGGCGTTCCGGCAGGCGAAAGCCTTGCCGTTCAGCTGGAGGCTGTGGCCTCTCAACTGGCGCGGGAATACTGGGAGGACAACCGAAGGGATATCCTCGGCATCCTTGAGGATTCTTTTCTGGAAGAGTATGATGAATTCAATGTAGGAGTGGCCTTCCGGAATGCCGCAGAGGTCAGTATCAGCTATTCCCTGATGCTGCGCTGCGGTCTGGAGCCGGAAAACTACTTTGAACACGAAGACTTTATGAGCGTTTTCGATTTCAACACCCCGGAAACGGCGGGCGCGCTGGGAACGGCAGTGAGCGGCATCAATCAGCAGGTGCTGCGGGAAATCGGAGCGACCATCCGAAACTATGAACGCGAACAGATCGCGGAAAGGAGCATGGCATATGAAAATGACGTACAGGCAGAACGGGGATTATCTGATCCCGGACATCAGACTGAGCGAGCAGGAGGATACACCCATCGGGAAGTACGGGCAGATGCGGAAACAGTATCTGAAGGAGCATCGTCCGATTCTGTGGAACCGTCTGGTGCTGTCGGAGCAGCTGTATCCGCACCTGCGGGAGATCGACGGGACGGCGCACCGGAGGCTGGACGAGCTGATGGCGCAGATGGCGAAGCAGGCCGGCGTGACGGAGGAACTGAAGCGCAGAGACCCGCTGAAATGGGCGGGCATGATGAATACGCTGAAGGCGCAGGCCGAGGAGATCATTCTGAACGAGCTGGTGTACAATTAACAGCCGATGAGCTGGAGCCTCCGGAAGAACTGAATAACGGATATCCTGCCGGGACAGAGTTTGAACAGCTCTCCCTGAACCTTTTCCTCTCGGAACAGGAGCAGATATCCCAAATTGATGAAGCGGATCGCACAACCGAAGTGCTGTCCGCTTTTTCTTTTTCCCAGACGGAAATCGACGATATGCTCCGTTTCGGCAGCAACACAAGCCACGCCAGAGAGCATATCGCGGATGCGTTCCAGAAGCAGAAGCCGATTGAGGAAATCGCGGCGCTGCTGCAAAGGGAATTCCATGGCGGCTACGGCATCCGGGGTGAACACGGCGATTATGCCGCGTGGTATGACGGGGACGGCATTCATCTGCACAAAGGCCGTGAGGCCAGATATGCCGCTGATTCTCAGGTCATTACATGGGAGGCTGCGGCAGAAAGAATCGGACAGATGCTGGAAGAGGGCAGCTTTGCTTCCAATGTGGAGCTCGCCGAGGCTGGTGGGCGTGTCCGCTCTGAACTGGCGCAGAGCCTGCTCTATCTGAAGCATGACCTGAGTGAGGAAGCAAACCGGGTGGGCTACTTCTCCTCCATGGACGATCTTCCTGCCGGTTATCCGGACGCCACCGCAGCGCTTGCGGAGAAGATGGAGGACAATGCTTTTGCCGATACGCTTCGTGGCGAATTCTTGGCATTCCTGAATGATTACGCGGAAAACAGAGGACTTCTGCGCTTTCATTATCACCGAATGGATGAGCTGTGGCAGGGCATCAGGGATATCTCCGCCGAGCGCCGGGTATATCCGGACGGGCCTGCCGATCTTGCAGAACCGCAGGGCTTTATCACGGAGGATGAAATCAGCGAAGCGCTTGCCGGCGGCAGCTCTGTGGCGGGCGGCAAGGGTAGAATCTATGCCTTTTTTACCGCAGACCACACCATAAAGGAAAAAGCAGATTTTCTGAAGCAGGAGTACGGCATCGGCGGGCGCTCTCACGCACTGTCCGGGGCTGACCATTCCTCCGAAGATCACAGTGCCAAGGGTATCCGGCTGACCAAAGGCGGATGTGCCCCTGTAGAGCTGAACTGGACGAAGGTTGCCGAGCGTGTGGATTCCCTGATTCGGAAAGACCGGTATCTGACTCCGAAGGAACAGGAGCTGTATCAGCAGAACCTGCGGCGCAATTCCATCTACAACACCTATAACGAGGTAAAGCACGACCATCCTGATGATATGGTGCTGTTCCAGGTGGGTGATTTCTTTGAACTGTACGGCGAGGATGCAAGGCAAGCCTCCGAGCTGCTGGACATTCGCCTGACCACCCGGAACATCCCCGGAGTGGGGCATGTGGAAATGTGCGGCGTACCGTCCCATGCTCTCGATGGGTATGTGGAGCAGCTGCGGGCGCACTTTGATGTGACCATATCCGCAGCCTCGGAGGACAGCAAAGAGCGTAGCGTTTATACCTTACGGGCGTTTGCACAGGAGATTGACCTGTCCCGCTACGACGTCGGATACGGCGCTATGGGGAACGGTGTGACGGTCTGGAACCGGAAAGAGACAGAACACGGTGATTACAAGACCATCGCCCATATTGACCCGGACAGGACGGTAAAATTCTACGATGACAGTCTGCCGGATGCGATAAAGGAACAGATTCAGCGGTTTGCGGACACCTCCGAGATGACCATCTCAGCAACTCAGGACGCATCTGTTTTTTCTGTGCCCCCTGCGGGAAAAGAACCCGTATTGGAGGCTGAACCGGCTGCTGTGCCGAAGCCTGTCACAGCCGATGAAATCAGCGATGCACTCATCCGCTGGAACGGCAGCTTTGAAAGCAAATCCCGCGTCAACGACTATATGCTGGCGCATGGGCGGGAGCGCGGAGCTGCCGTATGGCTGAAAGATGAGTTTGGCGGCGCGGATATCTTTTCTGTTGTTACCGACCATGGAACGCTGGAATTGCCGTGGGCGAAAGTGCAGCGTCAGCTGGGGATTCTGGTGAATGACGGACGCTTCTTTACCGAGGCAGACCGGATGCTGGCGCAGGCGGAACAGATTGCCGCGCAGAGTGAGGTCGAACCTTATGAACGCTTTGCTGTCATTGAAACGGACGAAGGCTATGGCATTTGGGACGATCTGCACGACGGCCTCTATGTGGACGAGGACGGCGTGACTGCCGACTTCGATTCCGAATGGGTGGCGGAGAACTATCTGCTCGAACTGAAAGAGAAAATTGCCCAGCGGGAAGCTGCCGAATGGGAGTATGTGGAGCGCTCCAAATATGAGGCGCAGACCGAGGGAAACGATGCGGTGGATGTGCCCCCGGGTATCGCTTCGCCGGAGAAGGCGGAGCCTGCGGAAATGGAGTCTGAATCCCATTTTCAGGACGATAACGACCTGATCGGCGCGGAGCTGACACTGGACGGCAGACGCTTTGCGGTGGATGATGTCAGGGATGGCCGAGCCTCCCTGCGGGATATCACATTCCAGGACGGAACCGGTTTTCCCATCTTCCGCAACGAACCGGTTGAGACCGTGCGCGGGATTCTCTTCCCAGAAAAGACGACGGTGCCCCAAGTGAATCTGGAGGCGGAACTGACTGAAGCGGAGCTTGCCCTGATGCGTCCGCAGCTGGACGCGGCAGGGATCGACTACCTGGTTGCCAATGCCGGGTACAACAGACGAACCATCAGCTTTTCCTCCCAGCATTACCGGGAAGTACAGGATATGCTGGACGCGCTGCCTGAGGAACTGGAACAGCCCCGCTTTACCGTGGAGCTGACTTCCGATGCTTTTGAAGAGCCGTTCATCATCCGGGACAATTCCGTGCCGGAGGGACGGGACGGACAGTATTATGATGTGGGCGGCATCTATCAGACGTTTCGTTCACAGCAGGAAGCGCAGAAATACGCCGACAGGCTGAATGGTAAGGAACCATTTGAACAGCCGCAGATGACTTCCGAGACCAAGGCAATTTACCCCGGCGAGCAGACCGGGCTTCCCTATGACATCGTTACAGAACGGCTGCGCGCGGAGCCGGAGCATACGCCGCCCGAACCGGAGGTCAGCCCAGATGATGCTATCAATGCAAATCCGGTTTCCGTACAGATCGGCGGCGAATGGCAGACATTTCCCAACGCCGGTGCGGCAGAACAGGCGATGTACGAAGAATACAGGGCGCAGACCCACAGGAACGCCCAGAACTTCCGCATCACGGATTCTGACCTGGGTGCAGGCGGTGCCAAGACCAAGTATCAGGCAAACATCAGCGCCATCCGGCTGCTGAAACAGCTGGAAGCCGAGGGGCTTCAGGCCAGCCCCGATCAGCAGGAAGTGCTCTCCCAGTATGTAGGCTGGGGTGGTCTGGCAGACGCCTTTGACCCGGATAAGGAAAACTGGCGTGCGGAATATGCGGAACTGAAGGAGCTTCTCACACCGGAGGAATACGAGGCGGCAAGAGCCTCCACGCTGAACGCCCACTATACCAGTCCCACCGTCATTCATGCCATGTATGAGGCGCTGGAAAATATGGGCTTTGAATCGGGCAATATTCTGGAGCCCAGCATGGGCGTCGGGAACTTCTTCGGCTGTCTGCCCGAATCCATGCAGAACAGCAGGCTCTACGGCGTGGAACTGGACAGCATCACCGGGCGGATTGCAAAGCAGCTTTATCCCAAAGCGGACATTACCGTGGCAGGATTTGAAACCACCGACAGACGGGATTTCTATGACATCGCCATCGGCAACGTGCCGTTCGGACAGTATCAGGTCAATGACCGGGCTTACAACAGGCTCGGTTTTTCCATTCATGACTATTTCTTTGCCAAGACGCTCGATCAGGTGCGTCCCGGCGGTGTGATTGCCTTTGTCACCAGCCGCTACACCATGGATAAGCAGTCCCCGGAAGTCCGCAGGTACATTGCGCAGCGGGCAGAGCTGCTGGGCGCAATCCGTCTGCCCAATAACGCCTTCAAAGCCAATGCGGGCACGGATGTCGTCTCCGATATCATCTTCCTGCAGAAGCGGGACTGCCCCATCGAGATTGAACCGGACTGGGTGCATCTGGGGCGGAATGAGGACGGCTTTGCCATCAACAGCTACTTTGTGGAGCATCCGGAGATGATTCTGGGACGGCAGTCCTCCGAGAGCACCCAGTACGGCAGACAGGATTTCACCGTAGAACCCATCGAAGGGCTGGAGCTTGCCGATCAGCTTCACGACGCGGTGAAGTACATCCGCGGCACCTATCAGGCGGCGGAACTGCCGGAGCTCGGCGATGACGAGGCGCTTTCGGACAGCATTCCCGCAGACCCGAATGTCAAAAACTACAGCTATACCGTTGTGGACGGAGAGGTCTACTACCGTCAGAACAGCCTGATGAGCCGGCCGGCGCTGAACGCGACCGCTTCGGAGCGCGTCAAGGGGCTTGTGGGACTGCGCGACTGCCTGCACCACCTGATCGATCTACAGATGGACGCTATGACCCCGGACAGCGCAATCCGGCAGGCCCAGGCAGAGCTGAACACGCTCTATGACAGCTTTACCTCAAAATACGGCCTTATCAACAGCCGCGCCAATGCGCTGGCATTTCAGGACGACAGCTCCTACTACCTGCTGTGTACGCTGGAGGAGCTGGACGAGGAAAAACAGCTGAAGCGCAAGGCGGACATCTTCACCAAGCGCACCATCAAACCCCATGAGGTCGTGACCTCCGTAGATACCCCGTCTGAAGCACTAGCACTATCCATCTCCGAAAAAGCCTGCGTTGATCTTGAGTATATGCAGCAGCTGACCGGCATGGACGAGTCATCGCTGGTTGACGGCTTGCAGGGCGTTATCTTCCGGGACCCGGTGAAAAACGAGTGGCAGACTGCCGATGAGTATCTCTCCGGCAATGTGCGCCAGAAACTGCGGGAAGCGGAACAGGCAGCATCTGCCGATCCGGCCTATCTGCCCAATGTGGAGGCACTCCGTTCTTCCCAGCCGAAGGATCTGGACGCTTCTGAAATTGAGGTGCGCCTGGGCGCAACCTGGATTGACCAGAAATACATTCAGCAGTTTATGGAGGAAACCTTTGAGCCGCCGTATTACCTGCGCCGGAGTATTCAGGTGCATTTCTCACCGTTCACTGCGGAGTGGAGCATCAGCGGAAAATCCCAGCCGTCCTACAACGATGTAAACGCCTATATGACCTACGGCACGGAGCGCGCCAACGCCTACCGGATTCTGGAGGACACGCTGAACCTGCGCGATGTGCGCATCTATGACACCGTGACCGACCCGGACGGCAAGGAGCGCCGGGTTCTCAATTCCAAAGAAACGACCCTTGCCCAGCAGAAACAGCAGGCCATAAAGGATGCCTTTTCCGAGTGGATATGGAAAGACCCGGACAGACGGCAGGAGCTTGTGACGCGCTACAATGAGCTGTTCAATTCCAACCGGCCGCGCGAATATGATGGCTCCCATATCACTTTCAGCGGCATGAACCCGGAAATTCACCTGCGGGAACATCAGCTGAACGCTGTCGCACACATTCTCTATGGCGGAAATACGCTGCTGGCACACGAGGTGGGCGCAGGCAAGACCTTCGAGATGGTCGCTGCCGCCATGGAGAGCAAGCGTCTGGGGCTTTGCCACAAGCCGATGTTTGTGGTTCCGAATCATCTGACCGAGCAGTGGGCTTCGGAGTTTCTGAGGCTGTACCCGTCTGCCAACATTCTGGCGGCAACGAAAAAGGACTTTGAGCTGAAAAACCGCAAAAAGTTCTGCGCGCGCATCGCCACCGGCGATTATGACGCCATTATCATCGGGCACAGTCAGTTTGAGCGGATTCCCGTTTCCATGGAACGGCAGGAGCGGCTGCTGCGGGAACAGATTGAGGAAGTCACCGAGGGTATTGAAGAACTGAAAAACAGCCGTGCGGAGCGCTTTACCATCAAGTCCATGGAGCGCACGAAGAAAGGACTGGAAACCAAGCTGAAAAAACTGCTGGAATCCGGAAGAAAGGATGATGTCGTTACCTTTGAGGAACTGGGCGTTGACCGGCTCTATGTGGACGAGGCACACGCCTTCAAGAACCTGTTTCTTTATACGAAGATGCGAAATGTGGCCGGACTCTCGACAACGGATGCGCAGAAATCTTCGGATATGCTGCTGAAATGCCGCTACATCGATGAGCTGACCGGCGGCAAGGGAGTGGTGTTCGCAACGGGTACGCCCGTCAGCAATTCCATGACCGAGCTTTACACCATGATGCGCTATCTCCAGCATGACACGCTTCAGAAAAAGGGGCTGGCTCATTTTGACTGCTGGGCTTCCACCTTCGGTGAAACCACAACAGCGATTGAACTGGCTCCGGAGGGTACCGGCTACCGTGCGCGGACAAGGTTTGCCAAGTTCTTCAATCTGCCGGAGCTGATGACCCTGTTCAAAGAAGTTGCAGACATCAAGACATCCGACCAACTTCACCTTCCTGTGCCGGAGGCTGTCTATCACAATGTGGTGGCACAGCCGACAGAGATTCAGCAGGCGA
>JAEDEU010000175.1 GCA_016293155.1 Clostridiaceae bacterium | reverse complement strand
CGCTCGTCCTGTCGCTGATCTTTTTTGATTTTACCATCGTGGGCACGCGGGAGGGTACCGTGATCTCCGCGCTGTGCACGGGTCTGGTCGTCAAGTTCTTCCAAAAGCATCTTCAACAGCCGGTCAGCGCCGTTCTGACCGCCGCATAACATTCAATCTCTGCATATCCGCCGCCGGCTGTTCGCCGGCGGCTCAGACTGTCGAGAAAGTGGCAGAGAAAGAGAAAACAGATTGGAGCCCTCTCCGTCTTCAGCCTTCGGCTGAATCCACCTCTCCCAAAGGGAGAGGCAAGATTAGTGCGCAATTATCGTCGATATGGTGTTAAAATGGGTATATTGGGATAAAAAGATTACGACACTTGGCTCTCCCTCCGGGAGAGCTGGCACGGCGTATGCCGTGACTGAGAGGGCTTTTAACAGAATTTGTTTTGTTTAAATAGGTTTTTCGATAAACTGCGCCGCCGGCTGTTCGCCGGCGGCTTTTTTGCTGCCGTCCGCAGTTCCCCGTCACCGACTGGAATAATTTGTTCTCCCACCGCGCAAACTACCCGCGGAGGCGATGCACATGGCGATCCGCACCGATCTTGCGGTCGAAGCACTGGAACAGAGCGGCATTCCGGACGGAGTGCACGCGAGGGAATACACAGCCGAGGGCTACACGGTCTCACAGGTAGAAGTACACCGCGACGGGGCGGTTCCCGGACGGCGTGCGGGGCGGTATCTGACGCTCGGGCTGGGCGCGCTCATCCGCCGCGAGGAGGATGCCTTTCCGAGGGCGTGCCGCGCCGTGGCTCAGCTGCTGCGCGAGCTGATGCCGGAGGCGCGGGAGGGCACAGTACTGGTCGCGGGACTGGGCAACCGCGCAATCACGCCGGACGCGGTCGGGCCGCTGTGCTGTGAAAACGTGCTTGCCACCCGGCACCTCGCCGGCGAGGAGCTGTTTTCCGGCTTCCGTCCGGTGTCCGTGCTGGCTCCCGGCGTACTGGGCACCACCGGCATTGAGGCAGGTGAGGTCGTGCGCGGTGTGATGGATCGCGTGCATCCTTCTCTGGTCATCGCAGTGGATGCGCTCGCCGCGCGGCGGCTCAGCCGTCTGATGTGCACGATTCAGCTCACGGATACCGGCATCACACCCGGCTCGGGCGTGGGGAATGCGCGCGCGGCGCTGGATGAGCGCACGCTCGGCGTGCCGGTGATCGCCATCGGCGTGCCCACGGTGGTGGACGGCGCGACGCTGGCGCACGACATCACCGAGCAGACCGGCAGTGAATGCGAGGCGCTCGGTGATCTGCGCAGTCCGGTGCTCGTGACCACCAAGGACATCGACCGTCAGGCGTCCGACGTCGCGCGCGTGATCGGCTACGGCATCAATCTCGCCCTGCATCCCGACCTCACGGTCACGGATATCGACCTGTTCCTGTCATAAGTCTGTCCGCTTTGGCATATGGGTGTTAACAGGAAGTGTGTGATGAACCCATCCTGCTCCCTCACCAAAGCAAAGGACGGCACAAGGTATGAACAAAAGACGAACGCGAAAAAAACGCTCCCGCTTTCCCGCGCCCAAGCTGCTGGCACTGGCGGCGCTGTGCCTGCTCGGGCACCGGCTGGGCGCGGAGCAGGTCATCTCAGACACTATGCGCGGACTGACCGGTCTGGATCTGCCCCGGACGCTGGCGGCGTTCCAGATCGGCGCCTTCCCCGGTCTGACGGTCAGCGAGCACGAAATCGGCACGGTCAGTCAGGACGAGGTGGACGAAACACAGCCGCTGCCCGCGCAGATGACCGCCGAGGATCAGGTCGATTCCGCCGAGCCGCTGGTGAGCGAGAGCTGGTTTGATATCCCGTCCGAGGTGCAGGAGGCGGAGGAGACCGAAACCGCTCCGACCAAGACCGCCGACGGCGCCGCCATCCGCGAGCTGACCATCAAGGGCAGTAAAAACGGCTACTCGGCATACAAAAACGTCTTTGTCAAAAACGAATCCGGTCTGTCGTTTTCGCTGTCCTCTCTGATGAAAAATCCGGTTCAGATCACAAAAAACAAAAGCGCGGACAAACCGACCGTGCTCATCCTGCACACCCACGCGAGCGAGGCGTATGCCGACCAGAAGGGCGCGCGCAGTGAGGACACCGCGCACAATGTGGTTGCGGTGGGCGATGCGATGACCGAGGAGCTGGAGGCGGCGGGCATCGGCGTGATTCACTGCCGCACGATTATCGACAAGCCCAGCTACAACCGCTCATACAACCGCGCACGGGAGATCATCGAGGACACCCTTGACGAGTATCCCTCTATTAAAATCGTGCTGGATGTGCACCGCGATTCCATGATCCGCTCGGACGGCTCGGAATACAAGGTGGTCTCCGAGGTGGACGGCACCAAGTGCGCCCAGCTCATGATGGTCATGGGCACGAACGCAGGCGGGCTGGATCATCCGAACTGGAAGAAAAATCTCAGCTTTGCGGCGGATTTGCAGCAGAGCATCGCGGAAAAGTATCCCACCCTGATGCGCCCGATCAACCTGCGCAAGCAGCGGTTCAACGAGCATGCCACCACGGGCAGCATGATTCTTGAATGCGGCTCGAGTGCGAATACATTACAGGAGGCGCAGACCGCCGCTCGGACGTTTGCCAAACTGTTGGCAAAGCAGATTTCATAGATGGTACTTGGCACTTCCTCCGGAAGAGCTCAGACTGTCATAAAGATAACAGGAAAAGAGAAACCACATCAGTACCCTCTCCGTCTTCAGCCTTCGGCTGAATCCACCTCTCCCAAAGGGAGAGGC
>JAEDEU010000004.1 GCA_016293155.1 Clostridiaceae bacterium | reverse complement strand
CATGGCTGTAGTAGCCCGACGTGGCCGCATGGCTGCGGTCGCCCGACGTGGCCGCTTTTGCGGTTTGAATGTCGATTTTAACGCCCGCTCGAATCATATCGCGCAAACTTATTTCCGCGCCGATCTTGATCTTCTTCCCGCAAACCTTTGAATCTTTTTCGCGCATATCCGATACATCCTCAAGCTCAACCTCGCGAAAAACAGATTTGCCGGGCGCATAGTGCATGAATACGTCAATCGGGTTCTCGCAAGCGTGGAACCCAGCCTTGCAAAGCTCCGCGCGCTCTTCCTCATAGGTCTTCCCTTCCTCAAACTGGAATCCCCGGCAGCGCATGTTCTTGTCAAATCCCTTGTACGCTTTCATAGTTCCTCCCTCTTTCAAGCTTCATTTCTCCACAGGCGCTGAAATCAAATCATACTCACTGATTTCCGCAGGCGTCAGCGGCTCGGCGTATTCCACCCATCCCCAGGACATGCGGTCTATCTCCGGCACATACCGGCGCTCCCCAAAGCCCTCTGCCTCCATCAGTACCCGGCCAAACGGCAGTCCGCCAATCATCGGTGGGCGCAGAATGCAGTAATAGCGATACATGTTCTAATCCTCCTTCATGCGTTTTCATCCTCGTCCGCTTTTTCCCATTCTTTCACCAGTGCGCGAACCTTTTCCCTCTCCTCATCGCTGAGCATGTCGGCGATGTATCCGCCCAGCAGTTCCCGATAGCCCTTGTTTTCTTCTTCCTCTGCTTTCAGTCTCATTTGGCAATCAAACAGATCAGATTCCATCCTCATGATGCCGCTCATGATTTCGTCGATATGGTGCGCTGCAACAATGCTTCCGGTATTCGCTACCTTTGTCGCGAGATCGTTGTCCTCCAGCAAGCTGCGCTTGATGATGATCAGCGCATACATAGCGCGGCGTTGGATGTATTCCTTGTTCATGTGTCCTCCTTCGGCAGCTCCGGCAGCGGCATCCAGTGGGTGACAATCGGCTCCTTGAGGTACGAAAAACCATAAACCGTCCATTCACTCGCCTTGCTTACAAGTCCTGTAAGCCATGATTTTTCAGATTCAACTTTTTCCAGTTTTCCAACATATACTAATTGATGCTCCCATCCGTGAGCAATGAGCAAAACAGTAGTATCAGGCTCCGGCAACCGTTCTTCCACGCTGATCCACTTCGGCTGCGCGGCTTCTATGCCTGCCCGATAGCCATCCTCGAATGCCATTTTCAGATCATGTCCAATATCAAAATTCTCGTACATGTTCACACCCCTTTCGGCGGTTCATGCAGCGGCATCCAGTGAGTGACAAGCGGTATCAAGTCTGTAAAGTCGTAATCTAGCCATTCGCCATCGCCATAATAAGTCGCAATTACTACATCATTTCTGTCAGATGTAAAAACCAAATATTTATCATCATTTTCCGGTAGCTTTTCTTTTACACTAAACCACTTCGGATACGCCGCTTCCAATGCTTCAATCGTGTCGGCAGCATCGAGCAATTCAAGTACGCATTTTTCTTCGCCCTTTCCCTTATTCCTGAATGCAAAATACCACTCGCGGCAAATTTCAGCCGCCCTCTTTGCTGTGATAACCATCATTCTCCCTCCAGTACGCCGCGCCATTGCCAGTTGCACATATCAACGCATGTATGGCAAGGGCAATCTTTCTCGCAATCATCACACGAATTAAGGTTATAATCGCACAATTCTTCATGTTTACAGTGACTACAGTAGAAAATGTCTACTGTATCTACATTTTTAAGCTGCTCTACCGCCGCATCGCGTTCGCGCTTCATCTTCTCCCCAGCAGCAACTGCTTCATCGAACAGCACGGCCTTTGCGGTCATGGTGTCGATACGAGCTTCAAGCTGCTGGATGTAGGCGTTAGCATCGCCGGCCAGCACGCTGAACCCATCTGCCATATCGCAATCGTCTTTATATGGACATTGCTTGCACCCATCTTCGGAACAATGATTGAGCCCCTTCTTGATCTCATCCGGCGTTTTCATCGCTCACACCTCCTGTTCCATTCCGCTCTTGCAGTATCTTCGTCCTTAAAAAACCTTGCAAACATACAATCGCATAGTACGCAGTGTACAATATACGATCCCGAAAACGCCTCCTTTATTTGGGCTTTCCCTCCGCAGAACGGGCACGTCTTGAGTTCAGGCATACCTGTATCACACCTCCCACGGAAATTCCTGTCGAAAGCCGTCGCCCATAAGAGAACGAAGCGATTCTTTCATGAAGATGGGGCGTCCGGAGTATTGGCACTCCATAAGGATATCGTCTATCCACTTCTTTTCAGGAACGACCTTACCATTGCGATGTCCGGTCTCCGCGCCGATGATAACCCAGTCTGCCGGGGTGTGTGTAGAGAAGCCCGGCCGCATCGGTTCAAGTATCGGCTCGATGCTGACGAACAGATTGATGCACGGGCATTCATCAGCATGATGGAATCGCCAAAGCTGATCTTCCCGTGTAGCCGAATAGCCATACCAATGCTGCCTGGGCAGCTTGCCCTTTTTTGCAAGTTCAATGTACCGCTTCGGGTTCTTGGTCAGGAACAGATAACGGTGCTGCGGAGCGTTTTCACAAGCATCGAATATGTCCTCGATCCAGCTATCCGGCACCCACTCGCCAAACAGGTCCGCCATGGAGCATACAAAGATCGTGCGCGGCTTTGTCCATCGTGCAGGTTCTCCCAGCCGGTAGCGGTGGAAGGTCGGCATGAATCCATACGGATAAGGTTCAGCTTCAGTCCGCACTCTGCGAATAGGAACATATAGCACGGGTTCATACGGCCTTTCATACTTATTGTGGGTGCCAAATCTCTCCGCAATCCTCCGCGCGTAGCAGTATTCGCACCCGTGCATGCATCCTGTGACCGGGTTCCATGTGCTGTCGCACCAGTCTATCTTAGTCTTACTGCCCATGTTCTACCTCCAGCGTATCGTCGTCGTAGAGGATGATTCGAGCGCCGGTGCGAGCCTGTACAACGCCCTTCATCGTATGCACATACAGCGTTCTGCTGCTCATGTCGATTACTATCCTCGTGCCCAGCATCTGCTGAATCCGTGCTCCCGGCAGGCTCGGACCTGCCTTTGTTCCTCCGACCGTAAAAGAATCAACCACTCTTCGTTCCATTTAAGATCCTCCTCACTTTGCGGCTTTCAGCCTGTCCAGTTCTTCCGGCGTAATTTCCTTCCAACCGCGCCCATCTTCGTGCGTGGTGAATATGCGATTCACATCCACTTTATCGCCCTCCGGCGTTCGGATGTAGTGAATATGCACCGTGTCGAAATCTCCGTTGCGCGCATCGAACAGAAATTCCTCGGCGTAAACCATGTACGGCTGATTCTGCGGGCAGTACGGCATGGCGATGGGGTACATTTCATCGACGATGCGGGTTATTAATCCGCTGTGATAGGTGATTGCATGGTCGTTCATGTCCACACCGCAGGCGCGTTCGGTGTCCTTGTATCGGACGGTTCCGTCCGGATATACGTCCTTCCAGAAAGAGCCCATTCGTTTGCACCGATAAACCTTGATCCGATCATCTTCTCGCATGCCAAAAATCTCCGTCCATACATCCTCTGCATCCTCGATCGGTGTGAGCGGCTGGTGCGCGATTAGGCGATTCAAGATATTCCGCGTGACGCTGATACTCATTCCGGAATGCCCGTCGCCGCAGAGCGATTTGTAGGCCTTGAGGGCGCTTTCATAGCAGGCTTTGTTGTATTCATAGAAATCATCATTTTCGTTAACGCACGCTAACGCGATGCGAATTTCATTTTCTGCCCAGTCGATCATACTCATGTTTTTTTATTCCTCCTTGTGATGGTTTTCGGTATCACTCACATATAAGATTATACGTGCGCAATTCTTGCAGCGTACAAAATACACAGACAAGTTAAACGCCGGCTTTATTACGGCTTTTCAGCCGCAGAACGGGCACGGCTTGAGTTCATTCACGTCCATGTTCAAACTCCTTTCCAAGCTGCAATAAATCCTGACGCAATTGTACGATTCTGCGGTGAATCGACTCGCGCGTATGATATTTCGGCAACCCCCACAAATAATCCAAAGTATTCGGGTTCTTCTTCCTTGCGTATTCATAGGCGCATACCGCTTCATCAAGGTCTTTCACGCAGAGCTTAATCAGTTTCATTTGATCAAGATTGTTCATTCTCCCTCTCCTTCCGTCTCCAAATCCATCTCTCCGTCGCGTCGATCTCGCGCTGCGCCTGCATCATCTGGGCGTTGTACGACTTGCCCTTGCTGTTGCCCATGTGCTGCGGCGCGGATTGATTTGTGCCGTCAATCCGCATCGCAGTCCACTTGCGCCCGTGCGCGACCACCCTGCAATCATTCAGTT
The DNA here is from genome assembly GCA_016293155.1 of Clostridiaceae bacterium. Taxonomy (GTDB): domain Bacteria; phylum Bacillota; class Clostridia; order Oscillospirales; family Butyricicoccaceae; genus JAEDEU01. The sequence continues at coordinate 47,616 of JAEDEU010000004.1, read as the reverse complement.
CGTGATAGCAGCGCTCAAAATCAGCCTCCTGCGCCGTCTCCATGCCCTGCGCTTTCAGCCATTTCAGCGCGTCCTTCCTGCTGCCGTAGCCGCGCAGGCCGTAGCACCTAGCGAATTCTTCTGCGGTATAGCGCTCCTGCATGGCCACCCTCCTGGATCATCCGTATCCCATCGCCATCTGCGCATTTGTATCGCCTGGACAGGCTGAGTTTCCCTGTCTCCACAAAGTATACCTTGAGCTCCAGAATATCGCCTTGCGCCTCCACGCGGCAGCGCCAGTGCCGGCTACCGAACTCCCATGCGCCGCCCGGCTCCACCTCCGCAAATCCGTTCTCGCTGGGCGATCCGCCGTAAATCGTGGCGCAGATAAGCCTTGCGCAGTACGCGCGCTCTGCCCGAACCCGCGCCTCTTGCGGTTCCAGCGCGGGCTTGGGCACGGGGTCTGGCTTGGGCGCGGGCTCTGGCGCGGGCTTCTGAACAGACTCCAATTCTTGCATCTGCCGCGCGCCCTTGCACCGCATCGCTCGCATCTCCATGTCCTCCACCGCCTCTTACAGCGTCATGCCGAGGGCGCGAATTCTCCGGAATAGCGCATGCGCGCTGAATCCCGTTCGCCGCGCCACCTCCGAAACGCAGACCATCTCTCCGTAATATGGATACAGCTGCTTTACGCGCATGTTCAAGTCCGCAGCCTCTCCTGCGGATACCCCGTATATGCGCATGCGATCTTCAATGGTATTCCAATTCAAGCCGCACTGCTGGGAAAATTCCTTGTGCGTGTACAGCTGCCCGTGGTACTCAATCATGTCCGGCACCATCGGAGGAGTGCCGCGCATCGTCGGCGTATCTATGGCCTCCTCCAGCGACATGCCCATCTTTCGGATCCTATAGTCCAACAACTGTTTTGACTTTCCGCATCGCCTGGCAATCTCCGAAAGCAAGAGCTCCTCCCCGTGATAGGAGTACCGCTTGTACTTGCTCATTGCGCTTCCTCCAACAGGTCAAACAGCGTGAACACGCCCTGCTGCGCGTCGGCTTCCTTAAGATAGGCCACTCCGTCCCGGAAGTAATCCGGATTCAGCTCCACGCCAATCCCGTACCGGTCGTGCCGCACCGCCAGCGTGGGCACGGTCATGATTCCGCCGAACGGGTCCAGAATCACGTCTCCGGGATTGCTGTACCGGTTCAGCAGCCGCTCCACGATGTCAATCTGCAGGGGGCAATTTTTAACGATACAACCTTCTGCGGTATAGCTTGCATCATCCTCAACTCGGATGCTCCATGTTTCAGCAGTTCCAGCATCAACAATCTTGCTGACACGTTTCCATGCGCCGTCATCCATCATACAGCCGTAGTGATGTGCTCCATCTCTCCAGCTCATAACCCAGAGCTGTCGCTGATTCACCTCGCGGCCATTGATGGCGTGCTTTCCAGCAGGCTTTCCGGCAAACACGGAAGGAATCACGCCCAGCGCCCGCTGCGCAACCATAGCCATGCCGAGCATCAGCGCTCGGGACACAGAGCAAGCGCTCGTTGCATTGCCGGTATTACTGCCGTCTCCAGACAGATATCCGTCCAGCAGGGCCTTCGCAAACTCAGGCTTCAGGCAGATTCCCTCGATGGGGACCTGCTTGTTTTCAGCGCCGCGCCCACACTTGTTCAGCATCGCTTTCATGCTATCAGACATGGCATTGGAAAGAAGCCTGTACTGGAACGCAGAGCGGTAAGCACGAGTACCGAAATATCCTGCAGCTTTCTCTTCGAATTCATCTGTTTTATCTTTTCCAACACTGATGAACCAGTCGTTGCGCGTCCCCACATGTCCATCTGCAAGATACCGTCCAATAATCCACCATTCCTGAACCGTGAGGCTGCTTTCCTCGCAGGCCGGAAGTTTCAGATTGACATAGCCGCCTGCAGTATCTTTTGCCTCAATCCATGCAGGCTCCGTTTGGGGAAGAAAATCCTTGCTCCGCACATAGCTGTTCTTGCGCGTCCAGAGCTTGTGGTCGGGAGTGGTAATCAGGTTCGCAACGCCCTGAGCTTTCGTCTGCACAACAGGATTCACGCCCGTGCAGCGCTTAGCAATGACAGGCTTCCAGTTTCCCTTATGGGTCAAAACCATATCCCCGATTGCAATTTCTTCGATGGGCTTGTACCCGGAGCGGGTTAGAACCAGGCTGCCCTTTGCAAGGCACACGTGAAGCTCCTGCCGCCTGCGGCTCTGCGTGGTGTTGAAGGTCTTCATGCGGCTGATATCGTCCCATACGCTGTCGTTCCAGCTGCCGGGCGCCACCACCATGAACGTCGCAGGCAGCTTCCCGTCCGCATCCAGCTTTTTCGCAAGCGCCACATGCTCCTCGTAGGAATATACGTGATCGCGGCTGTAGCTGCGGTACATGGCCTGCAGCCGGTCGACCGGGAATCCCTCCAGTTCCTCCTTCGAGACCAGCCTGTCGCCGCTGGAGCGCCAATATCCGTGCGCGTCGATCTGCCATTGCGCGCGGGTGTAGTCGTCCTTGCTCTTGCACACGGGCTCATCCGCGTAGGCCTTGGAGGTGTCCGTAGGCAGCTTCCGAAACAGCAGAATGTATTCCGGGCAGCCCACGCCCATCTTTGTGCCGTCCTTGCACTGCTCCGTCCAGCCCAGCCTGTAGGTCTGGTTGTTCTCACGCACCACGTCGGTCACCACGGTGATCATGCCGAAGTACTGAAATCCGTGCTTCATGCAGTGCTCTATCACCAGCGCGTGAAACGGCTCCATGGTGGGCATGCCCGTGCCCGTGGCGTTTCCGAACAGCACGCGGTCCTTCACGTGGCAGCAGTACACGCGGCCGGGTTTCAGCACCCGCAGCAGGTTCGGCGTCAGGAAATCCATCTGTTCCAGAAACTTCTCCGTGTCCGGGTTGTGCCCGAAATCGTTGTAGCTGGGCGTGTATTCGTAGTGATTGCCGAACGGAATGCTGGTAATGATCTGATCCACGCTGTTTTCGCCCATGCGCGCCAGCTCGTCCACGCAATCGTTGTTCACGGCCGTAAAGTGTTCGCCCCTGATCTGCACGCGGTTCACCCCTATCGTGCGCTTCATGTCCTCAAAGCGCTGTCTGTTGTTCAGTCCATAGCTGCGAACGATCTCGATCATCTTCTCCACCATTTCGTCGTGCTGCTTCCACTTCTGCAGCAGCACATTCTTGATCTCCGCCTCGGATTCCGTGTAGATGATGTCGATCACAACGGCCTGCGTCTGCAGAAAGCGGTAAATGCGGTGAATGGCCTGAATGAAATCGTTGAATTCATAGTCGATGCCCAGAAATACCGCCCGGTGGCAGTACCGCTGGAAGTTGCAGCCCTGGCCGCTGATGCTCTTCTTGGTGGCCAGAATGCGGCTGCGCCCGTCCGAGAAATCGATGATCCGCCGCTCGCGCTCGTCGTAGTCCATCGTGCCGTAGACCTCCACGGCCTCCGGAATCGCGCGCCGGATGGCGTGCCGCTCCGCCTCCAGATCGTGCCAGATAATGAAGTGATCCTCCGGGCTTTCGTCCACAATCCGCTTCATCTCGGAAACGCGCGCATCGATGCTCTCCCGCTTTTCCTTTGCGGCGTCCTTCAGGCCGAACGCGGCGTCGCGGATCATCTTCACCTGCCCGAACTTGTCCGTGCCCGCCGTGGAGTTGTCCACCGGAATGCAGTGCCATCGCACCTCCAGCGCCGGAAGATCATATCCCGCGTCGTCATAGCCCAAATCCGAGGGCCGGCTGATAAACAGCGCCCAGCTGGAAACCCACATCCAGAAGTCCTTTTCGCGGTGCGGATACAGCGTCAGATTGTTGGCCTTCGTGCTGTCGCGCTGGAAGAACCGGGTCAGCGCCTGACCGCTGTCCATGATCTCCAGATAGGAGGCGTAGTGGATCAGCTCTTTGTATCGATTCGGGCTCGGGGTCGCCGTGCACACCAGCTTGAAGGGTATGCTCTTGAACTTGCGCGTGAATTCCTGATAGGTCTTCGATCCGAAGGAGCGCAGCACGCTGGCCTCATCCAGCGAAACCGCGCAGAACCGGGTCACGTCAATGTCCCCGTCGCGCACGCGCTCGTAGTTGGTGATCAGAATGTCGCCGCTTGCTTCGGCAGCCTCCGCATCGGTGCGCACGTACTCCGGCGGCGCGCTCCATCCCAGCAGCTGCACCGCGTCGCGCTGGAATTCCTGGCGCACGCCCAGCGGGAGAATGATCAGCGCGCGGCCTTGCTCGTGCCGGGCGACGATCCTGCACCATTCCAGCTGCTGGGCCGTCTTGCCAAGACCGAAGCTCTCGAACAGCGCCCTGCGTCCGCCGCGCACCGCCCACATCACCGCGTCGCGCTGATGCGGCTTCAGCGCCGGGTTCACCGCCTCCGGCGGGATCTCAAACCCGCTCTCCGGCGCGATGTCGATCTTCTGCTTCAAAAAATCGTAGTATTCCCTGTCGGTTCTCATCCGTATTTCCTCTCTCAGATTCCCAGATAGTTCTGAATCTCCGCAGCCGCCTGCTGCCAACCGCGGCAGACGACCGCAAAGTATCCCTGTTTGTTCAACGCGTCCAGCCATCGCTGTTGATCGTCCGAAACGCGCCCGCCGCGCAGCCGCTTCAGCTCGATGTACAGCCCGTGCCATTTCCCGCGGGGCACCGGCAGGCAGAGGTCCGGCACGCCGCGCTTCAGTCCCTCGGCACGCAGCCGCGCGCCCATGGCCCGGCTCCGCTGCCCCTCGTTGGGAATGTGGTACAGCAGCGCAAGCTCCGGATGCGCGCCCGATTCATACGCCGCCCAGCGAAACAGCGCCTGCTGTTCCTCGGATTCAGTGGGTGCCCAGTTCCGTTCGTTTTTCGCCATCGTTTTTCGCTCCTGAAACAGCGCGTTTTTTTGCGCCGTTTTTTGTCCTCAAAAACCTCCCGAATTCAGCGCGTTTTCCGTGCCCGTTTTCAGCGTTCTGAAATCGATCGGTTTTGCCGCGCTTTCGCGCTCAATCCGGCTCATGCTCCAGGCTCATGATGCCGCTGGCGAACTGCGCGCAGGTCTGCGTCCGCGCGCGGTGCAGAATTTCGTCCGGGGTTACGCCCAGCTCCAGCCCGCGGTAAACCACGTCGTAAAGGTCCCGCAATCCGCCGCTGTCGCAGCCTTCCGCGCAAATCGCGTCCGTAATCCGCTGCGCGGCCGCGCCGCGCGCCCTTGTGCCGCGCCTCCATGCGCCGTCAATGCCCAGATCCGCCGCATCAGGCCTGTTGCTCGCGCCGCCCGCCCGCGCACCTTCCGGCGTTATCCCTGATTTTTTTTGCGGGTGAGGGGTTTGGGGAACGGGGTTACGGGGGATTATAGGGGGTATAGGGGGTGCGGGGGGAAAGGGGGGAAAAGGGGGAGAAGGGGAGAGGGGCAGGGGAGAGGGCGCGCATGTCCCACCATTTGTCCCACCATTTGTCCCACCATTTGTCCCACCATTTGTCCCACCATTTGTCCCACCGCTTGTCCCATCTGCTGTCCCACTTGTTGTCCCATCTGCTGTCCCGGGATCCGCGTCATCTTGCGCAGAATCGCGCTGGCGCTGCTTGCGCTCCCGTTCCCATTCCCTGCGCATGCAGCGGCGGTATTCCGCATAGGCTTCCTCCAGCGCCGCCCGTGAAATGCCCTTGGGCTTTCCGCCCAGCGCCGCGAACAGCAGCCCGTCCGACATGCCGTTCAGCAGGCGCTCAGCTTCCAGCTCCTCCAGCAGCACAATCAGCCCCACAGCCTCTGGATAGCGGTTCAGCCCAAGCCGCGCCGCGAACTGCATCACCGGCTTCGATTGTATGTACATCGGTCTTCCTCATCCCAATCCGCTTCATCGTCCGGATCGTCGTAGTCGTTGGGGCTGTGGTAGATATCGCGCCTGCACACCGGCAGGTCGCATTCGCTGCAGTCCGGCGCATAGCTGTAATCGCAGGTAATCATGTCTTCACCTCCATTGCGCCTCCAGGGCTTCAAGCTCCCGTGGAGGCAGCGTCTCAATGCCCAGTTGCCTGCAGTCCTGCACGAGCAGGTCAATCAGGCTGGACATCTGCTTTGTGTCGTACACGGATGATCCATAGTATAGGATCGCGTTCGTGCATCCCTCCAGCTTGCTGGGCAGGATCTCCACCTGCCAGCCCAGGCCGTTGCGCCGCCAGTTCTTGCACAGCTGCTCTATGGCCTTTGTGGGCACGCATACCGTCGCGGATGCGCCGCCAATGTTCCGTATGGCCTCGCGATAGACCTCCTCCTTGCGCACGCCCGTCGCCTGCGCAAGCTTGTCGATCAGCACCCAGGCATAGGCGTTCGCGTCAAGACTGCGCTTGCGGCGAAACCGCTTGATCTCCACGCTCAGATCGTGCTCCTTCAGCGCGTCGTATTGTTCGCGGAAATCGCCGCACAGCGCCAGCGTGACCCTCTGTTTCCCGTCCAGGCCGACAACCAGGCTTTCCAGTCGCGCCTTCATCGGAACTGCACGCCCTCCGTGCGCACAATGTCGCACCCGGGCGGGATCTCGCCGGTCTCCTTAAACGCCGCCTTAATGGCGGGCTTGTCCACCTGAAACGGCTGTGGAATCCGGTATTCCTCCGGCACCTCGTCCGCGTTCAGCACCACCACGCTGGGCGGATTGCTGCGCAGCGTCCACTTGCCAATGCTAGTGCCGATGCTGCTGGACCCGACCGTCTTCATGCATTCCTTCAGCCGGTCGCGCATCCGCTCCACGCGCTTTTCACGGCGCGATTTCAGCGCCTGCAGCCGCCAGATCTCTGCCTTGAGCGCCGCGATTTCCGCATCGTCGTTCTTCATGATCCGGGCGTACGCCTCCGCCTTGTCGGAGATGCTGTCGTTCAGCCCGGTCAGCTCCTCCAGCAGCGCGGGCTCCTCCTCGGGCGCGCAGCTGTCCAGCATGTCCAGAATCGCCGCGTACTGTTCCGTCAATTCATACATTCTCATTTTTTCGGCTCTCCTCATTGATCCGGGCAACCATCTTCTGCCCCTGGTTATAGGTCATGCGCTCCAGCTCCGCGCCAAAGCTCTCCATGGCGCTCTGGTACAGGCTGTCGCTGGCGAAATTTTTGATGAACTCAATCTGCTGCACCGTGGCCATCATCGGCGCGGGCCTGTCCCGCTGCGCCGCGTTGCCCTGGGCCGCGCCTTGCGCCTGCCCCTGCGCCGGTTGGGCGCTGTTCTGCCGGGCGCTTTGTGCTTGTACCTGCGCCGGTTGGGCGCTGTTCTGAGGCGCGCCGTTCGGGGCGCTGCCGCCGCCATTCGGCCGCATGGGCGAGGTATACTTGCCGTATCCCTTTTCGAAGTACACGTCCGCGCACATGCCCAGCGCCTTGCAGGCCACGCTCAGCGCGTCCGTATAGGCCATCTTCCAGCCCTCATCGTTGGCGTAAAGCCCGCTCTTTTCCTTCGCGATCAGCGTATTGCCGCCGGTGCCAAACACCGGCTTGCTCCATTCCCCGGCGGGATCCTCGCGGTAGTACAGAGCCAGATCGATAAAACACATGACCTCGCCGGTCGGGCAGTCCACCGTGCGCTTGTCGACGATCTCGGGATACCAGCCGATGCCGCATGGCCCGAACCGCTCTGTGAGCTTCTGGATCCTGTACATGGGGTTGACGTCCGTCATGCCCTTCAGCCGACCGCCCTGAATGGGCTTGCGCGCCTCGTTCGGCGTGCGCTCAAACGCGCTGTAAATGCGCATGTTGTCGCCGCTCATTTGCTGTCATCTCCAAACATGTCGTTGGTAAAATGTTCCAGCGCTTCCGCGGCGCGGCGACGGAAATCGCCGCAATCGTCCTTCTGTCTGAGCAGGTATTCGTTGGTGCCCCGGCTGGTCCGCAGCGCGCCGATCAGCTCGCTGATCAGCAGCTCAACGTCGTCCTCGCTGATCGAAATTCGGATCATCTTTTTGTCAGTCACTTGCAATTCCTCCCGCTGTCTGGTATAATAAAGGCGAAGGTTTTCCCAACCATTCACCTCTCTCATGCTCCCGCCGGGCCGTTCTCCCGTCGGGAGCTTTCGTTTTGCTCCGGAAAAGCCGCGCGCTCATCGTCCGGCGCGGCGGCTGCGCTCCGCCGCCTCCAGTTCGCGCTGAACGGGAATCATCGCCCGGTGCGCGTGCCGCGCCCCACGGCGGTCGCCGCGCTGTGCGCAGTGCATCATCGCGCCGGCGCAGCGGGTCAGCTCTGCGCGCAGCGCCGTAATGGCGGAATCATCCGCCGCCGCCGCGCTGTAAGTGCGAACCCTTGCGAAATGTACGCCGATCAGCCCCGCAACGCCCAGGCCAATGCAGCCAATGCCGATGAACAGATCAGTCATGCAGCTTCGCCTCCAGATCCAGAATCTCAAGCTCGTAGCGCTCCAGAATGTCCGGGCGCTTCCATTCGCAGCCCTTCCGCTGCAGGTCCTCCATGCGCTGCCGCGCGTGCGCCAGCATCCATTCCCGGCGGTCCACGCCGGATGCGTTTGCCGTGCCCGCGTCCACAAACGCGCGAATCCTGCCAATGTTGCGGCTTTCTGCGGCGTCCATCACCGCCAGTTTTTTGCGGGTGTTTCCGCTCATCGATCATCCATCCTTTCAAATGTAAATCTGCCGTATCCGCCGTTGCGCCACTGGCCAATGCCGCGCAGACGGCCGTATTTCAGCGCGTCCTCAATCACATCCCATGTCAGCGCCTTGCTCTGCTTCGTCGCAGCGTTTTCCAGCAGCGTGATCTTCACGTCGATCTGCCAGGGCAGGTCTACCAATTCGCTGCTGCTCAGCGCAATGCGCGGGCCCTGCATCGTCATTGCGCGCAGCGGGCGCTCCAGCGTGCGATCCGGTGCGGGAATCGGTTCGCCGTCGCGGATCAGCTTCAGCACCTCCAGGCCGCTATGGTTCTGCCCGCATACGTTGAGATTGAATACGTACTTGTCCACCTTGGAAGCGGGCATCTTCACGCCGTTCTCCATCCCCATGGCCGCGATCGCCTCTTTCAGGTAGCCGTTGATCACGTAGGCCATCAGGCACACGCTGCCTTCGTCGCGCAGGAAAACCGTCACGCCGCCCAGATTTTCCTCGGGCAGAAGTTCGTTCTCTGCGTCCGCATTGGGGTGCTTGGACGCAATGTAGTTCTTGCGGATCTCCTTGTCCGCAGGCTGACTGCCCAGCAGCGGGCTGATTCCAGTCAGCCGATAGGTTCTCTCCGTGATGTTCATTCGTGTTCCTCCCTCTTTTTCGCCCGCCCCGGCCCTGCGGCTCAAAGCGGATCTGTCGATGTGTTCATGTGCGTCCTTTGCTGTGCTGTTGCAACGCTATGCCGAGCCATGCCATTGTCTTGCTATGCCCTGCGGGGCTTTGCCGTTGCTTTGCATTGCTAGGCCTCGCCGTTGCTTCGCGCAGCGGGGCTTTGCCGTTGCTTTGCATTGCTAGGCCTCGCAGTGCCATTGCTGTGCACATCTCTGCTACGCCGTTGCAATGCCACGCGGGGCGATGCATTGCCTCTCTCTGCTCTGCCGTTGCCTCGCAATGCAACTCTTTGCCGTTGCACTGTCATGCCAAGCTATACTCTGCCGTTGCCATGTTAGGCTATGCAGTGATTCGCTATGCCGTTGCGTTGCGTCGTGTTGCGTTGCTATGCCGTTGCGTTGCGTCGTGTTGCGTTGCTTTACCATGCCGTTTCCGTGCATCGCCGAGCCTTGCCAGGCTTCGCTCTGCTCTTGCATTGCTACGCTTTGCAAAGCTTTGCCGTTGCCGTGCTGTGCCAAACTAGGCCATGCTGTCGCCTTGAAATGCCATGCTAGGCAATACCGTTGCCGTGCTATGCCCGACCGTGCCCTGCCGTTGCTGCGCCTAGCCTTGCTATACCTTGCCATTGCCCCGCCATGCACTGCGGTGCCAAGCCATGCCATTGCCATTGCCATGCACTGCGGTGCTATGCCACGCTAGGCCTTGCCAATGCGGTGCTATAACTTGCATTGCCATTGCTAGGCATCGCCTTGTTTAGCGTTGCCTTTGCGCCGAATCAGTGGGTATTCTGTCCGTCGCGCTCGATCACCCAAAGCCCGAGGCGCTCGCCGATCTCCGCCCAGCAGTGGCATATGGCCCAGAGCATGGCCCAGCCGCTTTCGATCGCCCGCAGCGCCCGGCGCACGGGCCCGCGCCGCCTTGCCGGCGTCGCCCGGTCCAGCTTCAGCGCCAGCTCCCGGTTCAGCCGCCACTCCCGCAGTTCGGCGCGGTCGGATTCCGCCTTGATCCTGGCCTCCAGTTCCGCGCGCTGCCGCCGCATTTCCTCCCGCACGGCCTGCGTTTCGCGTTCCGCTTCCGCCCGTACGGCTTCAACGACACGGTCCCGCTGTCCGTTGTAAATCGCCTCGCTCACGCCATCGGCGCGAACGGTCACCGCCATGCATGCGGTTCTGTTCATGTCCCTCACTCCCTGTATTGCGTCTGGTCAGATCCCTGGGCATTTGCGCTTGCCTTCGGCTTCGGCCGCGCCGGCATGCTCTGAATGCCCAGAATGTTTCTCACAATCGCGTCCGCCTGCGCTTCCGTGCAGTCGGCGTAAATGTCCGTGATCTCGCCGGTCCTCCGGTCGATCGACCCGCCGACGATGAATTTCATGGAATCGCCTCCGTTTCTGTGATTGTCTCCGCCCGAGGCCGGGCGGGATTGCTATGCGTGCGCTCGCTCTATTTGAGAAGCAGGCCAATCAGGAACGCCGCGCAAAATATCAGGAAGAATATGATGCGCTCCAGATCAAGAAGGATAATCGAGATACCTTCTACCACGATCTCCTTATAGCGGCCATCGGCGGTGTCATCGCTGCCCTGTTCATCAACATGTCGAAATTGATCGACCTTCTGAACATAACGCTTCAATGGCCGTGGAAGAAATAACGGCAACCTGTTCACCTCCTATCCTTGTGTGGTAAGCCGCATCAAAGCGGCTCCGGAATCCAATCTTGCGATCAATGCTTCTTTACGAGCTCAGAGATGTTCTGTTTCAACGAATTTCCGCTTGACAACGTGAAGAATATTTCTTAAAATGGAAAGCGGAAGGAGGGAGAAGCATATGCCTAACTTGAAACACGATGTTCCTTCGATTACGATCATCAATGTATTTTCAATCGTTGGAGACTTGAACGGATTCAAGCGCTTTACGTCAATGCTCCGGCATTTGTTTAAGCGCTAACCGTTGTTCAGGTCGCACAGCATCGTGATGCAAGGCAAGGCAATGCGTAGCACTGCATATTTTCAAAGAACATCCCTTTTCCATCCCGCCCGCTAACCCCGGGCGGGATTTCTATGCGCTCTGTTCGGCATCGGTCGCGAAGAGATACTCCATGGTGAATTCAGGAAGAATGTTTTTGTGGATCGTGAATGCTTCATCAATAGAAAATGAAGTCGTTCCATTCAGCTTGTTCGTCACGGTTCTCTCCGTGCAATTCAGCACGCTGGCAACCGCGCTTTGCGTGATATTCTTCCGCCTGAGTTCAAGCGACAGATTTTTGTACATGAAATCACCTCCTCTCGAAATTCCGTATTTGGAATTTATGTATATATTATATTCCCATATATGGAAAATGTCAAGCGTTTTTCGAAAATAATTTTCCGTATTTGGAAATTAAATATTGACTTCAAGCGCATATATGGTATAATATAATATTGAAGGGAGGGTAACATTTAATGATGCTACATGAATTGCTCACAGCGCGCAGAAATGCGATGAATATGAGCATTGACGAATTGACGGAAAGGTCAGGTGTAAAAAAAGGAACACTTACAAAAATCATAACAGGCGTAACCCCAAGCCCGTCACTTGAAAACGTTCGATCAATCGCAAATGCTTTGGGGATGACGTTGGATGATTTGTACGAAGCCAAAGAGAAGGAATTCACGCCGAATGATTTTGATCTGCTGTATAAGTACAATTCTCTTGACGCACATGGCAAAGCAGTGGTTAATGCCGTGCTCGATCTGGAATACAGGCGGTGCGCCCTGTCCCCGGAGACGGTGGCGCCTCCGGAAACTAGCTTCAGCGCAGCAATGGAAAACGAAGGCTATACCCCAAAGGCGCGTCCAGATCATAAACAAGCTGAGTGATGTTCGCGCCTGGTTCCGCTGAGATGTTCTGGAAGATCACCTTCAGCGGAACCACAATCATTCGGTCGATGTCGGGTCGTGTCGGGATCTCCACATAGTCGGTGTCATAGTTATCCAGATTGATGGTATGCTTCATGGTTGTCCCTCCCCATTCGATGCCCGTCCCTCGGGCGGTATTATTAAGTGCCGTTCAACCTGCGGTCCATCGTTGGTCAGTCGATTGCAAGCGATGATTCACCGTACTTGAACCGTAGCACATACATGATTGTTTTGCAATGAACGATTAAGCCCTACGCACGAACAAATTTGTTGACATAAATGATCATGACGGACCAATGAAAGAGGGCGCTGAAAATTGAATACGCAACTCATCGTGGAGGCAATGAATGAGAAGCATCTGTCGCCGGAACAGCTTGCAACCGCATGCGCAGTCAGCAGGCCGACCATCGAACGCATATTGGATGGACGCACGACGAACCCCGGAATCATGACAATGAGCGATATTTGCGTCAATCTGGGCCTGTCGCTGGATGAGATCATGGATATCCCCGCCGCGCACAGGCCCGCCGGGGGCGCATCCGCACCCGGCCAGTCGGCGGAGCTGTCCAACCTCTATCGCGCTGTCATCCACGTCAAGGATAGCTGGATCAAGCGCCTTGCCGCCGCCTGCGCCGTGCTTGTAGGCTGCAATATGTTTTACTGGCTGATTGATTTCGCGAATACATCCACAGGATGGGTAACATCGCAGAGCGGCGCAATCGCGTATGTGTGCCGCATCCTGATCGTTGTCGCGCTGATCGGCGGCGTGACCGCCGCGATTGTGATATTGGCCAGGCGCGAAAAATCGCGCCGCACACCGTAAAAAAGCATAAAAAAATCCCCGCGCAGCTGTAACTACGCGGGGAAGGACAGCAATTCCACATGCATATCGGGCATTGCTGTGCTTATTATAGCACAATATGGGAGTGAAATCAAGTGAACGTTGGAATTTATGCCAGAGTCTCCACGGATGAACAGGCGCGCGAGGGCTATTCCATCGCGGCGCAGCTGCATACGCTGAATGCCTGGGCGGTGGTCAAGGGCGCAACCAGCGTCACCGAATACGTGGATGAAGGCTTTTCCGCGAAGAATATGCGCCGCCCAAACGTGCAGCGCCTGTTGGCAGACTGCATGTCCGGGAAAATTGATATGGTGATTGTCTGGAAGCTCGATCGGCTCTCGCGAAATCTTCGCGATCTGCTGGTCACCATAGAGGATATCTTCACGCCAAACCATGTGGAATTGGTATCCGCCACGGAGCAAATTGACACGGCCACGCCCGCCGGGCGGCTGATGCTCAATATCTTGGGATCTATGTCTCAGAACGAGCGCGAGAACACCTCGCAGCGCGTCATCGCCACGATGAACGATCTTGCGCGGCAGGCCCGGCACCTGGGCGGAAAGCCGCTCTATGGATACAGCGTCACGCCCGATGGATTCTACATCGTGAACCCCAAGGAAGCCGACGCGGTGCGCAAGGCCTTCGAATTGAAACTTGCCGGCATGGGCTACGGCCACATCATATCCATGCTGGCAACGTCCGGCCATCTGACCCGTTCAGGGAAACCATTTTCAAAAAATACCCTCTGCGATATGTTCAGGAACCCACGATATAAGGGGACGTATATCTATAACCGCGCAGAGGCGAAGCGCCGCAGCGGCGCGCGCAACAATCGCGCGAGCAAGAGCGAAGCGGAAATCATCCGAATTGAAGGCGGCATGCCTGCCATTGTGTCAAAGGAAGTATGGGAAGGAGTGCAAAACATCATGCGCGGGAACAATCAAAGCGGGGGACGCGCCCACGCCAAACACGTCTACATCCTCAGCGGGCTGATCTTCTGTGGCTGCTGCAATGCGCCCATGCCCATCAAAAACATGGGCCGTAACCGCGACGGGAGCTATCGCAGGGCATATTATTGCCCAAATCACTGCCAATCTCCAATCCCGTTCGCCAGCGCGGATACTGCCATTGTGGACTACATCGCGCACGTCGCGCAGCACGGCGATCTCATGGAGCGCGCGATCAGCATCGCCCAGAGTTTCGATGCGATGCAGAAATCAGATGCAGAGGAACTGGTTGAGTTTGAACGCGCAGAAATTGCCAAACTCGAAACAAAGCGCGCCAATCTGATTGAATATGTGGCCAAGGTAGGCGCCGCCGCCGGCGCAGTGTTTGCCTCTGAGGCCCAGAAGCTCACCGATGAAATCGATTCAGGTCATAAAAAAATCGCCCAACTGCTTTCACAGAAGGGCGACATTGATCTTGAACTCATCCGAACCCGCGTCCGCGAGATGACCGATATAAAAAACGCAACTGCTGAAGATCAAAAAATCCGAATCAATCAAGTGGTAAAACAGGTGATCGCCTATCCGGATCGATTTGATATCGCGTTGCGCACTACTACCGTTGGTGACCCATCCTCGATACACGCGGTAGTAGTTATGTTAACGCTTGGCCGATGATTACTTGTACGCTGCGATCATCGCCTGAACCTCTGCGCTCTCGCGCATGATATCGGCGTGCATATCATTGTATACGGCCTTCATGCCTGGCAGAAGTTCAGATTGCGCGCCGCTGTTGGCGTAGTCTTCGATCATTTTTTTGACCATGGAATGGCCGATCTGATTGAATTCCAGGTGCCGCACAGCCATTTCCTTGCACCAATCTGCCGCGGGGCGGCAGGACTCGCGCAATTCGTATGCCTTGCCGATGTACTTCCGCGCCTCGCGGAGGTTTCCGGCGATAATATCGGTTGTCCATTTGATCATCCGCATGTTTACACCCCCATGATATGCCTGTACATGCTTTCAACGTCGCCCAAATTGAAGGTTATAGGGCCAATTACCGGCAGATCGATCGTGGCGGTGCCCTTCTGCGCCTGTCTGCGCAATTCGGAGTAGATCGTATCGATATCGATATTTTCGCCCTCTATCAAACCCAAAGCCTTAACAGCCGGGATATTCGAAGCCGTCGTAAAGATATTGTCTGCACGGGAAATTGCAATGCCCGCCGCACTGCCGATAACCCATGCTTTCCACGATCCGGCCATCTTGGGCAGGATTTCGTCATCAATATATGCGGCGATTCCGTTGAGTACTTTGCTCTTATGCACCATAGCCATGCTCCTCTCCAGGGCAAGCGGGGCGGTCAACCGCCCCGCCGCTTACGTTTGCGTTTAGCCACGCTTGCAGCATTCGCCGCAATTGGGGATGGGATTGTAGAGCGATTGCGCGGTGGTGGTGGTGCCGACAGTGACATCTGCAACCATCTTGGGATAAAACGTAGCGTTGGCATAGGTGACAATCGAATTGTCCGCGCAGCAGCGACGCTCCGCCTCCATGTTGATCTTCCCTTCAAGGTCAGACTTCACTGCGGCCAAATCCGCGCGTGCCAGCGCGAAAGAATCCTGCGTGCGCTGGTTCGTGACCGCCTGAGCGCACAGTTCGTCACGCACATTCTTGAGCTGGCTGTCGATGTACTGGTAGGTTGCGAGGATCTTCTGATCCGTATAGGTATTCGCGTCGCGCAGCTTGACTTCCGTTTCCAGCTCCGCAATGCGCGCCTGTTGGGCGGCCTCATACCGATTGATGAGATGATCTTCGCTGCAGCAGCTGCCCACCGCCGTCTGCGGCGCGGCAATTCCACCGAAGATTCTGCCCAGGTTCCCGTTCATCACGCCCAGCGCCGTGCCCGCAATGCCGAGGCCGAGTCCGGCACCGGCAACGCCCTTGGATGCAAATTCTGCCATAATCATGTCCTCCTTGTTGATGGATCGAGATGGCCATCTCTTGACTTGATTATCCCATCTCCCGCATTTCGCCGTGGGAAGCTGTGCGGAATCTGTGAGATTTTTTTCAATTTTTTTGATTTGGGTATTGACAATATACCATATTTGGTATATAATACAATCACAAGGTTGAGAGAGGAAGGGAACAAATAAAATGAAGTTTTATGAATTCGTGGTAATCAAGGGAGGCTGGATGATGGGATCTTTCGCACGCAAAATAGAGGCGCTTGATTACGCTGACAGCCTGCGTAATAAATACCCTGATTCCGAAGTCGCAGTGAAAGCCAATGTCTATGGCAAACCTTTGGACGCTTATGATGTTGGCGACAGTTACCTGTACTCTTACGACGTGCATTGATGCGGAGGACGAACACATGAAAACTACCATATACGCCAACTACGGCGTACTCGCCCACGAGTATCAGACCGTTTACACCGCGACCGCCCCGCACGGTCACGCAAAGGTGTCTGAGCAGGTTATCGTAGAGATTCCGTACGATTTCAAGCCATATCACAATGAAATCGGGGAGGTCATCGTCAACGTTCCCGGCATGCCGTGGCCCTACACGCTCGCCGAAGTGCTGACCACCATCAATGGGGACGCACCTGGCCTGTGCTGGTACGATGGTCATCAAAGCCATCACGTCGCGCTCGAAGTAATCGACGGTGACAGGGATGAGGCGCCCCATGACTGACTATCGCACGCAACCCCGCCACACCAACGACAGCGCGCTGGCCCGCCTCCGGATGGAGCGCGGGCTGACACAGGGGCAGCTTGCAGAGCGGATCGGATGCCGGCAGAAGGATATCAGCCGGTGGGAATCCGGTACAAAGCCGGGCGCGGGCTATCTGATCAAGATTGCATCGGCGCTCGGTTGCCGGATCGAAGATATCCTAGCCTAAAAACAAAAAAACAGCACTCCCTGCTGGGGGTGCTGTTTTTAATGATTTCTATTGCATTTCTATAGCACATGTGCGTTGCCTAACGCACGGCGTGCATTGGATCGCCTTTGTCCGATGGAAACATCACCATCTCGATTCGCGGCACGATGATCTCCCGCAGCCGCTCGGAAACGCCGCTGCGGTCGCGCCCGAGGGCGGCGGCAATATCCGGATAATCCATGCCCCATACCAGCCGGGAGGCGGCGATCTGCACGTCCGTGGGCGACAGCCGTGCCTCCAGAATCAGCCGGCACATGGTGGATGAGTTCACGCCGTCGAATTGCGGAAACTCGCGATACAGCGTAGAGCTCATAGGATCCTCCTTATTCCTGCGGCGCTTCGGGTTCCTCCGCAGCGGGCACGGACTTCTTTTCGGCCTGCGTGCCAAAGTAGAACGCAACCACAGTGGACACGATGATCATCACATTGTCCGGCGTAATGTCGCCGCGCACCGCCAATACCGCGAAGATGGCAATCACCACCATGGTCACGATCGTCTTCACCTTGATCAGCGCGGCCAGATTCTGCAAAAATTCGTTCATATTCAAACTCCTTTCGCGATGTATCCCACAGCGACGCCCACCGCCGCCAGTACAACGTATTTCACGACCTCAAAGGCGACCTTCTTCCACTTCTCGCCGGGTTCCTTTTCGATATCCGCCACGCGCTTTTCAACGTTGTCAACAGATGTCTTCAGGCCTTTCAGCGTATTTGTCATCGATTCGATGGCGTCGCCCTGCCGCTGGATGGCCAACATAAGCCCGGACATTTCCGCAATCTTTTCGTCGTGCTCATGCAGCCGACGGCGGAAGCTCTCATGCTCCCGCTCGTTGGCCGCTGCATCCTCGCGCAGTTTCGCGATCGCTTCGTCGTGATTCACGCAGAACTTCTCCATCGGAATCAGCCCTCCAGTCTGCCGTATTTGCCCGAAACCCAGCCGTTCTGATTGTCGTATTCCACCAGCATCCATCCGTTTTCGCCGGTCTGTCCGCCATACGGCAGCACAGCGCCCTCCTTCGCCACGCCCAGCTTCGCGCCATCCGTGTTCGGAGCCGTGCGCACCCAGCACTGTCCGCCGACGATCTTCACGCTCCGCGGCTGTTCGGGGGCCTTGACCGCATCTAGCGCCTTCAGCATGGCCGCATG
This sequence comes from Clostridiaceae bacterium, assembly GCA_016293155.1. GTDB lineage: Bacteria > Bacillota > Clostridia > Oscillospirales > Butyricicoccaceae > JAEDEU01. The sequence continues at coordinate 29,593 of JAEDEU010000004.1, read as the reverse complement.
GCTCTCCGGGCCGTACTCGCCGTCCACACCGCAGCCGTGGTCTGCCTGGAACGCGCGCAGCGCCAGCTCCGTTGCGTCGCCGAACTCGCCGTCCGCGCCCCACTTGCCGCAGTCGTAGCCCAGCGCGAGCAGGTTCTCTTGCATGGCCTTCACGTCGCCGCCCTCCATGCCGTTTTTCAAGATGCGCTCGCCGAGGGCGGGCTCGGCGGGCACGTAGTCCGCGTCGGCATAATCGAAATACTTGTCCATGATTCCCCAGAAGTTGGGCTTGCGTGCAGACAGCTTCGTGCGCACCACGCCGTACATCACGCCGCGCGCCTCGATGATGTACCAGTCGCCGGTGGGCTTGGAGGCGTCCACGGGCTTGTACAGATACGCCACGTGATGGATGCTGGAGGCTGAATCGCCCCAGAACACCGCCGCGCCTGCGCAGCGCTTCGCCGCGGGGATCATGCCCTTGCCCTTCTCTCCGCACCAGCCGGAGTAGTTGTAGCGGGCCTTGGTGTTGACGTCCACGCCGGAGAAGTCCTTGTAGAGACCCTCCGCAAGGCCGTTGCAGTCCCACACGCGGGCCGCGTGCTCGCGCCAGTACAGCGCCTTCGTCTTCTGGCTGCCGGAATACTGCGTAAACCACCAGCTGCCCGTGCTCCACTTCTTCGGATCCTGTCCCGTCGCGCCCATGATGTAGCCGTCCTTGCGGTTCAGCGCGGCCTCCAACTGCGACACAAACAGTCCGATGGGCATTCTCTTAATCGCCATGTGTAGTTCTCCTTTCTCTCTCCGATCCGCTGTGAATCGGTGTTATTCAATTTCGCTCCATCCGTACACGCCCGGCTTGTATTCTACCATTATTTGGTATAAAATATAGGTGAAAACAAACAAAGAATGGACGGTTGTCGTTATGTGTAATTATCTCGTTTATTGCCACACATCTCCATCTGGCAAGCGATATGTTGGCATCACTTGCACTTCAGCCGAACAAAGGTGGTCGAATGGTTCCGGATATAAGAAAAACTTTTATTTCTATCGTGCCATTCAAAAATATGGGTGGGATTCATTCCAACACACGATATTATTTGAAGGTCTCACGCTCGATGAAGCAAAAGCAATCGAAATTCACTTAATCAAAGAATGGAATCTCACTGATAAGCAATTCGGATATAATTTGCGCGAAGGCGGAGACGGTTCTTTTACGATAGAAAGCAGGATGAAAATGAGTGCTTCGAGAATAGGGAACAAAAACTCTGTCGGTCGTGTAATTACCGATGAACAGCGGAATAAAATATCAAACACCTTGAAGGCGTACTATTCCACCCATCCGAATCCGTTCAAAGGCAAACACCACAACGAAGAGGTAAAGGCCAAACTTCGCGCCAGAGAATTCACGGCAGAAACCCGTGTGCGTATGAGTAAAAACCACGCGAACGTCTCCGGCAAAGCAAACCCCAGCGCAAAGCCTGTCGTTCAGCTTTCGACTTCAGGCGAAGTGATCAAGCGATATGAATACGCTTCGCAAGCGGCGAAAGAACTATCTCTCAACCTTTCGACAATCATTAAATGTTGCCGAGGTAAGAATAAAACATGCGGTGGCTATCGCTGGGCGTATGACACCGACGTTCTGGAGCCGGTCAAATAACCTGTTCCCACAGGGATTCTGTGCCAACAACGCCGGGCTCCCACACATTGCCGTCGATGCTGCTCATCCACGTCTTGCCGTTGTGCGTCACCTTGTCGCCCTTCGCATATGGGTTCGTGCTGTCCGGACGTTCCCATTCCGTGATCGTTTCCGGGTCAGGGATCAATACTTTCGCAAACAGCGAAGGAGTTGTGTCCGGCATCCAATACGCTTGTGACGTATGATCCTGCAAAACCTTGTACAGCGTGCCGTCATGCCGCACACGCTGCCCGGTGGTGTAGGTCACGCCCTCGCGCCACTATGGATAGATCGTCGACACACTCAGCGCCGTTTTATCCTTCGCGCGCAGCACGTACCAGCCCTTGGAATGCGGGTACCAATTTCCAGTGCTGACTTCCTTGCCGTTGTTCTGTCGCCGATGGTAGTGTTTCCGTAGCTGCTCCGCGCAGAACCAATCAATACTGCCATGTGTTTCTCCTCCATTGGTTAATTTTGCATAATAAAGCCCCGCAGAGCGGTACTGAATGCCGGTTATTTGGTTACTTTGGTAGCAGTGAGAGTACCAGAGTCGCTAATACCGATTCTGTAATACTTATTATTGATGTACATTACGGGAGCGTAGTTGCCATTCTCCGAAACAGTCCCCTGTATCATTTTACTCTTTTCATAGAGATTACCGTCACTTCTCAAATACGTATGTGCATACACAGCCACACAACCGTAACTATCTGTCTGCGAACAAGATGCATGTATAAGGCTATTATTTAATTCTTTTACATACATAATCATTCTAGCATTATCGTAGATGGTGTTGATATAAATAGGAATATTGTTCTGATACGCTGTAGCGATTCTTTGCAAATCGTTTTCTGAAATATAAGGGATGCCATCACCGGTTTTAAGCGTGTTGATCGTTAGCTTAGGCATGTAATTCGCTACGATAGTAGATGACTTTACGGACGCATCAATGGTATGTTCGCCAGCTATTTTAGTGGCAATTACGCCATTCTTAACAATGATAAACGGGTATTCGTCAAAATTCATCGTTTCCATGTTTCCACCGATATACCAAGCACCATCGCTTGTCGTTTTTTCCACGCAAGAATATTCTTCGCCGTCAAAAATTACCCGGACTTCCTCGAAATTATCAAAGAGGTAAGACGCAATGGGAAACTGCGCAATGTTACCGTGTTCGGTAGTCTCCACAGTGATATTGCACGGAAAAAGTTCCCTGCCGTATAATTCATTCGGGCTGTAAAAGGAACTTTCCTTATAGTAAGGTCTCTCCTCCCATTTCGCAATACCATCTTTATCAGTTACAAGCTGCTGGTTTGCGCTTGCGCCATCTGGCATGCTGTTTACCGTATAGGTATCAACCAATCCCGGGAATTTAATGGATTTCAATTCTTTGTTCGCCATGTTTGTCCCTCCTAGCCAAAAATTACATTGCCGGAATCATCTGTTGAGCTTGTGCCGGACACAGTTGCGCCAGTCAGATTCCCGTTCCCGTCATCAGTATAGGTAAAGGAATATAGTGCGTTGATCGTTATGTTCCCATTGCCATCATCCGTCACACTATCTCCGCCCCCGCCGGTCTGGATCGCCTGTACTGCGCTGACGAACCCACCCGGGAACTCCATCTTATCCATCGTGCCGCTTTTCGCTCTGATGGCATCCGCTACCTCAGTAAGGCTTGCTTCATCTACTTTTCGGTATGCCATCAGTAGCTCACTCCTTCCGCCGCAGGCAGCGCGCTCATCACAGCCTGCACTAGCTCATCCTTGTCAGCGTCGGTGTAGTAGTCCACTCCCTTAACCGGCGTATAGCCGTCCGCACCCGCTGGCCCCGCCGGGCCGATCTCACCGGTATCGCCCTTGGGGCCTTGCGGGCCTGCATCACCCTGCGGGCCTTGAGGGCCGGTCGCTCCGGGTTCGCCATTGGGGCCAGGTTCGCCTTGAGGGCCGGTCGCGCCTTGCGGCCCTTGCGGGCCACGGACGTTCGCCGATGCCACGGCGGGCATGTATGCGCTGCTGGGTGTCCAGTTTAGCTCTCCGCTCTCAGAGATGTGGGGGGTGTAGTATCCACCTTCGCCCTGCACTGTGATCTCCACCTTCGCGGAGGGCATATCCGCGTCTACTGCCACATCCATGCCCGGCATGGGATTCAACACATCCGCCATTGTTGCCGCACCTCCTTATACCCTTGCGCCCGTCCGGGTTAGCCGAAAATCGGGCAGTTCGCCATCGTCAAACACCGAGATCACATCGTCCGAACATTCGTCCGCAATCACGTTCCCCGCATCGTCCCGGGCAGGGCTGGTCACAATCCTGAGCTGCCACTTGTACCGCCCTGCGTCCAGATCGCGGGTGTCATGATTGCACAGCCGCACGTGCGCTTTGCCGTCCGACACATCTGCGGCCTTTACCATCAGGTCATTGCCGCGCCGGTCGCAGACAGCGAACAGCACCGCGTCCCCGTCCGCCAGTCCGGCCCAGTCCACGGAAACATACAAGTCTGCCGTATCTCCCGCCGCCATCACAATGCCGCGCGTCTCGCTATTAAACTGGAAAGGCATATATACCTCCTTATCCTGCTGTCATCATTACAGCCTTGTATACATCGTTGCAGGGCGCGGTTATGCGCCGCTGGCCGCGGGGATGAGCGCAAGCACCTCTTCGAACATCCTCGCAATGGACTTGTTGTAGCCCACCGACAGCCCGTCCCCGTCGGTGAACAGCGTGTTCAGCCCGGGCAGCGCGGCGATCTGCCGCGGCGTGATCTGGAGGGTGGTGGGCGTTGCCAGTTTGTACACGACCTGCGCGCCGGTCGTCGGCGCTGTGCCGGGCGCGTAAATGTCCCGGTCGCTGATCCATTCGCCCGGCAGCGCCTCGCCCGCATAGGCGTCCATCTGTTCATGCGTCACCGTCAGCACGCCCGTCGCCCAGTCCAGCGTCCCGCCGTACACCGTCTGCCCAAAGTCGGCGGCGCAGGCGTCGCCCTGATAAGGTTCAAACTCTCCGGATGTCCCGTCTAAGCACATCATCGGTTTGAGCGTGACATCCGCAGTCTGTACGCCGTTCACGTATATGCCAATCGCTTTTATGGTTTTGCCTATATAACCGTCACTGATTTTCCAAACTCTGTTTTCGACAGTAAATGCAAAGCTAACGGTTGTGTTGTCCGTGAAGCGCGGAACAAATGCTATATTACCATTGAGCGCACCTGTGTTACCCACATGAAGGTAAGCACCAACAGGAATTGTTATAGGGACTTCTGTTGTAAACTCAATCGATATGCTGCCCGTTGACGTCCCCTTGATGGTATAAGAGCCATCGCCGTTGCTAGTAAACGTAATGCCTCTGCTCGTTTGAGTGCCTGCCGCCGCTTTCGAAAGCAGGTTCTTCCCGCACCGCGTCAGTCCCACACCCGTCCAGCCGGAGATCGGCCGCACGTTGTCCGGCGACGGGTCGCCGCTGCCGGACTGCACCGGCGCGAGCGTGGTCACGGGCCGGAGCGCGCTGCCCGCGTCGGGCCAGATCTGCGCGGGGTTGCCCTCAGCGGTCGCCGGCAGCGGACGCGCCGCGCTGCTGGTCATGTCGACGATCTTGTCCCAATAGGTTGCGTCCGACAGCGCAGTGCCCGCGGGCACGTCCTTCAGCGCCGTGTAGCTGGCCAGCCCGTCCGCGCTGCGCACCATGTCCAGCGCCGCGTAGGCGGCTGCCGGCTCCCACTCCCCCCGGAACACCGGGCGAACCCTTCCGATAATCGTACTCATATTCCTCTCCTTTCGCTATGCAGTGATCGCATCCGCCGCAATCCACGCCGCATGCATCGTCAGCTGCGCGCCGGCGGGAATCACCACATTGGAGGCGCTGTTTCGATAGCGCTGCACCATCACCGCGCCCGCCGCCGTAATGCGCAGCCAGTAGAGATTCGTGCTCGAGCCCTGCAGCACCGCGTGCACGTCCTGCGCGGGCCGCGCCCATTCCGGCAGGGTAAACAGCGTATAGATGCCGGAAGCGCTCGCCGTATTGACCGACGCCTTCATAATGCCTGTGATCGTCACCAGCGCGCCGGCCCGGGCCACAATGGGCCGCCAGGCGTCGGCATAGACTGCGAAGCCCGACGCGATGTCGCTGTCCGGCACCGCGTAAGCCTTCGCCGCCGCGTCCACCCGCAGCCCGCCATGACCGAAGATTCCCTCGGCGAACTGCGCCGGGTAAGCGCATTCAAACAGCGGGTTCTCCTGGGTGCCCCGGGCGATGCAGCCCACGCCCACGCCGTACTTGCTGGCCGCCAGGCTCAGGTTCGCCCGGCCAGGGGCCACCGCGTCGTACTGTACCGCCGTAAAGCCCGCCGAATCCGTCACCGTCAGCGCATATTGCCGTGTCTCGCCCTGGCCCACCGCGCCGGGGATGACCGAGCGGTCCTGAACGAGGTTCACGCTCTGCGCGCCGGAGCCGGTGTATACGTTCACCGCGCCGTCCTCCAGCGTCTCGCGGATCTCCCAGCTGAGACTGTTCCGCTGCGCGCCATCGGGGGCGATTTCGCTGACCGACGCCTGCAGGTTCACCCACACGTATCCGCCCAGGTCGCTGGCCTGATAGCCGGAGATCTGCTCGTTTTCGTCGTAGACCGGCTCGTACCGCTCCACGGCGAACAGCGCCACGACCGGACGGCTGTATTCGCACACCGTCACCGAAGCCGACCTCGATGCGCTGCGCCCACGGCTGTCCGTCGCCGTCAGCACAACCTCCGCTGTGCCCGCGCTGGCCAGCACTGCGGTCTGCGCCGCCGCGCCGGTGAAGACGCCCGCATCCTCGGAAAGGGCGGCCCATGCGAGGGTCTGCGCGCTTTCGCCGTTGGTCACGGTCGCCGTAAGCGCCTTGATGGTCGCGCCCATCGCGCCGGTCATGTCCACTTTAGGCACGATGGAAAGGGAAGTCTCGCCGGCGAGCGCGCACCAGGACAGGCCGCGAACCAGGGAGATGGCCAGGCCGTCCGATGGAATCACCGGGGCGACGGATTCGGGCACGGTCACGGTCTGATAGTAGACCTCCGTGCGAATCACCGCGCCGGCGAAATTGTAGACCGTCATCTGAATCAGCGCCTGGCCGCTCTCCGCGTCGGGGATGGCGGTGGCCAGAGACAGCGGCGGCGTCCAGGGGATGGCGTCGCCGGCCTTCGTCGCGATGGTCCCGGAGGCGTCGCCCAGGGAATAGGTCAGCGTGTGGGTCTCGCCGGAGACCTCCGGGGCGATGGTGAAGTTCACCGTGGATCCCAGCTCAGCCTCGTCGGAATCGCTGGAGATGGTCGCGGCGACATACTCCCAGGTGACCTTAATGTAGGGGATGTAGTCGCTGGCGGTGCCGTTGCAGCGCAGGCGAGGCGAGTTTCCCGTGAAATGCAGATACCAGTTCGACGTGAACGCGCCGATGGCGGAGGCCATGTTGGTAATGTCGATGGAATACCACTGAGTCGTCGCCGCGATGGAGGCGAACTTCGTGGCCTTCAGGGAAGCGCCCCAGCTGCCGGAGGACGAACAGCCCACGGTGATCGTCGTAGGACCGCCGTCGTTTCGGCGGATGTAGAGCAGCACCTTCGTGACGCGGATCCGGCTGGAGCCGATGGCCGCGATGCTGGAGAGGGGCTTGAAGGTCAGCCGGGAGCGGTAGTTGTAGGTCGTGGATTGCTTGCCGATGTAGAGATGGTTCGCCGCAGAATTGGAATAGGAATCGTAGCCGTAGAAGCCGTTCAGCCCCATCAGCTTGCTCGTCGTCGCCATAAGTCTGTATCAACCTCCTCAAGAAACCGCGGCAGCGAATGAAGGGTCAAGGGGGATCATCCCCCTTGCGGGTGCAGGGCAGCGCCCTGCCGGGTCCGGGCAGCGCCCGGCGGGGATGCAGGGGCAGAGCCCCTGCCCGGCTCCTCCAGCGCCGCAGCATGCCCCGCCGTCAACCCCCAAGCGCCTGACCCCAGGAAACCCTGCGCGGAAGAACACCTCAGCCTGCCGACACGCTGCCTGCGTCGAGGGTCAGGCGCGCCGTCAGCGTCCCTGACGATCATGAATATGATCGTCAGGCAGCAAACCGGCATCCGACAAGCGGACTCCTCCGCCGCCGCTGCGCACCCCGCCAGGACTCATTCCAAGCCTGTGCACCGCTTTTTTCGCGGATTACGAGGGAATGGAGCGGTTGGGGCTCTCCCACGGGAGCATTCGTTGCTGCTTCAGATGCTCTTTTGCCCCGGCGCAAAAGAGCATCTGAAGGACGCTTCGTGCGCGCCTGACCTTTGACGCAGGGACCGCTGCGAGAAATCCGGCGGGCATTTCCACGCAGGAATTGCAGGTCAGGCGCTCGGGGCCGCCCACGGGGACGTGCTGCGGCGCTGGAGGAGTTCGGCAGGGGCTCTGCCCCTGCATCCCCGGCAGGGCGCTGCCCTGCACCCGCAAGGGGGATGATCCCCCCTTGACCCCTCTCCTGCTGCCGCGTTTGGGTAGATCCTTTCGTTTTTTAATTAATAATCACGCCGCCGCCGGAGCCCAGCCGGATGGAATAGTTCCCCAAAGTAAACATGCGCCGCGCTTCGACCACCGGCGCGGAAACGGTATTGCGCACAATGGAGGTCATCGGCTGGCCGTCCTGCAGCACTACAAACCCACTGTCGCTGGTCTGCGAGACATACCGGCTGTCCGACCGGCCCAGCTCCAGCACGCCGGAAGCCCCATACCGCATGTACACCTGCAGTTCCTCTGCGTCCACCTTGCGCTGAATCTGCACGTCAAACGCGTCCTGCCGCACGCTCACCTCGGTGTACACCGCCGTGATCTTCTCATCCGCGCTCTCCGCGTTGTCCTCAATGGCCTGGCGCAGTTCGGCGTCCTGCACCAGTCGCCAGGCCGTCAACGTCCCGTCCGAAGCCATGGTCACGGCAAAGCCCGGCACGTCGGAGCTCACCAGATATCCATCCTCGTCCATGCTGTACTCCGGCCCGGTCACGCCGTGCGGGTACTCGTAGGAAAGCACGCCGTTTGAATCCATGTAGAACACCGGCAGTCCCTCTTCCGCCGGGATCGCCTGCCAGGTCAGCCCCTCGGACGGCTGCACCCACAGATCATAGACCTGCGCGTCCTCCGGCGCGGCATCCTGCCGCCACACCGCGTTCTTCCCGGCAATCTCTGCCTGCGCGGCCTCCACGTCCCCGGCCAGCAGCGTGATGGAGCGGTTGGCGGAGATATCAATTGTGTCGCCAATGGCCTTGATGACGGTGGCATACAGCGCGGGAATCGTCGCCGAGGCGATCAGCGCGTCCGCCGCCGTGATCTTCTCCGCCGCCAGCGCCGTGGTCAGAATCTGATTAATCACCGCCGACGATGCCTGCAGATTCGTCGCGTTCAGATCGCCCACGTTCAGCCCCGTCTCCACGATCTGCCTGCCGTCCGACGTCTGCCCCGCGGCAATCTCGCCGTCCGCAACGGTGACCTCCTCGGCGGAGATCCCGCCGTCCGCGCCCACGAACACCCGATAATACCCGCCGTCGTCGCCCTTCAGCACCAGATTTCCCAGCGTTGCCGACAGCAGGTTTGCGCTCGTCACCGCCAGATTTCGGATGAACACGCTCTCCGCGCTGCCCTGCTCCAGGCTCAGCGCCTTCGACACCAGGTTCTTCACCGTCGCGAAGTCGAACTCGCCCGTCCCCGCGTACAGGCTCACAAACCCCGCCAGCGCCGCCGCCAGCTGATTCGTCTGAATGCTTTCGGCGTTCAGATTTTCCACCAGCAGCGCCATGATCTGCGCGTGCGCAGCCGCCAGCGCGTCCGTCTGAATGTTATCTGCCGTGATCTGCTGTGCACGCAGCACGGTGATTTCCGCCAGCGCCGCCGCCAGCGCGTCCACGTCGGCTTTGCCCGCGCGCAGGCTGTCCGCCGCCAGCGCGGCGATGTGCGCAACGGCCGCGTACAGCTCGTCCGTCTCGACGCTGTCCGCCGTGACCGAGTTAAACCGGCCCGTGACCGCCGTGATGGCGTTGGCGTTCAGCTGTTCAATGGCCGCCACAGAGATCTTCGCGTACTGTAGGCTCAAATCTCTCAAGGCCATGCTGGCGTCCACGCTGCCCGGAATCAGCTTGCTGCCGGATACGCTCCCCTCCGCCAGCGAAAAGCCGTAGGTCGTCTGCTGCAGCGCCTGAATGTCGCCCAGGGTAACGCTGTCGTACTGTTCTGTCAGCGCGTTCCAGGCGTACCCCGTCACGCGCAGCTTCGCCGTCAGCCCGATCAGTTCGTCGATCACCGTTACCGTGTCGTGCATGTGCACGGACTGCAGCGCCGCGTAATCCGCATAATCCTCGGTGTCCGCCAGATTGACGAAGTCCACCTCCATGCCGTAGGTGGGCAGATCCGCGCCCGCGTCAAAATCCGCCTTCGCCAGCCGCTTCAGCTCCGCGCGCGCCGCAGCCTCCGTCTTGAATTCGGCGTCGTCCGCGTCGCTCACATGTACGTCGTAGTCGATCAGCTTCGCGCGAATCACCGGATAGTTCCCTGCGCGCGGGCTGTCCACGTAAATTGTGCCGCTCAAGTACAGCGGATCCCCGTTTTTCTTCTTGCCTCTGGGAATGATTCGCGTGATCGCGTCGGAATCGTCGGTGGTAACCGTCACGCCCACGAGGTTCTTGCCGCGCCGGATGGTCACGCCCATGTCGCGCACCTCGTCCGGAATCAGAAATACGTCGTAATTGTCCCGCACCAGCAGCGCGCCGGACTGCGCCACAATGCCGCTGTCCGGGTCCAGCAGCGCCTCTGCAATGCCCATGTAGCCGTATTCGCCGGTCACCTTGCCGGATATCGCGCCCAGGTTAAGCTCGAAATCATTTGCGATCATCGCCTTGGAAAACACGCGCTGCGCCGCCGTGGCTGCGGCTACGTTGTTGGGCTTGTAATCCTCGTTGACCGGATTGCCGCGCAGATCGTAAAAGATATGCATGGCCATCGCGGTCTGCAGCCCCGTCGCCGTGTCGTTTTCCACGCTGTACACGCGGAACAGCTGTTCGCGCGCAGGCTGCACCTTCACGGCGTTTCGGGTCACCGGCTTCGCGGAAGTGACCGTGTCCGTCACGCTCTTCACAAACGTGAGATAGTTTGCGGACATCCAGCCCGTCGCGCCGCCCTTGCACACCGAAACCCGATACCAGCCGCTGCCGTTGTCCTCCAGCTTTGCAACCTGCGTTCCGGGCACATAGCTGCCCAGAATCTTTGCCGATGTGCTGGGCTTCTGGCGCAGCCGCAGCCGTCCGCCGTGGGTGGTCACCTTGTAGATGCTGCGCGTCACCGTCGCCGTGCCGGAGGCGCTCACCGCCGTCATTTCGTAGAGCGGGGACTCGCGCATCGGCGCAGCCGCCTTCAGAATGCACCCGGGCTGCACCTGCATCCAGCGCATGTCGGAGGCGATCGGCTGCACCATCTTCAATTCGTACATGCCGTTGCGCGTTTCTTCAATCGTGCATTCGGTGGCCAGCATCAACCCCAAGCCGTTGCTGGAAAAATCCTCCGCGTCCGGGGCATATACCGGAATCCCGTACATTTACAGATACCTCCATCGCGGCATAATCTCCACCGCCGTAACGCTGCTCCCCGATTCTGCAAGCCAGCTCACCACGTTCACCCCCGGCTGAATCTGAAATGGCGTGCCCGAAACGCGATCGTTGGCCAGCAACTCGCCGTCGTAGGTCAACGCGTCCATCAGTTCGCTGTCCACAATGATTCCGCCGCCCGAAACGCCCGAAAAAAACAGCGTCTCCATGCCAATGGATACGCTGAAATCGCCGCTGCCCGTGATCTTTACCCGGGGCAGGGAGGGCGCGGTGCCGGGGTTCGTGAAGCTCTCACCGCTGGAGGAAATCGTGAACGGCGCAGCCTCCGGCACAAGCCGCCGAAACGGCTGGCAGGTGAAGGTCACGTCAAACTCCATCAGCGGATCCGCGTCCGGGCTCACCTGCGCGGCGTCGCTGCTCTTTGCCGCGCGCGCGTCGTACGCGCGATCCTCCGCCCACGAAAAGCGCAGCGGGCCGGAGCCGGTCAGCCACGCAGCCGCGCTGTCCAGCCTGGAAAGCCGGCAGCGCAGCTTGCGCTTGATCTCCACCGTTTCGTAAGCGCCGTCCGAAATCCACAGATCCCCGCTTTTTCCCGCGGCAGTCTTCGATGTGCCGCGCCACGCCGGGCGCACATAGCGCGCGCCCTCCATCAGGGATACGCCCATGTCGCTGGACTTCACGCCGGCGAACTCCATCCATCCGTTCATCACTCTCGCCATAGAATCACCTTACTTCCCATAGCCCAGCGCATACCGCCGTTCCATGCCGTTTCGCGCCATCGCGTTGTCCCGCGCCTGCACCGTCGCAACCACCCTGCCGTTCTGCGTAAGCACCATCGGGCGCTGGCTCATCGCGTCGGCCAGACGGTCGTAGTCAATGGCCTGGGCGCTTCCTGCGCTGCCGCCGGAATAGACTGCCTGGGCCTGCGCACCCGGATTCGAAATGCGCGCTGCGCGTATGGCGGTCTGCGCCATTGCGCTGGCCGCTTTGGAAACCGAAGTCGCAGAATTCAAAATGCCGCTCGCAAAGCCCTCGCCAAAGAATGCGCCCGATCGCATCATTACGCGGGAGGGGGAGTGAATCTGCGCTTCACTGTTTGCGGCCGTGATCGCCGCCCGCATCACCTGCTTTGCCGCGCTGATCACGGCGGACTTCCCGGCCAGAATGCCCTGCGCAAGCCCGCGGGAAAGGTTCAATCCAGACGCGCGAACCGACGCAGTCGCGGCGCTCAGCGTGGATTTGATGTTGGATGCGATTCCCTGTGCAATGGGCGAAAAGCTGAACTGAAGCATGCCCTTGCCGACTCCCGCGCTGATGTCGCTGCCTACCGGCACGAACGCCTGCGCCGGTGAGTGGCTCTGCGCGCTGCTGCGAAGATCTGCTTCAATTTGATCGACGGCCTGCGCCGCGTCGCCTGAATAGGAATGGCCTGCGATTCCTTCGCCAATGCCGGCGCCGATATCGTCTCCAACCGCTTTTGCGCTGCCCGATCCAACCGTAGAGAATATTCCCGCAAGCTGTGAATCCCAGCTTTCCATGTCAACGCCGGAGACGCCCTCCATCATGCCGCTTTCAAGCAGCATTTTGAACGCTTCCGCAACTCCGGGAAGTTCAGATGCCAGCGTTTCATCAAGCCCGCCTGTGAACTCTACCATCATCGATTCGATCTCGGCTTGCAGCCCGTTCATCACGGATTCAAGCGTCATCGTATCGTTGTTCTCCAGCGCTTTCTGAATCGTACCGCTGCCGGAAAACTCTTCGCCCACAATGGCCGCATATTCCTGCAGCAGCTGGTCGATTGAGGACTGGAGCGATGACTTCTGTTCAGGCGTCATTGTCGCAAGCGAACTCGTATCGAGCATGTCAAAGATGCTCTCCATCCCTGTAATCGCCTGTTCACCGGTAAAGTACCTCGACAGATCCAGCTGGAACGCCTCACCGGAGTCGCCGTAGGATTTGAAAATACCGTCGAAAATCTTCCGGAGGTTGTTTTGATATGCCTCGCTGGCGCTCGCAATCTGCGCATCCTGATTTGCGCTGAACAGCGCTTCCCAATCGGAATAATCCGCGTCCAGGCCCAGCTGTTCGGCCAGATCGGAACTTTGCAGAAAATCCTTCCAGCTCTCTCCGCCCTCCGAAAAGGCTTTTCTGGCCGCTGCAAATTGTTCGGTGGAATGCTGCTCAATGGCGTCCGCATCCAGGCTCCAGTTCAGAAACGCATAATTCAGCGCCTCCGAAATGGTTTCGGTCTTCGTGGTCTGCCCCATGGAAACCACGTCGAAGGAATATCGCTGCGCGCTTCGCGCAAGCTCGGATCGCGTCGCGATTTCCGCGTTCAGCTCCGTCACCTTGCCCAATAGCGCGTCCAGTTCGCCGATATGCTGGTTTACAAGGGAGGTGCTCGCGCCTGCCCATGTATTCACAAATTCTCCGGTGGCCTGTTCGGTTTCGCTCGTCTGCTGAATGTATTCATCGCGGATGCGCGTCAATTCTTCCGCCTGGGCAATGCCCTCTGCGGTGTTCAGATCGAGCTTTGACATCTCTTCGTTGTACCACGCTTCAATGTTCGCCCGAACCTCGCTGAACAGACCGGTCACGTTCTCCTGCAAGCCGCTCACTACCTGTTCGGTGTCCGGCTTTCCGTCGGTCAGCGCCTTCCCGATTTCATCATAGACGCTGGTCGCGCTATCGGCGAACGCGGCGATATTCGCCTGCGTTTCTTCTGACAGCTCAAAATCAGCCGTCACCTTTGCCATGATTTCATCGCTGATTTCCACATTCTCCAGCGCTTTTTTAAGCTCGCTCTGCAGATCCGGCTCATAGCTTGCCTGATTGAGCAGTTTCCAGGTAATCGCAATGCCCGCGACTGCCGCGATTGCAATGCCGGCAGGCCCAAGCGCCGCAGATACGCCCTTCAAAATGGCTGATCCAAGGCCCAGAAAACCGCCGCCTGCGCTCGCCGCCGAGGCCATCAGGTTCCCGAGCCCGCCTGTCACTGCGCTGATTGCGCCATTGGCTTTCCCCAATATCTTGATCGCGGGGCCAACCGACGCGGCAAACAAGCCCATGTTCACAATACTGGTGCGCGTTCCCTCATCGAGCGCCGAAAACTGATCGATGAATCCGCTCAGCGTCCCGACCACATTTTCAATGGTCGGCAGCATCACATCTCCAAAGGAGGCCGCAGTATTGCTCACCTGATTTTTCAGCATCTTCAGCCTAGAAGCGGTCGTCTTGTAGCGCTTCGACGCCTCATTGGTCAGCGCGTTATTTTCGTCCCATGCGGAATTGGCCCGGGAGATGCTGTTCGCGAACAGTTCACTGGCGTTGCTCGATCTGCGAAGGGCGTCGGTGAGTCTCAACTCGGTGATCCCCAGCTCATCCATGATCTGCGTCGCGCTCTGCGTCCCGCTCCCAAGGCCGACGATGAACGCGGACAAAGCGCCCGCGGCATCATCCCTGAACGCGCGCTTGAATTCGTCCCCGGTCATCCCGGCGACCTCCGCAAACCCCGCAAGATCGGCGCTCCCCGTCTCTACAGCGAGCTGCATCTCAGAGATCAACCTCGAGAACGCGGATCCACCAGCCTCCGCTTCAATGCCCAGAGAGGACAGCGCGCCCGAAACGCCCAGAATGTCGGCCTCGCTCATGCCCGCCTGCGCGCCTGCGCCTGCCAGGCGCATGGCCATCGCCGTAACGTCCGCCTCTGTGGTCGCCAGATTGTTGCCCAGATCGACAATCGTAGAGCCCAGGCGCTCAAAGTTCTCCCCGGTTTGCTCCATTTGCGTGATGTTCGCAAATTTTGCCAGATTTTCAGCCGCGTCAGCGCCCAGGTTCGTCGTCGCGCTCAGATCGGCCATTGTCTTCGAAAAATCGACGATGACCTCTTTCGCAATGCCCAGCTGGCCGGCAGATTCGCCAATGGAGGCCAGTTCTTCCTTGCTCACGGGGATCTCTTCGGAAAGATCCACAAACGCCTGCCGCATCTCTGCAAGCTCGCTCGCGCTCGCATCCACGGTCTTTTCCACGCCTGCGAACGCGTCTTCAAAGCTGATCGCTTCCTTTGCAGCATATCCAATCGCCGCTGCAATGGGCATGCTCACGCCCTTCATCAGCGCGCTGCCCAGCCTCTCCTGCCGCTCCGCCGTGCTCTTCAGCTGTTCCGAATAGCCCTTCAGCGCAGTTCCGGCCTGGTTCAGTGCGCTGCTGTATTGTTCAATGCTTTTTTCAGAGGAACTGATCGCGCTTTTCAGCGTACCCATCTGCCCGGACGCGGATTTCAGCGCATTCGAAAAACCCTTGTCATCCAGCTTCAGCGTCGCAAACAGCTCGCCCACTTTCAGAGCCATACCGCCACCTCGATTCGGTTCTTGGATTCACCCCGCTTGTCGGCGGGAAACGCATAAAAAAACCGCCCTCGCGCGGCGGCATAAAAAGAACCGTTCCCATTTGGAAACGGCTCCAATATTCACAGTTTCGATAGAATTTCAGATTTTTTCTGTGCAAACTCTTCGTCCGTCAAGATTCCATCCTGATGGAGTTTCGCCAGCTTTTCAAGCAGCGCAATCCCTTCATCCTGCGCGTGGCTTTCGTCGGGCTTTTGCGCTTGCGCCGGTTCCGCGCTCTTCGCGGGCAATACCACATCATCGCGAAGCGGCTGATCACACAATACGCAAAAATCGCGGGATGCGTTGTTCATCGCGCCGCAATGCGGACATTTCACGTCCTGCGGCCTCTCTCCCTGATCTCTGCTCTTGCGGCAGATGGGGCAGTAGTCGAGCCTCCCCGGATTGACGGACCCGCAGACGCATGTCCAGCTCGGCTCTTTGTGATCCTTCTCCTGCAGCGCCCCGCCATACATCGGCTTATATTCGCTCGCCGCGCTGCTTACCGCCAGGTTTGGCCGAAATCCAACCACCAGCAGCCCGACGACCCCAAAGAAGAATCCCCATAGGAAACCGCCATCATATCCCTTGCTTGAAGCTACATGCCTGGTAATGAACCCGAATATCAGCCCATAAACCACGTAAACTACGATCAGATATCCAATCACCCAAATCCCCTCCCGACATTATTGATTAACACAATTATAAACCTGCGCCCCATCAATGTCAAGGAGGGGAAATTCAAATGCTGGCCACGCTGGCCCAGAAGCTATTCGCGGCGGCCTGCTGTTCGGCGCGGCTGCGGGGCTGCTTTGCCGCCTGTCGCTTCATCGCCTCGACATAATGCGCAGCTACCGCGCCATGCGGGTTCAGCCCGTGCAGCAGCACCTCAAACTCGCGCCAGCTCATGCCGGGCAGCGCATCCACCAGCCGGATGCCATAGTCCCTCAAAAAGTCTGCCTCAACGTATTCCCATACGCTGAGGATGTTCAGTTTTTTCTCTCAGTTGCTGCGCCGAAGTCATCCTCGGTCATCTCTTCCATCTCACGGGCGTCTTCCTCTTTTCCGTTGATCGCGTCAAACGCCCATTTCAGCAATTCGGAAAGCACGTCCACTGTAAACTGCGGATGCGCGCAGAGCTCACGGAGCGTCTCGCGGCCAAAGATATTATTCGCCGCGCGGAAGAGCACGCCGTTGGGCACATTGTCTTCGTCCTCATACCGCGCCAATTCCAGCGGAACAGTGGCGGGCATGCGCTTTTCGATCTCGTATGTCTTGCCGAACATGGTAAACGCAATGGTTTCGTGGTTCATCTCGGCGATCATCGCGTCAAAATTGCGGATATTCTTCCTTGCCATCGCTCAATTCCTCCCGTTATTCAAATTGCGCGCCGGGGATCTACCCGGCGCGCATGCCAGATCAGGCGGACGCGCTCACCGTCACGGCGAGCGTCGCCACCTTTGCGTTGTTCATGGTCTTCACCTGCACGTTCACGGTCTCGCTCACGCTCGTCTGCGCGACGCCGACGAGATCGAAACTCAGGCCGTCCACATTCTCCACGCGCACCTTGCTGGTATCGGCAGAGGCCACAGAGTACTTCTGATTGCTCGCGTTCTCAGGGGTGAAAACGACCGTCACGGTCTTCGTGCCGCCCACGTTCACGGTAGCGCTGGTCGCGGGATTGGTGGTCACGGAAGTCACCTGCACATACTGCTCGTTCTCGGGCGCGCCCACGCGCTCCAGATTCCACGATACAGTTTCGCCGGTCTCATCCGCGCTGCGCTCCTTGCTGGTCACGATCACGTCCCAGATCTCCGCATGGCCGCAGTTGTCCACAATGCGCAGCTTCGCGTCGCCGTCGCAGCCGCCCACGGTGGCGTAGTAGTCCAGCTCCGTCTGGCCACGATCGTGCGCGCCGGTCACGCGGTCCACCACAGGCTTGCCATCCAGCGACACGCTGCCGTTGCGCTTGGTCACATAGGGCTCGCCGTAAAGGCTCTCCGCAGAGGAGCCGTCTTCTGTATCGGCGTCCTCGGATACGGTAATGGTGTTCAGACCCTTGATTCGGATCCAGTCAGGGTTAGACATCGTCGATGCGCGGGAAAGAATCTCAATGATCCAGTCGCGCACGGAAGTCGGACATCCATTTTTTCTCGCCATGTGCATCATCCTTTCTTGCGCCGCTCATGCGGCGATTTCGTCGGGCGTCAGCAAATCCACGCCCTAAAATTTGCGCTGTAAAGCGCGCGCCTGTTCTCATCGGCGCCCAGCGCTGCAACGCCGCTCTCCAGCACGATCCGCGCAAAGTACGGCGAATCAATGCCGGTCATGCCTGAAAAATCGTCCAGAAGATCGGCAATGGCCAGCGCGTCCGCCATCGCCGTGTCCCGGTCTGCCTCGCTGCGAACCATCACCTGAAAGCGCGAACCCTCATCGTCGCCCCGGGGCCGCACGCCGGTGGCGTACACTGCGGCAATCCGGTCGGGCGCAATGGGCATCGCGCCGCTCACGGCTGTGAATCCGTTCCCGTTCAGGTATTCGGCAATGTGGTCGATCAGCTCCATTCCGCGCCCTCCTAAAGCTTCATTCCTTTGGCCAGATAATCCAGCATCCGCGCCCGAAGCGCGCCGTCATTGCACGGATCCTCCAGGTATTTGTTCTTGCGCCCGCGCTGGAAGTTGGCCGCTTGCTCGTGCCATCGCACCGCGTAGGGGGTGTCAAAGCTCACCGTGGCCTGCAGCCCGTCGCAATCCACCGCGCCGCTGCGCGAAAGCGCGCCGGTGTCAATGGGCACCTGCTTTCGAGCTTCGTCCAGCAGCAGATTTGCGCAGTCCCGCACGGCGTTCGCACCGCCCTGGCCTACAACGGCCATCACGCGGCTCGAATCCCATTTGATTTGCACGCTCAAATCAGCACCGCCTCCACGTGATTCTCTCCTCCGCCCAGATTGAACCTCGGAGCCACCTCATTCACGGTATAGCGCCGCCCGAACGCCGTCACCCGATCCTGCACGTCGATCCGCGTGCCCGCCGGGAAATAGGCCTTTGCGCTCGCAACCGCCTCCTGCGAGGTCGCGCCGCTCTGCCTCCAGGTGCGCTGGCGGCGCACGTTGATCCGACAGCGCACCTGCTCGGGCGGGCCGTATGTATCGCGGTTCAACTCACGCCCCTGCCAGCGCTCCAGCGTGGCCGTGTGGCAGAATGTAAAATCCGGCGTCAGCATCATCACAGCCTCCTCGCCACGGGCATCGCGTGCCGGATCAAGCCGGCATTGTAGAGAATTGCCCATGCATGCGGGCTCAGCGTCGATCGCGTATATCCGGCCCCGCCGGAGCCTCCAGCCATCGTGGCGGAAAAATCGCCGATGGAAAACGACTGCACGCCCTCCGGGACGCCGCCCGCCGCGCTCTCGTATTCCATCTGCGCCTCCACGGCCTGTTCAAACGCGTCGTTCTGCTCCGCGGTCTGCGGCGCGTTGGGCGCGATGTACGCTTTCAGCCGCGCCTCAACGCTTTCATAGTCCGCAGCCATGGCCTTAGCCCATCGCGCGCACGGCCAGTTCGGGATAGATCGTCTTGTAGCCGTACAGCACGTCCATGGAATAGGTGCTGCGCTTGTACTTCTGATCGTAGCCCTTGGTCACGCGCAGGGAAATGCCGTTGTAGCTGGTCACATAGCTCATCACGCCCTGGCCGTCCGGGTTCATCAGCGGGCGGGTCACATATGCGAAAGCCATGGGCAGGAACGCAAGGTTCGCGGTGTGGCTGGCCGCAATGGTCACGGTCGTGCTGGAATTCAGCGCGGGCAGGGCGGGGTAGACCTTCACGCCGGAAATGGCGTTCGCGCTCGCCTCGGCGGAATCCTCGGTCACCACGTAGGTCTTGCCCTTGATAGTCAGAATGTCGCCCTTCAGCAGCTTTCCGGTCAGCGTGGTGGCGGTCAGGCCCAGCGAGGTCGCGCCCTCGGAAACGCTGCCGCTGACCTTCACGGCGCTGGAGCCGGTAATGCCGGATTCGTGGTGCGCCACGCCCTGGGCCATGTAGTTCTCAAAGCCCATCAGCCGGCCAATGCTGCCCTCGCGCAGCGCCTGGGTGCTGCCGGACTTCTCCGCGTTCACCACGGCGGGAATCTGGGTAAACGCCGCGTCCGCCTCAGGATCCCACACGGCGACGCGCCCGGAAACGGGGGCCTTGTTGATGTTCAGCTGCTTTCGCGCGTTGGCCAGAACGCTCAGATCGGCGGGCGTGGTTCCCGCAGTGCCCACGGCGTAGGGCACGTCCTTGTAGAGGGCCAGGCCGTCGGCGTTGATCTTCTCCGCCAGCGCCACGGCGGCGGGCTCGATGAACACGCGGTTCAGATCGTCGATGTTCACCGCCGTCTCAATCGCGCTGGCCTTCGCGTCCACGGTGGCCAGCTTGTCCAGCTTCACGTCCACGCTGTCCTCGTTCATGTCCTGATAGGTCACGCCGGTCTCCTGGTTGAACTCCTCCGCGGTCAGAATCGTGGGCTTGCGCACCTGAATGGTGTCGCCCAGGTTCTTGAAGTCCGCGCTGAAGTTGCGGTAGACCAGATTGGGGAATACCAGGTTCTCGATCAGCCGGGGCAGCGCCTCGCGGGCGATCAGCTTCAGGGTAATAAAAGTGTTTGCCATAGGGTTTCAGCCTCCTTGTCGGTTTACTTTTTGTATCGAGCGGCGTAATAGTCCGCGTCGCTCATGGAATCATAGTCGGGCGCCTTTCCGGCGGCCTGCAGCTGCACGCCGCTCTGCTTCAGCCGCTCCTCCACGCCCTGCTGCACCGCGTCGCGGAACACGCGCTCCACGGCGTCAATGCTCGCGCTGCATGCGTCCGCGCCGGAATAGTCCAGCATCTGCTCCAGCGCCCTGGGCAAACCGCGCTGCGCCAGCGTGTCGATGGCCTCTGCCCGCAGCTCGCGGCGGGTGATCTCCGCCTCCCGGCGCGCCAGATCGCTCTCGCGCTGCTGCGCGGCCTGCTCCGCGCGCTGCCGCTCGTGCTCCGCGCGCTGCTGCTCCGTCATCTGGGCCAGCCGCTCGGCCTCGGTGCGGGCCTCTTCACGGGCCTGCTCCACGCGCCGATCCGCTTCGCGCTGGAACCGCGCAAATCGCTGGTTGATGATCCTGTCCACGTCCGCCTGCGTGTAGGTGTGCTCGCTCTCGCGCGCCGCCTCCTGCTGTGCGGGCTGCGCATCCTGCGCGCCCTGCGCGCTCGCGTCGCCGCTGTTCGAGGGTTCGCCTCCGGCCGCCTGCTGCGCCTCGCCCTCCGCAAAGAACTGGAGGTCAAAAATGGGTTCCCTGTATTCGTGTCCGTTCATATTGCTCGCTCCTCATCCGTTTAACGCCCGTCGGCATACTCCGCCTGGATCAGCCCCCAGACGTCCGGGCATGCAAAAGCCGCGCCTTAAAGGCGCGGCGGATTGCCGGTATCAATCTTCTTCTGCATCCGGCGCGTCCCGCGCCGCGTCAATCGCCCTGCGCAGCTGCGCCACCGCGTCCCGCGCGGGCGGCGTCCGCGTCAACACCATGAAGTGCCGCCGGAATCCCTCACTAGAACAGCTCATGCGCGCGTCCAGATCCTGAATATCGTCGTACATGTTCAAAAGGATCTGCGCCGCCGCCCTGTCAATGCTCACCATGCTCAATCATCTCCGCCCTCTTCCTTGGTTCCCTCCACCGCGTCCAGCCGGAACGGCTTGAGTTTCTTCGCCGCGTCGGAGAGCAAAACGCGCCCGCCCTCGCGATTGTACTTGCGCGGCAGTTTCGCGTTTTCGGCCACCAGATTGCGCAGCTTGCTCTGCCACGCGGAAACATAGGCCTTCGCAATGCGCTCATCCTGCGGCGTCGTGGCCGCTGCCTGCCTACGCTTCCACTTGCGCACCGTGCGCTCCATGTATCGCTGATCCTGGCGCGCCTTGTATCCAGCCGCGTCCGCGTCGGCGGTTCTGCCGGGCTTGCTCCCGGATTTCACGGTCAACCCGGGCACGTAGACCGTCATGGCATGCAGGCAGTTGGGATGAAACAGCCCTGCCGCGCGGGCATCGCCCAGCGCGCCGTCGCAATCCGGGTGATACAGCTGCGCGCCGGTCAGGCTCAGCACCTTTCGCTCCCAGGGCGCGCACAGCGGGCACTCGTCCGCGTGGTCGCTGATGATCACCAGATCTTCGTCGTGGGCGAGCGCCTCTTGCGTATAGCCCGCCAGCGCCGCGTTCATCATCCCCGTGCGCACCGCCATCTCCGCGTATTCCGCCATGCCCCATCGCCTCCCGGCGCGGTCCACAAATGCCGTAATCCCGCGATCCGCAAACTGATTCAGCGCCCGCGAAATGGCCTGCTGCGTGGTCTCCACGCCCAGCACGGGCATGGCCAGCGCCTGCGCCAGCACTTCGCGATAGGCGTCAGTCGCGTCGCGCAAAATCCTACGGTGCAGCTCCGAAAATCGCCCGTCGATGTCGTCAATCAGCGCCGTCACCGCCTGCGCGCGGCCCGAAGGTTCGCCATCCAGCCCGAGCTCCCGCAAAAGGCCGTCCGCGCCTTCGTCGTGGGCCGCCCAGATCAGCTTCACCCGCTCCTCCAGGCTGCGCTCCTCCAGCGCGCCCAGCGCGCGCTCCACCTCCGCCTGTACCTTTTGCACCTGCGCTAGCTTGCGCTGGGCCCACGCGGCCGGGTCGCCGGCGTCCGCGTTTTTCAGATTCCTGGCCAGAATGCCCAGCAGCGCCTCTTCCGCTTCAGCGTACAGCTTCAGCATGACCTCCGCGCGCTGCTGCGTCGCGTTCGGAATCACCGCGCATCATCCTCCACCTGAATCCTGCGCTCAAGATCGCCCATCCCCACGTCCGTGGGATCCGATCCGGGAATGCCGCTCTCCATCCGAATCCGCTCCGCGTCCGCGTCTATCTGGTCGTCCGTCCAGCCCTCGCCCCGGTGCAGAATCGCCACGCGCTCGCGCGCGCTGGCCGCGTCCGCCGCCTTGGCATACTGGGCGATCTGCGCCTGCTCCAGCGTGTTGGCCGGCATTGACCGGGAAAGAGCGATGTTCACGCCCGATACGTCCAGCACCGGCAGGCCCTTCACCGCCATGAATTCGGCGTACAGTTTCAGCCGCTCGCGCAGGCCCTCGATGAACCAGCGCTCCTTGATGCGAATCAGCTGATCCAGCCCCCACAGCTTATAGCGCATCGCCACGCCAGATGCGTTGGCCGCGAATTCCCTGTCCGTCAAATCGGGCACCATGCTCAGCTTGTGAATGTCCGCCTCCAGCGCCTGCCGCTGCACCTCCACGTTCGCCTCGTCCAGCGCGGAGGAAAGGTATTCCACGCTGGCGTCGCTGTCCGGCAGCGCCAGCAGCTTGTCCTCGCGCAGCTGCTGCCCGGGCGTGCGCCCCTGATCGTCCTTCTCCAGCACGCAGCCGGTCATCACGATCAGTTTGTCCACATACTGTTCCTTGTCGTTCACGCGGTCGGATTCCAGCTTGTCGTAAGCGTCGATCAGCGGAATCACCCACTCGAAGTCGCCGCGCTCATCCTCATCGTTCCAGTATTCCACCAGCGGCACGCCGCCGAAATAGTGGCTCTCGCGCGCAACCTCCGCAAACGCCGCCACCGTCAGATCCTTCGCGTAGTACTCGACAATCAGCCTGTCCGTCATCACCCACACCCGAAACCCGTCCGTGCCTCCGGTCTCCTTGAGCTTGGGCGCCATGTACACGCCAAACAGCGGCGTCATGTCGTAGGTGTCCTCATACACTACAAACGCATCGGCAGGGGAGAGCGCCGTCGCGTGGGGGGATGCGTCCGCATCCACGTGCACGTACTCAATGCCCCGGCCGTATACCGCCGCGTTGTGCGCGTTTTCCATGTCCACCGATTCCACGCTGCCGCGCGCGTACAGGTCCACAATCGCGTCCAGCGTCTCCGATGGCGCGCCGTCGCCCATCGTGTACGCCGCAGGCTGACCGATCAGATAGCCCGCCGTCACGGACGCAATGTACCGCCCGAACGGATGCGCAATGCGGTTGTTCGGCAGCCCGCTGGCGCGCCTGCGCTGCAGAATGTCGTTGTCGCCCTCGTAGTATTTCCGCAGCTTCTCCAGCCGGGGCAGCCGCCCCAGATGCTCCTTCAGCGCGCTCTGCAGCATCTTCTGCGATGGCAGACCATCCGGGTCGAGATAGGCCCTTGATCTCTGTATCATGCTCTTTAAGTATCCCTCCTAAAAATCCTTGCGCGTCTCCGCCATGCGCCGCGCAATCTCCGGATTGAGCGCGTAGCGCGCGGAATCGATGCAGTTATGCACAATCAGACCGCCGTTTACCGCAAAGTTGTGATACCGCTCAACCTCCATGTTATAAACCGGCTCGGGCTTCGTCCGCCGAATGGACTTCACCCGCACGAAGCGCCCAGCGCATGCATCTGCAACCTCCACGATCTCATCCCCGTCCGTCAGCGCGCCGGCATGAACCCACCCGCGCCGCGTCAGAATCGGGTGTTCCGCGCTGGCGCGCAGCTTTCTGCCGTCCGCCAGTTCGATCTCGATAATCTCTTCAACGCCCGTCATGCGCACATCAAAAAAGCGCGCCCTTGCGGCACGCTGCGCCTCTTCGTCATAGCAGATCACAACCCCGGTCTTTCCCACCAGCGAATCAATCCTGAAATCGCCGCCCGATGTGCGCACGAGGGTATCCCCTGTCAGACAATGGTTGTCCCTGTCCGGATACTCGCACAGGAAATTGCCATTGCGGTCCCGGTCGAATTCGTACTTGGAAAACTCCCGGGCGATGTTGGGCGTGCGCACCGGGTCGATCACAATCGCGCCCAAATCCTGCAGCCAGCGCATGCCGTGGCGCACGCTGCCGGGCCCCTTCTTCACGCCGATCGCGTTTACGCCGCGCACCCGCAGCTCCGCAATCGTCCGAGGGTCCTCACTGTCGCACTGCACCAGTTCGCGCCCGGCCTGCGCGCTCACCTTTTCCGCCAGCACGTCCAGCGGCGTGCGGCTGCCGTAGTATTCGCCCAGCGCGTAAAGGCGGCGCGCCCTGCGGCTGTACCCCCATCGGGTAAAGCTGTCCGGGTCCACCGCAAAGCCAAAATCCAGACCGTTGTAAAAGCGCTCCAGCCCGTCGATTTCCTCCGCCGGAATCGTCCGCAGCTCCAGATTGTCGAACACCTGCCCGCCGCTGCCGGTCACCTCGCCCATGTATTCGTTTCGATACGCCCGCTCATTGGCGCGCTTTAGCGCCTCCGCCTCGGCGATGAACGCATCGCCCAGCCATTCCGGCGGAACGTCCAAATAGGTGCTGTGGTGCTTCAGCCGGCGCTCCGACGGGTTCAGCGCCTCCACGTTCACCCAGCTCTGTGCGCTGCGGGGCGGGTTGTAGCTGTAGAGCGTGCACGCGCGATCCACGCCGCGCAGCACGGATTGCTTGATGCTGCGGATGTCCTCCATGCCCCTGAATTCCGCCAGTTCCTCGTACCAAAGATACTTGAAGTACCCGCGCGACAGCTTGATGGACTTGGATTTCATCGGATCGTCCGCGCCCCGAAACAGGATCCGCTGCCCCGTGGGTCTGTATATCAGCTCGAAGGGGGAGACCCGCGCCGTAAACCAGGGTGCAAGCTCCAGCCGGTCGATGGCCCAGAGCATCTGGCTGTAAACGCTGTCCTTGATCGTGTTGCCCACCCGGCGATAGATGATCGCGTTGGCGTCCGGGTCGGCCAGCAGCCCGCGAACGATGACCAGCGAAATAAAGCTGGACTTCGTCGAGCCGCGCCCGCCGTCCAGCCAGTATTCAGCGTGGCGCTCCGCCTTGATGTCGTCGTAGATGTCCCAGAATGCGGGCGACATCGCCTCGTAGATGTTGATCTCGCTCATTCGGGCCTCCTATCGATGATCCTCGGCGCGTCATTGGCCTGCCGCCCCTCCGCCGCCGCGTGCCGCTTCATCAGCTCCTTGCCCGCGTTCAGGCGGTCGGCCAGCGATGCGTCCAGCCCGAACTGATCTTTCACCTCGCCGCGCATCACCGACGAAAAGAAGCGCAGCACCTCATCTGCCGAGGCTACCCGCGCTTCATCCTGCGCCCGCATCCGCCGGGTGATATATTCCGAAATATTAGGTTTTCTCAGGTTTTCCGCGCCCATCTGCGCCGCCGTATTTTCGCTGTAGCCCGCGCGCCGCGCCGCCTCCGTGGCGTTCCCGCACTCAATGTAAGCCTCCGCAAACAGCTGCTGCCTGCGCGTCAATTCCTTCGGCATTCCAGATCCCCGCCTTCACCCGGCGGCCCGTGTCCCTGCGCCGCAGTGCCGTTGAGCATATCCGCCAGCGCCTGCACCACCTCCGCCGCCTGTCCGCTCTCCAGCACGGAAACATAGCGCCGCTTCCCGGTCTTCGGCTGAAGCCGTTCCTCCATCACCACGTATTTCGTCACCATCCTCCCGCACCGCTCGCTGTACTTCTGCACCTGGTTGATCTTCACGCGCCGCCCGCGCAGATTGATCGCCAATACCAGCTTGTTCATCACCCTGCGCGCGTTCATGCAATCCCTCCAGCAAAAAAGAATGGAGCTGCGTTCGCTCCATTCTGAAAATGGTTGTAAATGATTGTGATCGGGTCACGCTCTGTCCGCCCGCGCCTCCAGCCATTCGGAAACGGACAGCCGAATCAGCGCCGAAACGCCGATCCCCAGCTTTGCGGCATGTTCCTCCAGCTTCTGCTTTTGCAGCTTGGTCAGAACTATGAAGTGACCACATTCCCACCGTCCGGCTTGATCGCCATGCATAAGCATCCGTTCCTCTCCAAATCCAACACCGACCATTTTCGTGGCGCCACGAAAATGATCCTGTTTCAAAAAAACTGCGCCCCGCCCCCGCCAGCTGCATTCGACCGGATGCGCACATGCGCACACGGTTTCCCAAATGGAGCGCGCCCGCGCGCCGGCAGGGGAGGAATCCGCCGACGCGCACGCCAATTCAATCACAAGCCTGTCAAATCGCATCCGCCCGGTGAAACACGTCCAACATCTTCGGCGCCTGGTTGGCCACCCATGCGGTCATCTCTTCGTCCATCGCCCAGCCGCTGTTGGCGTCTAGCCCGGATTCGAACGCGAACGCATGCACCAGCTCATGTCGGAGCGTGCGCCTGCGCATCTCCTCCAGATTCTCGCAGTTGTCCAAAGCCTCCTCACAAATGCCGATCACAATGCGGCGAACGGAAGGATCTGTGTATCCATCACAATCGTCCGAAAGCCTCGGATCTTCAGATTCGCGCCGGTATTCAATCGTGTATTCCTCGCCCAGCACCATGACCTTTTTGTTTTCCTGCCCCATAAAAGCCCCTCCCCGCACACAAATCGCGTTTAGCACGCGTTGCGCAAAAACGCAAGAACGGCAAGGGTTCGCCCCTCACCGCTCTTTTTTCACGATACCATTATACACCCACAGTTTGGTCAAAAACGGACAACTTTTAATCGGGCGTAATTTCAATCATAGCTGAAATCGCGTCAAGCGCGCCGGCCTCAATCCTGCGCACGCTGCGCTCATCATAGTTGAGCTTGTAAGCGATAAACGTCCAGCTGCGCCGGTCGATATACCTCCAGGTCAATACGCTCTCCTGGGCGGGGGAGAGCCGCGCAACGCAATCTTCAATGCAGTTTCGCAGCCGCATCGCGTCGTCAATCTCGCGTGCGATGCGCTGCGCCTGTTCGGTGTAGCGCCGTTCTTCGTCCATCACCCGCGCCACCACATCGGAAAGATCCGTGCGCGCGCCGCCTCCGGGCATTCCCGAAAGGCTCGGGCTGCGCAGCGTCATCCGCGCATCGTCCGCCATCGCCCGAAACGCCGCGCGCTCCTGCTCCAAGCGCTGAATCCGCGCCAGCGTGTTTCCCCAACTCCAAAGCAGCCTGCGTATATTGGCGCGCCGCCTGCGCTTCTCCAGCTTCGCCTCATCCTGCGTTCGATCCATCCTGCGGTCATAAACCGACTTTGCGCTTCCGTTCATCCAATCGCCTCCATCCTAGAACGGCAGGTCATCGTCGTCCACCTCGGTGTAGCCCTCATACATGCCCACCTGCCTGCCCGATACCGGCGCGCCCTGCGGCTGCGCGTTCGGCTCCTGCGCGCCCTGTGCGCCGCCGATGAACTCCACGTGCTCCGCGATGATCTCCGTCACGTAGCGCTTCGAGCCGTCCTGCGCCTCATAGGAGCGATTCTGAATGCTACCGGCCACAGCGGCCTTGCGCCCCTTGGACAGATACCGCGCGCAGTTTTCCGCCGTCTTTCCCCAACAGACCACATTGAAGAAATCCGCCTCGCGCTCGCCCTGGGCGTTCGCAAATCGCCGCTGTACCGCCAGCCGAAACGAACACTGCGCCTTGCCGCTGTTCGTCTGCCGGCTCTCCGGGTCGTTCGCCAGATTGCCAATCAAAGTCACCTGATTCATGTTGTCCCTCCTCAAAAATCTCCGATTTTCTCTGATTTACTCCGATTTTTCGAATCCTTCAGCCGCAATCGCAGCGCCTGTCAGATGTCCCCCTCCGCCCGGTGCAGCGATTTCTCTTCGCTGAACCCGTCCGGAAACCGCAGGCGCAGCTTTTCAATGTTGCGCCAGGAGATCTCTGCAATCGTCGTATGATATACATCCGCCATTTCGCCAATGAACCACAATAGGTCGCCCAACTCGCTCAGCAGATGCGCCTCGTCAAACGGATGCCCCTGATAGACCTTCTGGTACAGCGCGTGAATCTCTCCCACCTCGCTGGCCAGTCCGTGGAGCGCGTGGCGTTCGCGCTCCTCCGGGCTCAGGTTCATGTTCTGCGTTCTGCGCGCCAGGCGCTGATATTCGTCGAATGAAATCATTTCAGATATTCCCCCAGTTCGTATTCTGCCGCCACATCCAGATATTCGCACAATCCATTCGGCTTCAGCTTCTCCGTGGGCGCGGTGCGCTCCAGCACCTCGCGCAGCGGGCAGTGCTTCTGCGCGATCGCGTCGTTTAAGCACATCGCGCACTCCGACGCGATCACGCGATTCACCAGCTGCTTAAGATCGTCATTGGCCACCATCTGCACATAGTCCGAACGCACGGCGCGCTTCTGGCGGATCACCACCTCGCCGTGATCCACCAGCATGCGCATGTGGCGCATGTTCTTCTCCGGGAGCGTGGCGTACAGCGCCGTAATGACCCGCGCAACGGTCTTGGCCGCGAGCCGGTAATCGCGCCAGCCGTTGGGAATCTTCGATAGCCGGTCCTTCAGATCCGCCTCGCCGCGCTCCAGCTGCGCGTCCATCGCCGCCAATACCTCAATCCAGTGCATCTCCAGGCCGTTGGCCTCGATCACCGGAAGCCCCTCGTGCGGGCTCTGCTTGCGCTGCGGCTTCATCGCCGGCGCAATCGCCTCCCGCACCCGAACCGACCGCATTCCGTCGATCATCTGCGAAAACCTCGACCCGCCCTCGTCAATCCCCGGGATTGGCGGCATTTTCTTCTGCATGTTCTCCATCGTGCTCCTCCTTCAATGCTTCCGTCCGTTCATCCGCCGCGCGGGATCCTCGCAACGCGGCGTACATAATTGCGCAAATCTTAAAAACAATCAGCCAGATCAGTATGTAAAGCCCGATCATCATCCCAAACCGCCCCCATCCATGCGCGCGATGCAGCGGTATCGATCCATCATTCTCCCTCCACTTCCGTAAATTCTCCGTGCTCGAGCTTGTACCATACATCCGGCTTGAGCGCTTCGCCGTCAATCTTCCCGCACCTCACGCATAGCACCGGATATGCTTCGCCATTCCATTCGCCATATTCCGCAAGCACAATCCAATTCCCAATCGTGGATTTTGCCTTGGAATTCCGTCCAATCGCAGCGGCAATGGATTCCTTTCCCGACGTGGCCGCAGGGCTGTAGTCGCCCGACGTGGCCGCATGGCTGCGGTCGCCCGACGTGGCCGCAGGGCTGTAGTAGCCCGACGTGGCCGCATGGCTGCGG
>JAEDEU010000174.1 GCA_016293155.1 Clostridiaceae bacterium | reverse complement strand
ACCAAGGCAGCGGCCACCATTGCCGACGGCAAGCTCACCACAGGCAACGGTGCTGCCGTGTTCACTGTAGAGGCGAACGGCGAATACCTCCGCTTCTATAACGAATCCTACGGCTATCTGTGTGCAAACGGTACAGGCAACAACGCCTTCTACACCAAGACCGCAAGCGAAGATGCCGATTGGCTGGTACGCACCTGCTCCGGCGGCGTGGGCGGCTATGAGATGGAAAGCCGCACCGCAAAGTATAAGGGCTACAGCCAGTGGCTTGAGTATTACAGCGACAGCTTCAAGGTCTACTCCATGAACAAGGCGACCGTCACCGACTACACCATCTACTCCTTTGACTTCTACCCCGTTGCCGAGGGCGTTAATGTCATTGACGGCATCGTCAACGCTCCCTGCATCGTACTCGGCACACTGCTTCCTGCCTATGTCGGTCAGGATTACGAGTTTGGCTTCTCCGTTGACGCTCCCTTCGGCGTGAGCGGCGACATGACCGCCACGCTCGGCGGCACTTCGCTCAAGGTCACCAAGGGCGAGGACGGAAATTACACCGTCACCGTTCCGGATTCCATGATAAAGGGCGATAAGCTCAGTGTTTCGATAAGCGGCAAGGACACCAAGGGGACCGGCATTTCCGCAGCCGTTGAGATAACGGTCGTCGACGCTCCTTCAATTGTCGATGTAACGCCTGCCGAACGTTCCGAGACCGGCGATAATAAGCGTCCTACCATCGGTGCAACTATTATTAACGCAGGTAACGAGCCCGCTATCGAGCTGACCGTCAATGAGAAAGCGGTCAAGGCCACCTATGAAAACGGCAAGGTCAGCTATACTCCCGACGGGGACATGGCAGACGGCCGTGTGAATGTTCAGCTCACCGTCACCCGCAAGGACGGCAAATCAGCCACGCTGAACTGGTACTTCATCGTTGGCAAGGCACAGTATCAGTTGTACTTCGGCCAGCTTCACTCTCACACCCAGTATTCCGACGGCTCCGGCACGCTTGACAGCGCACTGGATTATGTGAAGAATCTGCCTGAAAGCGCAAATGTTCAGTTTGTTGCCTTCACCGACCACTCCAACTACTTTGACACCACCTCCGCCGCCAACCCCGAGGGCGCACTCTACGACATGAGCCTTGCATCATCCTACAGCCAGCAGCGATGGAAAGAATACAAGGACAAGATCGCAGACTTCAACAATGCGCAG
The DNA here is from genome assembly GCA_016293155.1 of Clostridiaceae bacterium. Classification (GTDB taxonomy): domain Bacteria; phylum Bacillota; class Clostridia; order Oscillospirales; family Butyricicoccaceae; genus JAEDEU01. Next base: position 1,589 of record JAEDEU010000174.1, on the reverse strand, counting down.
ACCGGCGTTATCGCCATCGGCGGCTTTGAGATGACTTGGTCCGGCGGTCCCGGCCATATCAACACCTTCAACACCCCCGGTATCGTTTCACGCAACAATTCAACGCTGAACAACAAGACCAACGATGCCGGTATTAAAGCGTACTACGAGCTGCTCAGCAGACCCGAGGGTTCAAGCTCCATCAGCCAGCTAAATCACCCCGGCACCACCTTCGGCACCTTCTCCGATTTCGCTTACTGGGACGGCGTTATCGACTCCCGTATATATATGGTTGAAGTCGGCAACGGCGAAGGTCAGATCGGTGCAGGCGGCTACTATCCCAGCTATGAATACTATATTATGGCTCTTGATAAGGGCTGGCATGTAGCACCCACCAATAATCAGGACAACCACAAGGGCAAATGGGGCAATGCAAATGACGCCCGTGATGTCATCATCACCGATAATTTCACCGAGGAAGGTATCTACGAGGCTATCCGCGAAAGACGCATGTACGCCACCGAGGACAAGAACCTTGAGCTCGGCTACACCGTTAACGGCAGCATGATGGGCTCCATTCTCTCCGAGGTCCCCAGCGCGCTTGACTTTGAGGTTTCGGTCAGCGATCCCGACAAGACCGATTCAATCGCCAAGGTCGAGATAATCGCAAACTCCGGCAGAGTCGTTCACACCTGGAGCAGTGCAGCGGAGCTCGCCTCCGGCACGCTGTCCTTAACGCTTGATCCCAATTACAGCTACTACTTTGTCCGCGTAACCGAAGCAGACGGTGACTTGGCTGTCACCTCCCCTGTTTGGGTCGGCGATATGCTCAAGCTCGGTATCTCCAACTTTGTATGCGGCACCTCCACTCCCGTCACCGGCGAGGAACTGACTTTGACCACAACTTTGTTTAACAGCGAGGCTACCGATGCCACCGTCACCGCACTGTCCTACACCATCGGCGGCGTGAGCATCGGAGTTGATAACACCGGCTATACTCTGGCTGCAAGCAGCACTCTGGATATTCCGTTTAAGTGGACTCCGGACAAGGCCCGTGTTACCACCGTCACCGTGACCGCCGTTGTAAAGCAGGGCAACAACGAGTACACCTTCACAAAGACCGTGGAGCTTGATGTTCAGGATGCCGAGAAGCTCGTGTATATAGGCATTGATGCTTCCCACTACAACGAGTATGTTGCAGGCAACTACAAGGACTCCATGGGCAACTTCGGTGAGCTTGCCTCCGATTACAGTGTGCGCACCGTGCAGCTGAACACCTCCGAGGATCTCATCGCAGCCTGCGGCAACCCAAAATACAAGGCGCTCATTCTCACCGCACCTTCCCGCCGTCTGGCAGCTGCGCAGAGTGATCCCAGGACCTACTCAGCAGATGAGCTTGCTGCTATTGCGGCGTTCAACACAAGAGGCGGCATCGTGATTTTGGCAGGCTGGTCTGATAACTACGAAAACTACGATGTTATTCAGAAGAACCCCGACATCAAGCATATGGCAGCCACACAAAACGAGGTGCTGGCAGCACTCGGTTCAAGCCTGCGAATTGGCGACGACGCGACCTATGACGATGTTCGCAGCGCAGCCGACGGCGTTGA
>JAEDEU010000173.1 GCA_016293155.1 Clostridiaceae bacterium | reverse complement strand
TTCGGCTGGAAGGAAACCACCGGTGCAGCATCGGCAGCGAATACCGCCATGGAACAAAGGACTGCAAGCAGGACACTCAGCAGAGTAATCTTTTTCGATCTGTTCATAGTACACTCTCCTCTCTTACGATGAACCGATGGGAAACAACTGGACGGGTTGTGGTGGATCATCTGTGCTCTTATTGTAACAACAAATGGAATGATTGTCAACAAATTATACAATAAAATTTTGAAAAAATGAGTTTAAATTGTGCATATCATCCAAAGGTGGTAGAAAGAGCAGGGAATGGAGCAGAAAGCGGCAGCGGCGGAGTAGACCGCAGAGGTGTTATTCGGGCTGCGCCGTGCCGAGCAGAAGCACCGAGCAGAAAATCAGCGCGATGCCCAGCGCGCCGGTAGGTGTGAGCCGCTCGTGAAATACCAAAATGCCGCTCAGCGTGCATACCATCGGCTCAACAAAGGTGAGGATGGAGGCACGTCCGGTTTCCATGGATTCCAGCGCCTTGGTGTACAGCAGGAACGGCGCAAGGGAGGAGATCAGACCGAGCGCGAGCGCGGGCAGCAGCAGCGGCGGCTGTGCCGCCATGGCGGATAGGATTTCCCCGCCGTGCGCGAACGGCAGCAGACCGACGGCGGCGATCAAAAAGGTCCAAGTCGTGACGGTGAAGGTGTGGTAGGTGCGCAGGGCGACCGTGCCGAAAATGGAATACAGCGCATAGCCGAAGCCCGCACCGAGGCCGATTAAAATCCCCTTGGGGGACAGCGCGAGGCTGCCGCCGTCCAGCAGACCGACCACCAGCGCACAGCCGGCGAGAGACAGTACAAGCGCAAGCAGCTTGCGGGAGGTAAACCGCTCGTGGAACAGCAGTGCGGACAGCACGGTGACGATGCACGGCGCGGTGTACAGCAGCATGGAAGCGACTGCGAGCGAGGTCAGCTCAATGGTGATAAAATAGCAGATATTAAAAAATGCGATGCTGCACAGTCCGGTGCCGAGAAACATCCAGAGATCGCGCGGACGGATGCGGAGCAGGCTGCGGTCGCGCACAAGCAGGAACAAAATCATCGAGCAGGCGATGATAAAGCAGCGGATGAGCGTGATCTGCGGGGAGGACAGTCCGGCGGCGATGAGCGCGCGCGAAAACAGTCCGATCAGTCCCCAGCAAAAGCCTGCGCCGATGACCAGCAGCGGTGCGGTACGGTTCACAAAGATCGACTCCTTTATTTCAGAATAGAACACGGTATAGCATAACCGCAGACAAGCAGTATGATGCAGCTGACAAAAAATGCCTGTTTTTTTCACAATGAAACAGTATAGCACAGCCGGATAAAAAAGTCACGCGGGCAGGGGACGCATCTTGTTATTCGGCGGTTTTGCCGTTATAATAGAACCATACAAATCGAAAGGGAGCGGGGACATGGTAAAAGCGGTTATTTTTGATATGGACGGCGTGCTGCTGGACACCGAGAAGCATTACTGCACCATGTGGCGGCGCGCGGCGCATGAGCTGGGATTTTTGGATTTTACAATGGAGCATTCCTATCGCCTGCGCAGTCTGGCGGCGAAATATGCGGAGCCGATGCTGAAGGAGCAGTTCGGCGAGGCGTTTGATTACTACGCGGTGCGCGAACGCCGCCGTGAGCTGGTAGAGCAGGCGCTGGAGGAACAGGGCATTGAGGGCAAGCCGGGTGCGGAGGAGCTGCTGGTTTGGCTGAGCGCACACGGCATCAAGACCGCCGTTGCCACCGCGACGCAGGAGGATGTTGCGAGAGCGCGCCTGCGCGCGGTCGGTCTGGAGGACCGATTTGACCGCATTGTGAGCGCGAAGGATGTGGAAAACGGCAAGCCCGCGCCCGATGTATACGTTTATGCCTGCGGGCAGATCGGGGAGCGTCCGGAGGACTGCCTTGCGGTCGAGGACTCGCCCAACGGCGTGCAGAGCGCGTACCGCGCAGGACTGCGCACGATTATGGTGCCGGATCAGACCCAGCCGGACGAGCACACGGCGGCAATGCTGTATGCCTGTGTGCCGGCGCTGACAGATATCATTGCGGTCGTGGAAAACGCATGAACCGGCTTGCGTGAGACCTGCACAAAATCGCGTTGGCTCAGGAATATGACAGCTTTTCCGCAGAAGCCTGCGGTATAATCAGGGAGTAATCGTAGAATAAAGGAGGACATGATGAAACAGGGCATCAGAATACTGACGATGGTCTGGATCGGTGTGCTGCTGGCGGGCATACCGGTGTCTGCGGCGAGGATGGATTCCATTGATATCAGAGGCTCGGACGTGACCTATCAGGCGGAATACGAGGCGTATACCAAAGCGGCCTCCGCAGGAGATGCCGCGGTGTGCGAGCTGACCGTCGGCAATCCGGAGGGCGGGGAAAACGGCGCGCTGTGCCGCATCGAGCTGCCGGATGATACGGTGTATCTGTATATGGACGAGGGCGATCTCGCAGTGCTGACCTATGACGGCTCGAAGTATAAAAAATTCAAGATAAATTATCAGCTGAAACGCGATGTGACCTATACGCTGTGCGTCTTTCAGGACGGGCTGGCATTTTTTGACGGCACGGACAGCTATACCTACAGCGGGGATTTTTCCGGCTTTACCGATATTATGAGCGGCTGGAGTGCGGAATCCAATGTATTTGAAACCACACTGACCAGGCGCACACAGCAGGGGGGAACGGCACAGCAGACCGCCTCCCAAAAGCAGACGGATGCGGAGGCAGCAGCCGCCGCCGCGGATGCACAGAGCACGCGCAGCCGTCCGTCCGGCTGGGTGATTGCCGCGCTGATTCTGGCC
>JAEDEU010000031.1 GCA_016293155.1 Clostridiaceae bacterium | reverse complement strand
GAGGCATACCGCTGACGGTGCGCCCTCTTTAAGTGTTATATGAAATAACCGCTCGAAGTTTGGTCGCTAAGGCGGTTATTTCTTTTTTATCTGGAACAGAGTAATGATGGCTACAATAAGTATTCCGAGCTGAATCAGGTCAGAGTAGGTTACATATGCCATAATACCACCCTCCCTTCTGCGAGAGGGTGTAAAAAGAAATCTCACGCCCTCTCCGGAAATGAAGGGAGCGCACCGCCTGCCGTATGGTATGCCTCTTGCGTTTATGATAGCATGTACAGGCGCAAAAAGCAATGAGCCAATTTGGAAGAACCGCTTTGCAATCGCCTGCAAATCGTGTATAATGAAAAATAATGATGCGCGCGGGAGCGGCAGTCCGAAGCGGCTTGGATCCAGAGCCGTCCGCCGAAGCAGACGGCTCCCTATCTCAAACGGCCGTTCCGCGCGGAGAACAAAGGCGGCATCCGCCTGCCGTAGGCTATCCTATGACGAGAGAGGGGCGGAGGTGCGCCATTGTGCCGCAGAAAATCTGCGGCATATCAGAGAGAAAGGCAGGAGTTTTATTATGATTAAATTATCCCCGTCCATTCTGTCCGCAGACTTTGCAAATCTGGAGAGAGACATCAAGATTGCAGTCGATGCGGGCGCAGAGTATGTCCATGTTGACTGCATGGACGGACATTTCGTTCCGAACCTGACCATCGGCGCGCCGGTCGTCAAGGCGCTGCGCAAGGCAACCGATGCCGTGCTCGATGTCCATCTGATGATCGCAAATCCGGATCAGTATCTGGACGATTTCATCAAGGCAGGCTCGGACATCATCACCGTGCATTATGAGGCAAACGGCGATACGCTGGAGCAGGTCCGCAAGATCAAGGCGGCAGGCGTCAAGGCGTGTGTTTCCGTTAAGCCGGGCACCCCGGCAGAGGTTCTGCTGCCGATGCTGCCGGAGCTGGATATGGTGCTGATTATGACGGTTGAGCCGGGCTTCGGCGGTCAGGGCTACATCGACGCGTGCACCGATAAGATCCGTCTGATCCGCAAGGCGATTCAGGAGAACGGCTACGCATGTGAGCTGGAGATCGACGGCGGCGCAAAGCTGACCAACACCGCGGACATCGTCGCAGCAGGCGCGGATGTCATTGTCGCAGGCTCTGCCGTATTCGGCGGCGACATCGCAGGCAACGTCAAGGCATTCCACGAGGTATTCAAGGAAGGCGCTGCAAAGGCGGAGTGGACCAAGTAAGAAATTCATAAATACATAAACAAAAGCACCGCTGAGGTCTCAATGGAGACGCAAAGCGGTGCTTTTTTGATCGGTTAATCTCGACTGATTTCCAGTACGCTGCCGTTCGGGGTGCGCTCGCACTCCAGATGATATGCGGAAGCGGGATCAGTGGAGGAATTTTCCGGCAGACTGTTGACTGCGGCGGTCAGCTCGTCCACGGAAAAGTTCGTAAAATAGACATCGACGTCGTCCACGGTGCCGGCGTCATTCAGATCGACCTCGGCGGTGACAGCCTGTCCGAACAAAATGCCCTCGTAGCCGTAGCCCTCCAGCTCGTTGTCCTCGCTGTCGCGCAGCTCGGTGCCGGTGCCCATCTGCTCCACGAGTCCGGCCTTGCCGATGCCCAGCAGCCCGGCAAACAGATCTACCGAAAACGTATCATTCGAGGTGTCCGGTGCGGCTGCCGTGTCGGCAGTTTGGGTGTTCGTGCCGGTATTGGTGCCGGTGTTGGTCTGCGTGTTCGGCTGGGCGGAGGTGTTCTGGTTGCCACCGCAGGCGGTCAGCAGCAGGGCGCACAGCGTCAGTGCGGATAATAAACGAATGTGTTTCATCATGCTACTCCTTTGCAGGGGACAGCGCAATGCGGTCCCGACGAAATGAATCTTTTCCTCAGTTTAAAGGACAATGCGCGTGCTGTCAATTCCCGTTCATGCTGCACCGCAATTCGTACAGCGCGGGGGACAGGAGAACGGGATACGGTGCGGGCGAGTCCGTCCGCGTGAACCGCTCCGGCAGCAGGTTCAGCTGGCGGCGGCACAGCGTGCGCCCCTCCAGCAGGGAAGGCAGGGGGACGGCTCTGCCCCTGCGCAGGAGCGGGCGCAGCAGCGGCGCGGCGGAAAAATCGGTCAGACAAACCGATTTTCCGTGCAGCGTCCGGGCGGTGTACGGCGGATAAACGGTCTCGCCGCACAGCGTGAGTACATCCGCAATCGGCTCGCCGGAGGGCGCATACAGGCGGTAGACCGTCTTGCGGTGCGGAATGGTCTGCTTGCCGGCGTCCTCGCTGAATTTCATGCGCGGAATCCAGTGCGTGTCCCGGATGGCGCACAGCTTGTAAACGCCGCCGAATACCGGCTCATCACGGGCGGTAATCAGCCGCTCGCCCACGCCGAAGAGGTCAATCGGCGCCCCGGCGTCCAGCAGGGAACGGATGGAATGCTCATCCATGGAGCCGGACACCATAATCTTAGTCCGGGGATAGCCCGCCGCATCCAGCAGCCGGCGTACCTTGTGAGAAAGCGGCAGCAGATCGCCCGAATCCAGCCGCACCGCATAGGGCGAGTATCCGCGCGGACGCAGGATCTCATCCGCGACGCGGATGACATTGGGAATGCCGGAGGACAGCACATCATAGGTGTCCACCAAAAAGGTGCACCGCTCGGGGAATTGCTTTGCGAAGGCGCGGAACGCCGCATATTCCGAGTCGAACATCTGCACCCAGCTGTGCGCCATGGTTCCGGCGGGCGGGATGCTGTACTGCTGTGCGGCACGGGTGCAGGTGGTCGCGGCGGCGCCGCCGAGGTATGCCGACCGCGCGCCGAGAATAGCGGCATCCGCACCGTGCGCCCGCCGCGCACCCATTTCGATCACTGGTCGTCCCTGCGCCGCCCGGCAGATGCGCGCCGCCTTGGTGGCGATCAGCGACTGATGATTGACCGTGAGCAGGAGCAGGGTTTCTAAAAACTGCGCCTCCCATGCGGGACCGCTCACGGTGAGAATGGGCTCATAGGGGAACACCGGCGTGCCCTCGGGCACCATGTCGATATCGCACGACGGCACGAAGGACTGCAATCGGCTGAGATACACCTCGTCAAACCGCCCGAGTGTGCGCAGCCAGCAGATGTCCTCGTCCGTGAAGCGCAGGGAGGCAATCTGCTTTGCGGCATATGCGCCGCCTGCCGCAATGGCATAGCCTCCGCCCTGAGGCACCCGCCGGAAGAACAGCTCAAATGCCGCCTTGCGCTCGGCCGAGAACTGTTCGAGGCAGCCGCACGACATGGTAAATTCATAAAAATCCGTCGTCAAAGCGTTCATAACCCGCCCTCCCGCGTGAAAAAATGCTTATAAATTATCATTCTCTGCATGGATGTACCGCTCTTTTTTAGAATGGCGCAAAAAAGGGAAAAGTATGTGAATGAACGCAAAAAAGCCGCATTTTTTTGCTGAAAAACCGCGCCAAATCCGGTGAAAACAGGAAGCAAAGGCACAAAACGGAACAGAGCTGGTGAAATAGAAATAAAGGGATTGCATAAAAATCCATTTTGCGAAATAATTACAAGTTTTTCTTGCATTCTGGAGAATGCTGGCGTATAATAAAGCCAGCAATAAATCAAGGGCATAACGCGCAAAACAGTCCATAATGACTGGTTTTATACACTTTACATAAATTGAAACGCAGGAACGGCCCGAAAATTGAAATGGAGGATTTTTTCAATGGCTTACCAGGATATGAAGATCAAAAAGGCAGTACTTGCTTATTCGGGCGGTCTGGACACTTCCGTCCTCATCCCGTGGCTGAAGGAGCACTACGGCTGTGAGGTTGTTGCAGTTTCCGGCGACGTCGGACAGGGCACCGAGCTGGACGGTCTGGAGGAAAAGGCTCTGGCAACCGGCGCTTCCAAGCTGTATGTCATGGACCTGACCAAGGAGTTTGTTGACGATTACATCATCCCGACCATGAAGGCGGGCGCGGACTACGAGGGCTATCTGCTGGGTACCTCTTTCGCTCGTCCGATCATCGCAAAGCGTCTGGTCGAGATCGCAAAGAAGGAAGGCGCAGACACCATCGTTCACGGCTGCACCGGCAAGGGCAACGATCAGGTACGCTTCGAGCTGGCAATCAAGGCATATGCACCGGAGATGCAGGTTCTGGCTCCGTGGAGATTCTGGGAGCTGGACAGCCGCGATAAGGAGATCGACTACGCAGAGGCACACAACATCCCGCTGAAGATCAACCGCGAGACCAACTATTCCAAGGATAAGAACATCTGGCACCTGTCCCATGAGGGTCTGGATCTGGAGGATCCGGCAAACGAGCCGAAGTACGATGAGATCCTTGAGATGGGCGTTTCTCCGGAGGCTGCTCCGGACAAGCCGACCTATGTCACCATCCACTTCGAGCAGGGCGTTCCGACCGCTGTGGACGGCGTAGAGATGGAGTCCGTTGCTCTGCTGACCAAGCTCAACGAGCTGGGCGGCGCAAACGGCATCGGTCTGCTGGACCTGGTTGAGAACCGTCTGGTCGGCATGAAGAGCCGCGGCGTTTATGAGACCCCGGGCGGCGCAATCATGTACGCTGCACACAAGAAGCTTGAGGAGATCACCCTGGACAAGGAGACCACCCACTACAAGGCACTGATCGCGCAGAAGTTCGGCGAGCTGGTTTACAACGGTCAGTGGTACACCCCGCTGCGCAAGGCGCTGAGCGCATTCGTTGACGAGACCCAGAAGACCGTTACCGGCGATGTCAAGCTCAAGCTGTACAAGGGCAACATCATTCCGGCATCCGTCACCTCTCCGTACAGCCTGCACTCCGAGGCAATGGCTACCTTCGCGGCAGATGACGCTTACGATCAGATGGATTCCGCAGGCTTCATCAACCTGTTCGGCCTGCCGCTCAAGGTGCGCGCGATCAACGACGCTGCACTGCAGAAGGCACAGGGTCTCGCATTCCCGAACGTAGACTAAGTACAGGCAGAATACACACAGATTATAAAGGGCACAGAGGATAGGCGGTGGCCTGTCCTCTTTCCCGTTTTTTGAATTATGAGGTTTGACCGCAGCACTGCGGCAAGGAGAGCATTTTTATGAAACTTTGGGCAGGACGGTTTCAGAAAGAGACCGATTTAGTTGTAAACGATTTTAACTCCTCCATCCAGTTCGATGCCCGTCTGTACGAGGAGGATATCACCGGCTCGATCGCACATGCGACCATGCTGGGCGAGCAGGGCATTATTGAAAAATCCGAGGCAGACAAGATTGTCGAGGGTCTGAAGGGCATCCTGAAGGACATTCAGGACGGCAACGTGGAGTTCAGCATGGAGTACGAGGACATTCATATGAATGTCGAGGTGCTGCTGACCCAGCGCATCGGCGACACCGGCAAGCGCCTGCACACCGCACGCTCCAGAAACGATCAGGTCGCAGTGGACATGCGTATGTACGTCAAGAAGGAGATCTGCGAAATCGTTGATCTGGCGCTCAAGTTCCAGAGCGTGCTGGTCGAGAAGGCAAAGGCAAATCTGGACACGGTTATGCCGGGCTACACCCACCTTCAGCGCGCACAGCCGACCACCTTTGCGCACTATATGATGGCGTATGCCAACATGCTCAAGCGCGATATCACCCGTTTGCAGGACTGCTATGAGCGCATGGACGAGATGCCGCTCGGCTCGGGCGCACTGGCATCCACCACCTATCCGATCAACCGTGAGATCACCCGCGAAATGCTGAATTTCGCGCGCATGACCGACAACTCGCTGGACGGCGTATCCGACCGCGACTACTGCCTTGAGCTGATGAGCGACCTGTCCATCATGATGATGCACCTGTCCCGCCTGTCCGAGGAGGTCATCTCCTGGTGCTCGTGGGAGTGGCGCTTTGCCGAGCTGGACGACGCATACTCCACCGGCTCGTCCATCATGCCGCAGAAGAAAAACCCGGATGTCTGCGAGCTGATCCGCGGCAAGACCGGCCGCGTCTACGGCGACCTGATGGGTCTGCTGACCACCATGAAGGCGCTGCCGCTGGCATACAATAAGGATATGCAGGAGGACAAGGAGGGCGTATTTGACGCAATCGACACCGTCAAGCAGTGCCTTGAGGTATTCGCGCCGATGTTCGCCACCATGACCCTGCGCAAGAAGAACATGCGCAAGGCGGCATCCGAGGGCTTTATCAATGCAACCGACTGCGCAGACTACCTGACCAAGAAGGGCGTTCCGTTCCGCGATGCCTATATGATTACCGGCCGTCTGGTCAACAACTGCATCCGTGCGGGCGAGACGCTGGAGACGCTGACCCTGCGCGACTTCGCGGCAATCAGCAAGGAGTTCGGCGCGGACGTATATGATGCGCTCGACCTCAAGACCTGCGTCGAGGGACGTAAGGTGGTTGGCGGTCCGGCTCCGTCCGAGGTCACCCGTCAGATCGGAAAGATCGAGGACTTCATGACCGAGGCGCAGGAGCTGCTCGAGCAGATGCGCGAGCACACTTGATAGGGGGGAAACCGCTGTGAAGCCAGTCATTTATATTGACGGAAAAGAGGGAACCACCGGTCTCCAGATTTATGAGAGACTGGGCTCCCGTGAGGATATCGAGCTGATCCTGATCGACGAGGACAAGCGCAAGGATGCCGCGGAACGCAAAAAGTTCATCAATGCGGCGGATATCGTATTCCTCTGCCTGCCGGATGCGGCGGCAAAGGAGGCGGTTGCGATGTGCGAGAATCCGAACACGCGCTTTATCGACGCGTCCACGGCGCACCGCACCAATCCGGCGTGGGACTACGGCTTTCCGGAGCTGTCCGCCGAGCACCGCGCGGCAATCATGCAGTCCAAGCGCGTTGCCAATCCGGGCTGTCATGCCTCCGGTTTTATTTCCTCCGTGTATCCGCTGGTCAAGACCGGCGTGATTCCGGCGGACTATCCGCTGACCTGCTCGTCCCTGACCGGATACTCCGGCGGCGGCAAAAAGCTGATCGCGGAATACGAGGCGGCAGACCGCGACCCGCGCCATGAATCCCACCGCATTTACGGCACGACTCTGCACCACAAGCACATTCCGGAAATGACCTATGTGTGCGGTCTCAAGGCGGCGCCGGTCTTTGTTCCGATTCTGGGCGATTTTTACAAGGGCATGGCGTCCACCATCATGCTGCACAACAAGCTGCTGCCGGGACAGCCGACCGCACAGGACATTCATGCGGCGCTGGCGGAGTATTATGCCGACCAGACGCTGGTCACGGTCGCTCCGTTCGGCGGCGAGGAGCCGGTGATCTATGCGAGCACGCTCGCCGGTCACGACAGCCTCAAGCTGATCGTCTGCGGACATGAGGAGCAGACCATCGTCACCGCGCTGTTTGACAACCTCGGCAAGGGCGCATCCGGCGCTGCCGTGCAGAACATGAACCTGATGCTCGGCTTTGACGAGACGACGGGTCTGGTACTGTAATTTTCAAATAATCATGCTTTTCGCCTCGCAGAACCCCTGCGGGGCAAAGGCGTTTCTGAACGAGAACCAAAGAAAGGAAGAACACAGCATGAAAACCATCACCGGCGGCGTATGTGCCGCACAGGGATTTCAGGCCGCAGCGATTCACTGCGGCATCAAGGCGGGCAGCGAAAAGGACGATCTGGCGCTGATCGTCAGCGAAACCGAATGCACCGCGGCAGCCTGCTTTACCAATAACCGCGTCAAGGCGGCGCCGATTTACGTGACCATGGAGCATCTGGAGGACGGCGTGGCTCAGGCGGTCATCGCCAATTCGGGCAATGCAAATGCCTGCGCGCCGCAGGGCATGGAAAATGCACACCGCATGGCACAGGCGGCGGCGGATCTGCTCGGACTGCCGGAGCAGTCTGTGCTCGTCATGTCCACCGGCGTCATCGGTCAGAGACTGAACATTGAGTGCATCGAGGAAAATCTGCCCTCCATCCAGCCGCTGCTGAGCGCGGACGGCTCGGACGCTGCGGCAAAGGCGATCATGACCACCGATCTGCGCGAAAAGTCCTGCGCGGTCGAGTTCGAGGTCGGCGGCAAGACCTGCCGCATGGGCGGCATCGCCAAGGGCTCCGGCATGATTCACCCGAACATGGGCACAATGCTCTGCGTCGTCACCACCGACTGCGCGATTGCCTCCGACCTGCTGCACGAGGCTGTGCGCAAGGCGGTCAAGTATACGTTCAACTGCATCTCGGTGGACGGCGATACCTCCACCAATGATACCTGCATCGTCATGGCAAACGGCGCGGCAGGCAACGAGCTGATCGAGTGGGAGGACGAGGATTACGAGGCATTTTATGCGGCGCTGCACGCGGTCTGCCTGGATCTCGCCAAGAAGATGGCGGCGGACGGCGAGGGCGCAAGCAAGCTCATCACCTGCACCGTCAAGCACTCGCGCAATGACGAGGTCGCAGAGCGTCTGGCAAAGGCGGTCATCGCATCCAGCCTGGTCAAGGCGGCGATGTTCGGCTCGGACGCAAACTGGGGACGTGTGCTGTGCGCAATGGGATATTCCAAGGCGCCGTTCCGCCCGGAGTACGTGACCATCGGCTTTTCCTCCAAGGCAGGCGCGATCACCGTCTGTGAAAACGGCATGGGTCTGGATTTTGACGAGGAGCTGGCAAAGAAGATTCTGGTCGAGGACGAGGTCAGCATTGATGTGGACGTCAACGAGGGCGAGCACACCGCAACCGCATACGGCTGTGACCTGACCTATGACTATGTCAAGATCAACGGCGATTACAGAACCTGATCGAAAGAGAGAGGAACATGGAACACACATATGATCCGAAAGTGCTGATTGAGGCGCTTCCGCATATTCAAAAGTATAACGGCAAGACCGTCGTAGTCAAATACGGCGGCAATGCAATGGTAAATGAGGAGCTCAAGGCGGCGGTCATTCACGATATCGTTCTGCTGTCGCTGGTCGGCGTGCGCGTGGTTGTCGTGCACGGCGGCGGTCCGGAGATCAGCGATATGCTGCGCAAGATCGGCAAGCAGTCCAAGTTTGTCAAGGGTCTGCGCTACACCGACCGCGAGACCATGGACATCGTCCAGATGGTGCTCTCCGGCAAGGTCAACAAGGATCTGGTTTCGCTCATCCACAAGGCGGGCGGCAATTCCATCGGTCTGTGCGGCATGGACGGCGGTCTGTTTCAGGCAATCCGCATGACGGACGACGAGGATACCGACTACGGCTATGTCGGTGAGATCCAGTCGGTCAACCCGTCTCCGGTCATCGACCTGCTGGAAAACGGCTACATTCCGGTTGTCTCCACGGTTGCGCTCGGCATGGACGACGACACCAATTACAATATCAACGCAGACCTCGCGGCGGCAAAGCTCGCGGTTGCATTGCAGGCGGAAAAGCTGATCCTGCTGACCGACGTGCGCGGTCTGCTGCGTGACCGCAACGATGAGAGCACGCTGATTCCGACCGTTCGCGTTTCGGCGGTGCCGAAGCTCATCAAGGACGGCATCATCGGCGGCGGCATGATCCCGAAGGTGGACTGCTGCGTCGAGGCGGTGCGCATGGGCGTGCGCCGCGCGAACATTCAGGACGGACGCGTTCCGCATTCCATCCTGATCGAGCTGTTCAGCGATGCCGGTGTCGGCACGATGTTCTACTAATCATCTGGAGGATGCCGCCGGTGCGGAGAATGCAGCCGGCGGCATTGTGAAGAAAGGAAATATATCAATGACTTATCAGGAACTCAAGGCGGACGAGAATCAGTACGTCATGAATACCTATGGTCGGTTCTCGATTGCTCTGGATCACGGCGAGGGCGCGACGCTCTGGGACGTGGAGGGCAAGAAGTATATCGACCTGACCGCCGGAATCGGCGTCAACTGCCTCGGCTATGCCAACCCGAAAATCACCGCAGCCCTGACCGAGCAGGCAGGCAAGCTGCTGCACGTATCCAACCTGTATACCACCGCGCCGATGGTCGAGGTCGCAAAGAAGCTGTGCACCGAGACCGGCATGAGCAAGGTGTTCTTTTCCAATTCCGGCGCGGAGTCCAACGAGGGCATGATTAAGCTCGCGCGCAAGTATTCGTATGACAAGTACGGCGAGGGCAGAGCGGAGATCGTCACGCTCAACAACTCCTTCCACGGCCGCACGGTCACCACGCTGAAGGCAACCGGTCAGGAGAAGTTCCATCAGTACTTCTTCCCGTTCACCGAGGGCTTTGCGTATGCCAATGCAAATGACATCGAATCCGTCCGCGCAGCGGTAAGCGAGCACACCTGTGCGATTATGATGGAGCTGATTCAGGGCGAGGGCGGCGTACTGCCGCTGGATCCGGAGTTTGTCAAGGCAGTGCGCGCACTGTGCGACGAAAAGGATCTGCTCCTGCTGGTGGATGAGGTTCAGACCGGCGTCGGACGTACCGGCTCGCTGTTCTGCTTCCAGCAGTACGGAATTTTGCCGGATGTTGTCACGTTTGCCAAGGGCATTGCCGGCGGTATGCCGATGGGCGGCGTGATGGCGGCTCCGACCTGTGACACCGTGCTCGGACCGGGCACCCATGCCACCACCTTCGGCGGCACCCCGATCGTCTGCGCCGCGGCAAAGGTGGTTCTGGACGAGGTCAGCCAGCCGGAATTCCTTGCAGCCGTCAAGGAAAAGGGCGAATACATCAAAAACACGGTGCTGAGCTGGAAGTCCGACAAGGTAAAGGATGTCCGCGGCATGGGTCTGATGCTGGGCATCATCGTGGACGCGGACGCACGCGCCGCACTGGTTTCCGAAATCATGGACAAGGGCGTGCTGGTCATCACCGCGGGCAAGGATGCAATCCGCCTGCTGCCGCCGCTCACCATCCGCTATGAGGAGCTGGACGAGGCACTGGCAGTCATGAAGACCGTCCTCGCCTGAGCACAGAAAAAAGGAGAACTGAGATGAAGCATCTGCTCAAACTTCTGGACTGCTCGACCGAGGAGATTCTGTCCATCCTCGATATGGCAGATCAGCTGAAGTATGAAAACAAGCATAATATCACCCATCATCATCTTGCAGGAAAGAGCCTGGGCATGATCTTTGAGAAGTCGTCCACGCGCACCCGCGTTTCGTTCGAGACCGGTATTTATCAGCTGGGCGGACAGCCGCTGTTTTTGTCCAGCCGTGACTTACAAATTGGACGCGGCGAGCCGGTGGAGGATACCGCGCGCACGCTGTCGCGCTATGTTCACGGTCTGCTCATCCGCACCTATGCGCAGGACGAGGTCGAGACGCTGGCGAAGTGCGCAAGCATTCCGGTCATCAACGGCATGACCGATTTCTGCCATCCGTGTCAGGTGCTGGCAGACCTGATGACCATTCGAGAAAAGTTCGCGCAGCTGGAGGGACTGAAGCTCTGCTTCATCGGCGACGGACACGACAACGTGGCAAACTCGCTGATGGTCGGCGGACTCAAGGTGGGCATGGAGGTTGCGGTCGCATCTCCGTCCACGCATCAGCCGTATCCGGAGGTCATGGATTTCGTCAACGGTGAGATTGCCAAGGGCGCGAAGTTCACGCTGACCGAGGATGTTTACGAGGCGGCAAAGAATGCGGATGTCGTATTCACCGACGTGTGGACATCCACCGGACACGAGGATATGCGCGAGGAAAACCGCAGACAGCTTGCAGGCTATCAGGTCAACCACGAGTTGCTTGAGGTCTGTAAGCCGGAGGTCATGGTGCAGCACTGCCTGCCCGCAGTCCGCGGCGAGGAGATCACCGCAGAGGTATTCGAGGAGCACGCGGATGAGATTTTTGAGGAAGCGGAAAACCGCCTGCACGCACAGAAGGCAGTCATGGTCAAGCTGATGGGCGAGCAGGACTGATTCACAAAAAAATTCAGCTGAAAGCGATAGCCTTTTCCTAAAAGGTTCATCTGGGAAATCATCGCTTCGGCTGTATTTTTTTGCCCAAAATCCGGTTTTACGCGGATATTACACGCGCGATTCCGCATGAGCATTTTGTTTTGGGAAAAACTGTGCTATAATACCTCTTGGAAAGAAGTGGTGAAACTGCTATGAAACAGGTATTCTCATACTTGAAAGACTATAAAAAGGAATGCATCCTCGGACCGCTCTTTAAAATGCTGGAGGTTGTGTTCGAGCTGTTTGTGCCGCTGGTGATGGCGGGCATCATCGACTACGGCATCGTAAATGCGGACAAGGCGTATCTCTGGAAACGCGGCGGTCTGCTGGTCGTGCTCGCGGTGATCGGTCTGAGCTGTACGCTGGTGGCGCAGTATTTTGCGGCGCGCGCGGCGACCGGATTTTCCCAAAAGCTCAAGTCCGCACTGTTTGCGCACATCCAGACGCTGACCTACTCCGAGCTGGACACGGTCGGCACGGCAACGCTGATTACGCGTATGACGAGCGACGTCAACACCATGCAGACCGGCATCAACTGGGTGATTCGTCTGTTCCTGCGCTCGCCGTGCGTGGTGCTGGGCGCAACCATTTTAGCGTTTGTCATCAGTCCGCGCACCGCGCTGATTTTCGTTGCGGTGATCGTGCTGTTGTCACTGGTTGTGTTCGGCATCATGCTCAAAAATATCCCGATGTTCCGCAGCGTGCAGAATCATCTGGACGGTGTGCTGGAGCTGACCCGCGAAAATCTTTCGGGAGCGCGCGTCATCCGCGCCTTTCAGCGCGAGCCGGATGAGATGGCGCACTTTGAACAGCGCAATCAAGAGCTGATGCGCACACAGATGCGCGCGGCACGGTTCTCCGCGCTGATGAATCCCGTCACCTATGTGATCGTCAATGCCGGACTGGCTGTGCTCATCTGGCGTGGCGCGATTCAGGTCAGCGTGGGCACGCTGTCGCAGGGCGAGGTCGTCGCTCTGGTCAGCTATCTCTCTCAGATTCTGGTTGAGCTGATTAAGCTGGCAAACGTCATTATCATGGCGACCAAGGCGATTGCATCCGGCAAGCGCATTCAGGCGGTGTTTGACCGCAAGCCGTCCTTCGACCGCAATGGAACGCGGATACAGACCTCCGGCGGCGCGGCGGTGGAATTTGACCGCGTGAGCTTTGCCTATGCGGGCGCGGCGGGCGAATCGCTGAGCGGGATTTGCTTTGCCGCACAGCCCGGTGAGGTGATCGGCGTAATCGGCGGCACCGGCTCGGGCAAGTCCACCCTGGTGAATCTGATCCCGCGGTTTTATGACGTGACGCGCGGCGCGGTGCGCGTCAACGGGCGCGATGTGCGCGAATATCCCGCCGAGCAGCTGCGCGAGCACATTTCTGTGGTTCCGCAGAAGGCGGTGCTGTTCAAGGGCACCATCCGCTCCAACCTGATGTGGGGCGCACCGGAGGCGGATGAGAACCAGCTGCGCGATGCACTGGAATGCGCACAGGCGGCGGAGTTCGTCTTTGCAAAGGAGCGCGGGCTGGATGCGCCGGTCGAGCAGGGCGGACGCAATCTTTCCGGCGGTCAGCGGCAGCGCCTGACCATTGCGCGCGCGCTGGTCACACAGCCGGATATTCTGATTCTGGACGACAGCGCGTCTGCACTGGACTATGCGACCGAGGCGCGGCTGCGCCGCGCCCTGCGTGAGCTGCCGCAGAAGCCGACGATTTTTATCGTCTCCCAGCGCACCGCGTCCATCCGCCATGCGGATCGGATTATCGTGCTGGAGGACGGCGAGGCGGTCGGCATCGGCACGCATGAGCAGCTGCTCCGCACCTGTCCGGTCTATGCCGAAATCGACCGCTCACAGAGCAGCACGGAAACCGGCGCAAAGGAGGCGGAGGCATGAAACGCAGTACCGCATGGAAGATTTTAAAATACATTCGGCACTACTGGTTTTTGACCGCATTATCGCTGTTTTTCGCGGCGGTGACGGTCGGGCTGACGCTGTATGTGCCCATCCTGACCGGACGGGCGGTGGACTGCATCGCCGCGCCGGGCGGCGTGGATTTTGACCGGATTTTGTCCTATCTGCGCCTGATGGTGATTTTAATTGCCCTGACCGCCGTGAGCCAGTGGCTGATGAGCGTGTGCAACAACCGCATTACCTACGGCGTGACGCGCCATGTGCGTGATGAGGCGTTTGCCAAAATGCAGGTGATTCCGCTCAAGTATATCGACGGGCGGCCGCACGGCGATGTGCTCAACCGCGTGATTGCGGATGTCGATCAGTTCGCGGACGGTCTGCTGATGGGCTTTACCCAGTTGTTTACCGGCGTGCTGACCATCGTAGGCACGCTCGGATTTATGCTCACCAAGAGCAGCTTTATCACAGGCGTGGTCGTCGTGCTCACGCCGCTGTCGCTCGTAGTCGCGGCGTTTATTGCCAAAAGCACGCACCGGCTGTTTCTGCTCCAGTCCGAGATCCGCGGCGAGCAGACCGCATTCATCAACGAGATGATCGAGGGGCAGAAGGTCGTGCAGGCGTTCGGGCAGGAGCAGGCGGTGCAGGCGCGGTTTGACGAGATCAACGAGCGTCTCGCCAAAATTTCGCTCAAGGCAACCTTTTTTTCCTCGCTGACCAATCCGTGCACGCGCTTTGTCAATGCGATGGTCTATGCGGCAGTCGGCGTTGCCGGCGCGCTGATGGCGATTGCCGGTGCGGTTTCGGTCGGTGATCTGACCTGTATGCTGAGCTATGCCAACCAGTATTCCAAGCCGTTCAATGAGATTTCCGGTGTGGTCACCGAGCTGCAAAATGCGCTCGCCTGTGCCGCACGAATTTTTGAGCTGATCGAGCAGCCCGCGCAGACGCCGGACGCACCGGACGAGCTGACCGAGGCGGACGGCTCGGTACAGCTGGAGGACGTGAGTTTTTCCTACACGCCGGAGCGTCCGCTCATCGAGCATTTTAACCTGACGGTCAAGCCCGGACAGCGCGTTGCGATTGTCGGCCCGACCGGGTGCGGCAAAACCACGCTCATCAATCTGCTGATGCGGTTTTACGATGTGGACAAGGGCAGCATCCGCGTGTCCGGAAAGGAGATCCGGTCGGTCACGCGCCGCAGTCTGCGCGCCTCCTATGGCATGGTATTACAGGAGACATGGCTGCGCAATGCCACCGTGCGCGAGAATATCACGCTCGGCTGGGAGGGCGCGACCGAGGAGATGATTGTGGAAGCGGCAAAGGCATCGCACGCGCACAGCTTCATCATGCGCCTGCCGCAGGGCTACGATACCGTGCTGAGCGAGGACGGCGGTAGCCTGTCGCAGGGACAGAAGCAGCTGCTGTGCATCGCGCGCGTCATGCTGCGCCTGCCGCCCATGCTCATTCTGGACGAGGCGACCTCGTCCATCGACACGCGCACCGAAATCCGCATCCAGCAGGCGTTTGCCCGCATGATGCAGGGGCGCACGAGCTTTATCGTCGCACACCGCCTGTCCACCATCCGCGAGGCGGATGTGATTCTGGTCATGCGGGACGGTCACATCGTGGAGCAGGGCAATCATGAGCAGCTGCTCGCACAGAACGGCTTTTATGCCGAGCTGTACCGCAGTCAGTTCGC
>JAEDEU010000172.1 GCA_016293155.1 Clostridiaceae bacterium | reverse complement strand
AGCAGTGCGGCGGAGAGCGCAAGTGCGGTCAGTTTTTTCAAAGCGTTCATAGTAGTACCTCAGTATCGTTTAGGATGGGTTCAGTATAACATGGAACAGATGTGCGGTCAAATAAAATCATATCTGTGCCGCAAGCCAGTCCTCTCTGGTGATGCAGGTGACGTGCTCCGTGCGGATATCGTCCATCAGCGGCCAGGGAACATCCCGGTTGGTGTGATGATAACGGAAGCCGCATTTTTCCTGTACGCGGCGGGATTTTTTGTTGCCGTCGAAATAAGCACACCAGAGCCGGTCCAGTTTCAGGTCTTGAAAGCTGTATCGCATCAGCTCGCGTACCGCCTCGGGAATCAGCCCCTGTCCCCAGAACGGCACTCCGATCCAGTAGCCGATTTCCGCTTCGTTTGCATCGAGGACGAGATTGCTTGCGCCCTGACGCATGAGTCCGATGCTTCCCACCGGTTTGCCGGTTTGCTTGAGTACGACCGCATAGGTATCCTTGGCGGAGAGTACAGTCTGGATGATATCGCGGCTGTGTTCCACGGAGGTGTGCACCGGCCAGCCGGCAATCGGGCCGACGTCCGGATGCTTTGCGTATTGATAGAGTGACGGTGCGTCCTCCTCGCGCCACGGGCGCAGGATGAGCCGTTCGGTGGTCAAGAACATAAAAAACTCCTTTCCGGATAGATAATAAAACCCTCTCGCTCCGAAAGACAGAGCGAGAGGGCAGGGGGATTACAGCGCCATGGCGCGCGCCATCTTGGAAAGCGGCTGCGGAACCAGATCAAAGGTGTGCTCCAGAATGTGTGCGAAGGCGTGGAACGGCTGAAGATCGCCGCGCTTGTATTCAAATTCCATCTCGCACAGTGGGATGCTGTGATCGCCGCGGCTCAGCCTGCCGAGGTCGAACGCCAGCTCGCCCTCGCAGATGCCGGAGGGCGCGTGGATGTGCAGATGATAGGCGCGGCGGACAAAGTCCGTGCGGCACAGCTCGACCAGCGTGCTGCTCGCCGCCATCATGCACAGCTCCTTGGGCGCGCCTGCGCCGATCAGCGCGGTTAAGCCGGAATAGATGTCCGGTGCTTCCGCCTCGTATTCCTCGCGGGTCTTGCACGCGCCGCGCTCCTTTGCCGCGAGCTTGAGACAGCAGACGCTGGCATCGTTCTCTTTTCGCAGGCGCAGACCGCCCTGCATCTGCGCAAACAGCTGGTTTTCCGTGTCGTAGTAGATTGCCTGCATATGAAAATCCTGCTGACCGGTTACGGTCTGCGCAACCGTGTCCGTGTTCACAATGCGGTCAAATTCGTCCGCTCCGGATAGCTTCCATTTGTATTCCCGTTCCATATTCGGCGCTCCTTTCCGTTTCAGCGAATCTGTCCCTCGCCGTAAATGATGTACTTACTGGTGGTCAGCTCCTTGAGTCCCATCGGACCGCGCGCGTGCAGCTTCTGGGTGGAGATGCCGATCTCCGCGCCGAAGCCGAACTCGCCGCCGTCCGTGAAGCGGGTGGAGGCGTTGACATAAACCGCCGCCGCATCCACGCGGTCGAGGAACTTCTGCGCCGCAAAGTAGTCGTGCGTCACAATTGCCTCGGAGTGACCGGTGTTATACTTGTTGATGTGCGCGATTGCCTCATCCACACTGCCCACGACCTTGACGGACATCTCATAATCCAGATACTCCTTGCCGTAGTCTTCCTCGGTGGCGGGCAGGATATCCGCGCCGAGAATCGCGCAGGTTTCCTCACAGCCGTGCAGGCGTACGTTTTTGGTGTCCAGCTTCGCCTTGGCGAGCGGCAGGAATTTTTGTGCGATGTCGCGGTGCACGAGCAGGGATTCCGCCGCGTTGCACACGGAAACGCGCTGGGTCTTGGCGTTATAAAGAATGTCCAGCGCCATATCGAAATCCGCGGAGGAATCCACATAGATGTGGCAGTTGCCGGTGCCGGTTTCGATGACCGGAACGGTGGCATTCATGACGACCGAGCGGATCAGACCTGCGCCGCCGCGCGGAATGAGCACGTCGATCAGACCGTTTGCACGCATCAGCTCGGTTGCGCTGTCGCGGGAGGTGTCCTGCACCAGGTTGAGCACGTCCGCCGGAATGCCGCAGGACTCCAGTGCGTCACGCATGATGGTCATCAGGCACTGGTTGGAGCGGAATGCCTCCTTGCCGCCGCGCAGCACGCAGGCGGAGCCCGCCTTGAAGCACAGCGCCGCCGCGTCCACGGTGACATTCGGACGCGCCTCATAGATGATGCCGATGACGCCCATCGGCACGCGCTTGACGCCGATTTTGAGTCCGTTCGGCGTGACCTTCATGCCGGTGACCTCGCCGACCGGATCGGGCAGGGATGCCACCTGTCGGCAGCCGTCCGCAACGCCCTCAATGCGCGCATCGTCCAGCGTCAGCCGGTCGATCAGACCCTCGTTCAGACCGTTTTCCCGTCCGGCTGCGATGTCCAGCGCATTGGCGGCCTTGATGTCCTCCTTGTGTGCAAGCAGTGCGTCCGCGATTGCGTTCAGCGCACGGTTCTTTTCCGGTGTGCCCAGGCTGCCCACGGTGTCCTTGACCGCGCGGGCACGGGTGCAGAGTTCGATAACAGATGACATAATGCTGTCTCCTTTCGGGTAAGGGTGGTTCATATGCGTTTGTCAGAGGAATTTTTTTCAATCATTTTGCGGAGCAAAACACCGCTTCTTTTCTCTCTTCACTCTTCTCTTTTCTCTCGGAATAAGGAACTTATTCCGTCTGTTCCGGCGGGAGGAAGAGCGTGCCCTCCAGGCGGCCGTCCAGCAGGTCAAAGAGGATCTCCGGCTCGCTGCCGTTGACGACGAACATCGGGATGTTGGCGT
>JAEDEU010000171.1 GCA_016293155.1 Clostridiaceae bacterium | reverse complement strand
TGGCGCTCGGTATCTTTACCAGCCAGCTGGTCTGGCAGATCGCAAACATCTATTCGTTCATTCAAGTAGCTGTATAAAACGCACTGCATACGCAGTGCGTTTTCTTTGTATTTCAGCGAACCGGGACGTAGTCGATCCTGGATTCCTCGTCCGTCCCCTCCAGCTTGAAAATAACCGGACGCGGACCGTCATTACAGCTGCAAATGGCAACCCCCGGTTTGCGAATCCAGTCGCCATAGTAAAACACATCATTTCCTGCGCCATATTCCGCCGCAAGCTCCTTGTCCAGTGTGGTTTTCAGTACGGTGATCTTGACTCTTTTCATATACTCTCCTCGTATCTGTTTCCCCTGTTATATTTCATGTTTGCACACACAGCAAGGATGATCCCGCAGGCTTTCTTCGTCTTGATTTTCTTTCCCAATGCATTTTCCCGCGGTTTGTATGCTATAATGGTTTAAACCAATCAACCATTGGGAGGGATTCCATGGACGAATGCGCAAAAAACCGGCTTGCGCTTGCCGCAGCCTTTCAGGATTGCAGACATCTGATCCTTGCACTGGGGACGAAACCCGCCAGCTGATCCTTCTGACGCTGCTGGAGAGCGACCACACCGGTCTGCGCGTGGGCGAGATCACAGCGCGCACGCATTTATCCCGCCCGGCGGTATCACACCATCTGAAAATCCTCCGGGACGCGGGGATTATCACCCTGCGCCGCAGGGGAACAATGAATTTTTATTATATGGCCGCGGATGCCGCCGAATGGGAAAAGCTTCATCAACTAACCGGACAGATCTGCTCAATGATTCAAATGGCCAAAACCTCAGGGTACTTACCGCCGGAGGACGAATAGGAGGAAACCGAAATGGAACTTATGGAAGCAATCAAAAGCCGCCATGCCGTGCGTTCGTATACGGATCGAAAAATCGAAGGCGATGTCCTCACCGCACTGCGCGAAGAAATCGAAGCGTGCAATCAGGAATACGGTCTGCACATCCAGCTCGTCACCGATGAGCCGGAGGCATTCGGCGGCTTTATGGCACGCTACGGGAAGTTCAGCAACGTCCGCAACTATGTCGCACTGATCGGCAAAAAAGGTGCGGAGCTGGACGAAACACTGGGCTATTGCGGTGAACGCATCGCAATCCGCGCTCAGCAGCTTGGACTGAACACCTGCTGGGTGGCAATGTCCTTCAGCAGGGGCAAGAGCAAATGCACCACGGCGCATGGAGAAAAGCTGGTCTGCGTGCTCTCACTGGGCTATGGCGAAACGCAGGGTGTCCCGCACAAGAGCAAGGAGCTGAGCGCCGTCTGCAAAACCGACTGCGCGATGCCGGACTGGTTTAAAGCCGGCATGGAGGCCGCGCTGCTCGCACCGACCGCGATGAATCAGCAAAAGTTTTTCTTTGAGCTGAGCGGCGGCAAAGTTTTGGCCAAATCCACCGGCGGATTTTATTCCAAGGTCGATCTGGGCATTGTAAAGTATCACTTTGAAGTCGGCGCAGGCACGGGCAATTTCACATGGGCATAAAGCCGGATATACAAAAACGCACTGCATTCGCAGTGCGTTTTTTCTGTTCCTGCCGCGCAGAGCGTCCGTCTCTTATCGTCTCTCCGGCTGTACCGCCCTCAGCTCAATATATCCGCGCTCGCCGCGGGGCTCCAGCTGAATGCGGGGATTGCTGTCATCCCACCGGTAGCCGATCACGGCAGGGTCATACCGATGGATGGCGTGCTGCACCGCCTGAATTGCGTCACAGTAATCCTCCTCCCGGAACGGCTCCCCCTGAAACATCAGATAATCCGCCTCCGGCAGCTCAATGACCTCAAATCCCTCCGGAATGATGCCGTCATAGTCCGCTTCCACTTCCACGCCCTGAACATAGGTGGAGGTTCCGTGCTTCCGGTACGGCTCCGGCAGCCACAGGCACACCGGCTCTCCGGACAGGCTGTCCATGCTGGTCAAAAGCCCCCAGACATCACAGCCAACCTCCTCGCAGTAGCTGAAATAATCCTCGGCATTCACGCCGCGTTTGAGAATCACCCTGCGTTCCGGCTTGTGCAGCAGCTGAACAAATACGCTCTTTACATTCTCCATGTCAACCGACTCCTTTCTGAGTTCTCTGAATTTGACACCATACGGGACAAAAAGCGTGAGGGGAACCTTGGCTCTGGCATATTCCGCGGGATTGCAGCCGAACTCCCGCCGAAAGGCGCGCTGATAGCCGTCCACACTGGCGAATCCCATGTCATATGCCACGTCAACCACCCGGCAGTTCTCCTGCTTCAGCCGCATCGCCGATTTGGAAAGCCGCAGCCGGCGGATATATTCCGTCACGGTCAGACCGGTATACCGCCGGAACAGACGGTAAGAATGCCACGGGGAAAACATCGCCGCAGCAGCCAGCTCCGCCAGCGTGATATCCTCCTCCAGATGCGTTTCGATGTAGTCCTGCATACGCTGAACCGCCAAAATCTGTTCTGTCACGCTTCTCACCTCCGATGATGATAGTCTATCAGATAGAACAGCGGAATCTCTCGACTTTTCTTGCTGTGTTAAAGCGGGCAGACGGCCCTTTCGAATCCACACCTGACCAAAAGAAAAAGCACCGACAGGTGGTGCCGCCCGTTTTCTGCGCCCGCTCCGCGGGCGGGTGGATTCGCTTTTCTGCGGAAAAGCCACGGGCCGGAAAACGCGCCCCCGGCGCGTTTTCTTGGACGGCCCTTTCGAATCCACACCTGACCAAAAGAAAAAGCACCGACAAGCGGTGCTTTTTCTTTTGGTGGAAGGTGGTGGATTCGAACCACCGAAGTCGTCGACAACAGATTTACAGTCTGCCCCCTTTGGCCACTCGGGAAACCTTCCGTGTGAAACATCTTTTT
>JAEDEU010000170.1 GCA_016293155.1 Clostridiaceae bacterium | reverse complement strand
GACCGTTCCGGCTCCCATGAAGATAATCAGATCGTTCGGCTGTGCGATCTCACGCACACGCGCCTCGATCTCATCGAAGGACGGATAATACTCCGCGCCGTCGATCTTCGCCGCGAGATCCGCCGCGCTGATGCCGATGGTATTCTTCTCACGCGCCGCATAGATATCCGCCAGAATCGCCTTGTCGCACAGCTTGAGTGCGTCCACAAAGTCGTCAAACAGCGCCGCGGTACGGGTGTATGTATGCGACTGGAATACGCAGATAATGCGGTCGAAATCCATCTCCTTCGCGGAGTTCAGCGTTGCGCGCATCTCGGTCGGATGATGCGCATAGTCGTCCACGACCAGTGCGCCGCACGCCATGTGTCCCAGCTTCTCGAAGCGGCGGGACGAGCCGGTGAACAGCTTCAGACCGCGGGCAGCCGCTTCGCCGTCCACGCCCAGATGGATACACGCCGCACAGCACGCCAGCGCGTTGAGCATATTGTGTCTGCCCGGAACGGACAGCTCGACGGAGGCATAGCGCTCCCCGCGGAACATGACATCAAAGCAGAAGTAGCCATGGTTGTCCGCAATGTTCTCGGCATAGACGTCCGCCTCGTGCTCCACGCCGAAGGTGAGCACCTTGCGGTCGATGCCCTGCGCACTGCGCACAGCGCCCTCAGAGTCCGCATTGACGACAATGCAGCCGTCCTCCGGCACCAGCTCGCAGAAGCGATGGAAGGAGTGCACAATATCGTCCAGATCCTTGAAGAAGTCCAGATGATCCTCCTCGACATTGAGCACGACGGCAACCGTCGGGAAAAAGTTCAGGAAGGAATTGGTATATTCACAGGATTCCGCAATGAAGCAGTCATGTGCGCCGATGCGCAGCGTGCCGCCGATGGCAGGCAGGTTGCTGCCGACCATGGTGGTCGGATCCAGACCGGCTTCCATGGCGATCAGCGTCATCATCGAGGTCGAAGTGGTCTTTCCGTGCGTGCCGGACAGGCAGACCGCCTGACGGTACTCGCGCATAATCGAACCCCACGCCTCCGCGCGCTCTACGACCGGAATGCCGCGCTCGTGTGCTCTGCGGATTTCCGGATTGTCGTCATGGACGGCGGCGGTGCGGATGACCAGCTCGCATTCCTCCACGTTTTCCGGCAGATGGGCATAGGTGATCTTTGCTCCGAGCTGCCCGAGCTTTTCGGTGACCGGGGTTTGGGTGCGGTCGGAGCCGGTGATCTGCGCGCCCAGATGGAGCAGCAGCTCCGCCAGCGCGGACATCGAAACACCGCCGATGCCGACCAGATGAATTTTTCCGCCGTTCAGATACGGCTTTAATGTAAATTCGGACATTTTGATATGCCTCCAGTAAAAGCAATAAAATGAAATTGAAACCGGGATAATGTTTTGCAACAGGTATATTATAAGGCAAAAAGTAAAAAATATAAATAGCTGAGGAGAAGAAATTTTCCGGCATATCAAAATACAAGGAGAACGGCTTATGGAAATCACAGACATCCAGTTTCGGCATATCCGGGAGGAGGGACGGCTCAAGGCGCTGGTTTCGGTTACATTCGATCAGACCTTTGCCGTGCATGACATCAAAATTATCGACGGTCAGGACAGGCTGTTTCTCGCAATGCCGTCCCGCCGGATGCCGGACGGGCGCTATCGTGACATTGTGCACCCGGTCGGCAGCATGATGCGGGAAAAGATGGAGCGCGAGGTGCTGGCGGAATACCGAAATTCCGCAGGAATCGGCGATCTGCACACATAATCTGTCAGAGCTTTGGGAAAAGCGGTTGGCTAATTCGGTTGCGGCACAGTAGAGAATTGTGATACAATATTCCTGGAATAGGGAGGAATATGATGAAAGTATTATTGCTGACCGTAACTGCCGGCTATGGACACCAT
Source organism: Clostridiaceae bacterium (assembly GCA_016293155.1). GTDB lineage: Bacteria > Bacillota > Clostridia > Oscillospirales > Butyricicoccaceae > JAEDEU01. The sequence goes on along the minus strand of JAEDEU010000170.1, from coordinate 989 downwards.
GCAACGGCAAATGCACTGGCAGAGCTGCTCCGGCAGCGTGATGTGGAGTGCAAGGTGATCGACATCTATGAGGTCATCAGCCGCATTGTCCGCACAACTATTGCGCAGGGCTACCTGCTGTCATCCAAATACGCGCCGGATCTCTACCGGCTGTTTTACACGCTGACCGAGAATCGGAAAAATCCGCAGGAGCTGCGGTACAGCAGAAAAAATATCGTGACGCTGGTCAATACCATCGGAGCCTTCCGGTTTGAGAAGATCACAGACCGGTTCAATCCGGATGTCATCGTTTGTACGCATGTGCTGGCGGCGCAGCTGGTCGGAGAAATGAAAAAGCGCAATCTGGTGAATGTGCCGAACATCGGTATTGTCACGGACTACTGCCTGCATCCCTACTGGGAGGACGTACAGAATATGGAATATCTGATCACGCCGACTGCGCTGATTGCGCATACCGTGGTCAAGCGCGGCATAGACGAATCCATTATCCGTCCGTTCGGCATCCCGATTCATCCGAAGTTTAACCACAAGATTACCCGCGAGGAGGCGTGCGCACAGCTCGGCCTGCGCGAGGATAAGCCGATCATTCTGGTGATGAGCGGCAGTATGGGCTATGGCAATCCGAAAAAAATCGTGGAGCAGATTGAGCAGACGGGCATCGGCTTTCAGATCCTGACCGTCTGCGGAAACAATGAAAAGGCGTATAAAAAGCTGATCTCTTATCAGCCGTCTCCGGAATCCGGCTGTACGCTGCACACCATGGGCTTTGTCAATCATGTCGAGGTACTTATGAGCGCAGCGGATTGTCTGGTGACAAAGCCGGGCGGACTGACGGTTTCCGAGGCGCTGGCAAAGGGTCTGCCGATGATTCTGATTAATCCGATTCCGGGACAGGAGGAGCGCAATACCGAGTTTTTGGTCAACAACGGGCTGGCATCGCTGATTACCAAAACCTATCCGCTGGATGATGCGCTGTACCATCTGTTCCA
>JAEDEU010000169.1 GCA_016293155.1 Clostridiaceae bacterium | reverse complement strand
GATATGTACCAGCAGCTCGGCGGTGGAATCGCCGGTATTGCGGCAGGAATAGGCGAGATTATCCGCCGTAAATCCCTTCGGCAGCAGCAGGGAGAGCGTGCACCCGTCCAGTGCGCCGTCTGCCAGTGTGACCGCGTGCTCTGCGTGCAGTGCAGCGGTTTCCGCGCAGCTATACAGGGTTTCACTGTCCACTGTTACGGTTTCATAGGCGGTGAAGCCGTACTCCAGCAGAGCGTTGACATCGTTGTATTTGTCCGCCGCTGCCTCGCTGTCCATGACCACGGCGATCAGTTTTCTGCCGTCGCGCTCGGCGTAGACGACAAAGGTATTGTGCGCCAGCGAGGTCCAGCCGGTCTTGGCGGCAGTGACCTCGGGATTGTAAAATTCGGATTCCTTGAATAGAATCTTGTCGCGGGAGTAGATCTGACAGCCTTCCGGAAATACACTGTCCGGCTCGATCAGCCAGCTGGTCCGGTGCGCGATGATAAAAAATTCCGGATATTCGTACAGCGCCCGCGCGATAATTGCCATATCGTGCGCGGTGGTGAGGTGACCGTCCTCATCCAGCCCGCTCGGCGTGACGAAGTTCGTGTTGGTGCAGCCCAGCTCCGCCGCGCGTGCGGTCATGCGCTCCGCGAACTTGGGCACCGAGCCTGCGCAGTGCTCCGCCAGAATGTGCGCCGCATCGTTCGCAGAGTAGATGAGCATCGCGTTCATCAGGTCGTAAACCGACAGCTCCTCTCCCGCCGCAAAACCAATGCGCGAGGAGTCCGGATCCACCGTGTCCAGCGCGGACTGCGTGACGGTGACGGTCTCGTCCAGATCACACTGCTCAAAGACCAGCAGTGCGGTCATCAGCTTGGTGATGGAGGCGGGGGATTTCTGGGCATCCATGTTCTTTTGGTACAGCACCTGACCGGTTTCGCCGTCCATCAGGCACGCCGTCTGGGAGATCACCTTGGGCGGGGCGGCAAACGCCGAAACCGAACATACGAGCAGACACAGCAATAACAGGGGGAGCAGCTTTCGTTTCAACACAATCACCTCAACTGGGAATCGTTCTCGGTTACATTATACATCAAAAATGTCCAAAAAACAACAAAATACGGACAAAACACATCGCATCATGCGATTTTTTGTCCGTAAAAGTCAAATCGGAAAAGCAGGAGGAAACCATGAGGCTTTTGATTTTTTATCTGATTGCAGTCAATCTGGTCGGGATTATGCTGACCGTGCAGGATAAATCCGCAGCAAAGCGCGGGCGGTGGCGCGTGCCGGAGCGGAGGCTGTTTGCGGTCTGCGTGCTCGGCGCCTGCCCGGGCGTGTATGCGACCATGCGCCTGATCCGCCATAAAACCCTGCATAAACGCTTTATGTGGGGCATTCCGGCGATTTTTCTCGCACAGCTGGTGCTGGCATATGCAGTCTGGCGGCTGGTGAGATAAACGGCACCAAAAACCGGCATGACTGGACAGGCTGTGCGCAGTCTGGTATTGTAAAGGTAAGGGCATATCAATACATACGGCGGTTTCGCTCTCTCAGAGAAAAGGGAGGGTGAGCTTCTTTCCCTCTCTAAGAGAGGGGGCGTTTGAGAGATGCAGATGACGTTTTCGGAATTTATTCTGTTTTGTACATTTGTAGTCACACTCGTCGATCTGGTCTATAAGATCACAAAAAAGAAGTGACCCGCCTGATATTCGACTTCTAGGCAACGGGTCACTTCGACTAATCCTGAGGGCGAAACCAGTATTGATATGCCCCTTTTCTATGTTCAGTATACTCTCCCGCGGCGCATCTGTCAAGCCGCGGGATTGTTCTTTTCCGGCTCCTGCGTGAGCAGTCTGCGGTGTGTCAGGTCGATGCCCAGTGCGCCGAGCGGGGCGGTGATGAGGATGGCGAGCACCGCGACGGTGAGCACGGTCTGCCCGCAGGCAAGCCCGGCGGCGAGCGGAACGCCGCCGATTGCCGCCTGTACGGTTGCCTTGGGCGTGTAGGCAATGGCGCAGAACAGCCGCTCCTTCGCGGTCAGCCGTGTGCCGAGCGTTGCCGCGCCCACGCCCGCCATGCGGAATATCAGTCCGCCGAGCACGAGCACAATTGCCGCCGCGCCCGCCGCGAGCGCATAGCGCAGGTCAACCGCCGCGCCGACCAGCACAAACAGGATGATTTCCCCGACATACCACAGGGACTGATACTGTACGGCGAGGCGGTCGGCGGTTTCCGGCGCACGCGCGCGCAGGGTGATGCCCATGGTCATGATGGCGAGCAGACCGGACAGCATTCCGTCCAGTGCGGTTTCCAGCTGAAGCAGGAGGAAGGATACACTGAGCACAACGAGCAGCGCCGCGATTTCATGCAGCTGCACCGTGCACAGGAAGCGGCAGAGCAGCAGTCCTGCCAGCACGCCCGCAAGCGCGCCCAGCACGATGGAAACCGGAATGACCAAAAAGGTCGAGGCGGACAACGAGCCGCCCGAAACCACGGTCAAAAAGGCATAAAACAGCACGATCACATAGATATCATCCACCGAAGCGCCCGCAAGCACGAGCTGAGGGACGCGGTGCTTTGCGCCGAAATGGAGACCGATCAGGCGGATCATGCGCGGCACGACAACCGCCGGAGACACCGCCGCAAGCACGGCTCCGATGAGCGCCGCCTCCGCTGTGGTCACGCCGAGGATGCGCGGGGCGAGCAGAACAATGCCCAAAATTTCCAGCGAGGCGGGGACGAAGCACATCAGCAACGCCGGACGTCCGACTGCTTTGAGATCGTCCAGCCGAAGCGTGAGACCCGCGCGGGTCAGGATGATGACCAGTGCGATGCGCCGCAGGTCGCCGGAGACGGACAGCACGGATTCGTCCAGCAGACCGAGCGTGCCGAGCAGCAGACCCGCGCAGATCATGCCGACCAGCGGCGGCAGACGGCACAGCTTCGCCGCCGTGCCGAGCGCGAGACCGAGCAGGATGAT
>JAEDEU010000030.1 GCA_016293155.1 Clostridiaceae bacterium | reverse complement strand
GCTCCGGCGGGATGGAAAGGATTCTGTTTTATTCGCCCGGATAGTTGTTGGCATGCAGCAGACACAGGCTGTTGCTGTTTCGGCTTGCATAGCTGCCGTAGGAGACATAGCGGATGTCTACCTGATTCGGGCCGCTCCAGTTTGCATCATAAACCGTAAAGCCGTCCTCATCGCGGGAAAGATAAATCATGCTGTGCGCCTTCGGGCCTTCCAGCTGCAATACGTCGCCCGGCTGCGCCTGCTTGACCACAGATCGTACCTTGCTCGCGCTCAGCGAGGTGGTCTTTGCAACCTTGGTAAACTTGCCCTTGTCCTCTGAGGTCTTCGGATTGCCGGCATAGTCCCAGCGCACCACCTCGTCGAATACGCGGTAGTATACCTCACGGGCAAAGCCCATGCACTGACCCGCACCGGCGAAGGAATATCCGCTGCCGAGGTTCTTACCGTCCGGATAGGTCTTCATGACCTGCTTGAGGCGGCGGTTCACCTCTGCGGCATCCAGCTTGATCTCCACGCTCGGCGCCGCATCGCTGTCGTAGTAACCGAGGCTGGAGCCGTAGTATGCTCTTACGGTGTAGGAGTAGGTGCCGGACTTCGGGAAGGAGGACTCATCTGCATACAGCAGCTCACTGGTCTTGCCGAGCTTTTTCCAGCCCTCGTCCTCGTATCTGCGGTACACATAGTATCCCTTTGCGCCTTCCACCTTCTCCCAGCGGACGGATACGCCCGCCTCGCCCTTTGCAAGGGTGATCTCCGTACCGCTGAGGAAGCGCGCCTCCACGCCGTCGCTGTCGTAGCCGCCGGATGCCTTGCTGCTCATCGCACGCACGGTATAGGTGTAATTTGTGCAGGCCTCTACATCCTGATCGGTGTAGCTGGTGCCCTCGACGTCCTTGAGCTTGCTCCAGCTGCCGCCGTCCGTCTTACGGTAAACGCGGTATTCCTCCGCGCCGGATACCGACTTCCAGGAAACCTTAATGCCATTCTTGGTGCTCTTCGGAGCGGAAAGCTCCGGAGTGGCAAGATACTGCGTGGTGAGTCCCTTGGAATCATATCCGCTCACGGTCTTGCCGCCGCTCAGGACTCTTACGGTATAGGTGTAGCTCTTGCCGGATTTTACGGTTTTATCCGTGTAGCTGGTGCCCTCAACGTCCTTGAGCTTGCTCCAGTCGCCGCCGTCTGTCTTGCGGTAAACGCGGTATTCCTTCGCGCCGGAAACCTTCTCCCACGTGAGCTTGACGCCTGCGGTGCCGTTCTTAACCGAGGACAGCTCCGGTGCGGAATAGTACTTGATCTTCAGACCGGTCTTATCGTAATCGCTGCGCAGCTCGCCGTCATACTTTGCGCGCACCGTGTAGGTGTAGGTCTTTCCGGAGGTCACGCTCTTATCGGTATACTTTGTATTTTCTGTGTCGGCGATCTTGGTCCAATTGCCGTCGCCGGTCTTGCGGTAGACGCGATAGCCGTCTGCCTTGGAAACCGACTTCCATGTGAGCTTGACGCCGCTGCCGTTGGCTGCCGAGGACAGCTCCGGCGTGCTCAGCCAGCAGAACGAGATGCCGTTCTTGTCATAGGCACTGACCGTCTTATCATTTTTCAGCACGCGGACGGTATAGCTGTAAATCGTACCATTCTTGATGGTCTTATCCGTGCAGCTGGTGCCCTCGACATCCTTGAGCTTGCTCCAGCTGCCGTCTTCCGTCTTGCGGTAAACGCGGTACTCGGATGCACCGGACACCGACTGCCAGCTGACCTTGACGCCCGAATCCTTGCGCGCTGCGGAGGACAGCTCCGGTGCGGCATAGTAGGTTGCCTTCAGACCGGACTCGTCATAATCGCTGCTCGGCTCGCCGTTGTACAGCGCGGATACCGTGTAATAGTATGTCTTGCCGGACTGCGCGGTCGAATCGGTGCAGCTTGTTTTCTCTGCATCCTTCAGCTCGGTCCAGTCGCCGCCCTTGACCTTGCGGTAAACGCGGTAGCCGTCCGCATTGTCAACCGATTCCCAGCTGATCTTTACCCCATCGGTGCTGTTGCTGACCGAGGACAGTGCCGGCGTTTCCAGACGGCAGAAGGAAATGCCGTCCTCATCATAGCTGCTTTTCACCTCGTCGTTTTTGACAACCGCCGCGGTATATTCGTAAACCGTACCCAGCTCGATGGTCTGATCGGTATAGGTGGTATCGGATACATCCTTCAGCTCGGTCCAGTCCTGATCGCCGGTTCTGCGGTAAACGCGGTAGTCAGACGCATTGCTGACCGCCTTCCAGGTGATCTTCGCGCCGCCGTCCGCATACTCTGCCGAAACCAGCTCGGGCTCGGCATAGCTGTTGCCCGGACGGAAGCCGGATGCACGCACCTGTACCTGCTCATCAGATACCTCCGCCGTCTCCGGAGCTGCTTCCTCCGTCGTCTGTTCCATCACTGCTTCCGCCTGCACAGACACCGCATTCTGTGTCTCTGTCTCTATCGCATACGCCGGTACGGAAGACGCGAGGATCCCCATTGCCAGCAGCACGCTCAGAGATTTATGTAATACGCTTTTCATGCAAGCCTCCAATTTCCAATTCGTAATCAAGTGGTTTTCGTTTTGTAATCATTTGTTACCGTTTTGTAATTGAGCTGTTGGTATTATAACACAGGCAAAATGATTAATCAAGTGATTCCGAGGAAAAAAGTTCCACTTTATGCAATTTTTTTGCGTTTAGATGCTTTTCTTTCAATTTTTTCAAGCATTTTTATGCACATTTTTTCAAAAAATAACATTTTGGACGCAATGAATCAATATACAGGCTGTGAATAAAGACAAAAAAATCCCGCCTGAGCGAATGCCCAGACGGGATGAAAATTCACTTTAGAGCGAATCGAGAGTCAATTACTCGTTGATAGCAGTAACGACGCCGGAACCAACGGTACGGCCACCCTCACGGATAGCGAAACGCAGGCCCTTCTCGATAGCGATCGGGGTGATCAGCTCAACGTCCATGGTGACGTTATCGCCCGGCATGCACATCTCGGTGCCTTCCGGCAGGGAGATAACACCGGTAACGTCGGTGGTACGGAAGTAGAACTGCGGACGGTAGTTGTTGAAGAACGGAGTGTGGCGGCCGCCCTCTTCCTTCTTCAGAACGTAAACCTCACCCTTGAACTTGGTGTGCGGGTGAATGGTGCCCGGCTTAGCCAGAACCTGGCCGCGCTCGATCTCGTTCTTCTGGATACCACGCAGCAGGGTGCCGATGTTGTCGCCAGCCTCAGCGTAGTCCAGCAGCTTGCGGAACATCTCGATGCCGGTAACGACGGTCTTGCGCGGAGCGTCCATCAGACCAACGATCTCGACTTCCTCGCCCATCTTGATCTGGCCACGCTCTACACGACCGGTAGCAACGGTACCACGACCGGTGATGGAGAATACGTCCTCGACCGGCATCAGGAACGGCTGGTCAGCCTTACGCTCCGGGGTCGGGATATACTCGTCAACAGCGTCCATCAGCTCGCGGATGCAAGCGTACTCCGGTGCCTCCGGATCGGTGGAGTCGCACTCCAGAACGCCCAGAGCGGTGCCCTTGATGATCGGAATGTCGTCGCCCGGGAAATCGTAGCTGGACAGCAGCTCACGGATCTCCATCTCAACCAGCTCCAGCAGCTCCTCGTCGTCAACCTGGTCAACCTTGTTCATGAAGACAACGATGTACGGAACGCCTACCTGACGAGCCAGCAGGATGTGCTCACGGGTCTGCGGCATCGGGCCGTCTGCGGAAGAAACAACCAGGATAGCGCCGTCCATCTGAGCAGCACCGGTGATCATGTTCTTAACGTAGTCGGCATGGCCCGGGCAGTCAACGTGAGCGTAGTGACGCTTGGTGGTCTTGTACTCAACGTGAGCGGTGTTGATGGTAATGCCGCGCTCCTTCTCTTCCGGAGCCTTATCGATCTCGTCGTACTTCTGAACCTCAGCCTGTCCCTGCAGTGCGAGAACCTTGGTGATAGCAGCGGTCAGAGTGGTCTTGCCGTGGTCGACATGACCAATGGTGCCGATGTTTACGTGCGGCAAGTCTCTTACGTATTTTTCCTTAGCCATTGTAATATCCTCCTTAGAATATTTGAGAAAAAAGTCATTACAGACTTATTTTAAAACAACTCCTGCGGAATTGCAAGCGATTCTATGCGAATTACTTCTGCTTGTCAGAAATAATCTTGTCCTGAATGGACTTCGGAACCTCAGCGTAGTGGCTCGGCTGCATAGAATACTGGCCACGGCCCTGGGTGTTGGAACGCAGGTCGGTCGCATAGCCAAACATCTCGGACAGCGGAACTGCTGCGGAGATTGCCTGTACCGGACCACGTGCCTCCATGCCCTGAATCAGGCCACGGCGGGAGTTCAGGTCGCCGATAACGTCGCCCATGTAATCCTCCGGAACCAGTACGTCAACCTGCATGATCGGCTCGGTCAGAACCGGATCAGCCTTCTTCATGGCTTCCTTGAACGCCATAGAACCGGCGATCTTGAACGCCATCTCAGAGGAGTCGACTTCGTGGTAGGAGCCATCATACAGGGTAACCTTAACGTCAACAACATTGTATCCAGCCAGAACGCCGTTCTGCATTGCGCCCTGAATACCCTGGTTAACCGGCTCGATATACTCCTTCGGAATGGAGCCGCCGACAACCTTGTTGATGAACTCGTAGCCCTTGCCCGGCTCATTCGGCTCAGCGATGATCTTAACGTGACCATACTGACCGGAACCACCGGACTGACGCTTGTACTTGCAGTCAACGTCAGCGGACTTACGGATGGTCTCCTTGTAGGCAACCTGCGGAGCGCCTACGTTTGCCTCAACCTTGAACTCGCGCAGCAGACGGTCAACGATGATCTCCAGATGGAGCTCACCCATACCAGCGATGATGGTCTGACCGGTCTCTTCGTCGGTGTAGGTGCGGAAGGTCGGGTCCTCTTCTGCCAGCTTTGCCAGCGCGATGCCCATCTTTTCCTGACCTGCCTTGGTCTTCGGCTCGATTGCAACGCGGATAACCGGCTCCGGGAACTCCATGGACTCCAGGATGATCGGGTTCTTCTCGTCGCAAATGGTATCGCCGGTGGTGGTGTTCTTGAAGCCTACTGCGGCTGCAATATCACCGGACCAAACCTGGTCGATATCCTCACGGTGGTTTGCGTGCATCTGCACGATACGGCCCAGTCTCTCGCGCTTGCCCTTGGTCGCATTCAGCACGGCAGAGCCTGCGGTTGCGGTACCGGAGTATACGCGGAAGAAGGACAGACGACCTACATACGGGTCGGTAGCGATCTTGAATGCCAGTGCGGAGAACGGAGCCTCGTCATCAGCCGGGCGCTCATCCTCTTCACCGGTATCCGGATCGATACCCTTGATTGCCGGGATATCCAGCGGGGACGGCATGTAGTCAACGATTGCGTCCAGAAGCATCTGTACGCCCTTGTTGCGGTAAGCCGTACCGCAGAGAACCGGAATCAGCTCTACGTTTACAGTACCCTTACGGATTGCAGCGCGGATCATATCCTCCGGAACTTCCTCATCCTCGAGGACCATCATCATGATCTCCTCGTCGATGTCGGACAGAGCTTCGAGCATCGCCATGCGGTACTCTTCAGCCTTCTCTACCATATCTTCCGGAATATCCTCATCGCGGACATCCTTGCCCAGGTCGTCATAGTAAACCTCAGCTCTCATGGTAACCAGGTCGATGATGCCGCGGAAGCTGTCCTCGAAGCCGATCGGGAGCTGAATCGGAACCGCATTACACTTCAGGCGGTCCTTCATCATGTCTACTACGTTGTAGAAGTCTGCGCCCATGATATCCATCTTGTTGACGAATGCCATACGCGGAACGTGATACTTGTCAGCCTGATGCCAAACGGTCTCAGACTGCGGCTCAACGCCGCCCTTTGCGCAGAATACGGTAACAGAACCGTCCAGGACACGCAGGGAGCGCTCTACCTCTACGGTAAAGTCAACGTGACCCGGGGTGTCGATGATGTTGATTCTGTTGAACTCACCGTCGCGGCCAGCCCACTTACAGGTGGTTGCCGCAGAGGTGATGGTAATGCCACGCTCCTGCTCCTGTGCCATCCAGTCCATGGTAGCGGAACCGTCATGGGTCTCACCGATCTTGTGGTTAACGCCGGTGTAGTACAGGATACGTTCGGTGGTAGTGGTCTTGCCGGCATCAATGTGCGCCATGATGCCGATATTTCTGGTGTGTTCCAGACTAAAAGCTCTTGGCATGGTGATCTCCTTTCGGGACGATTAGAAGCGATAGTGTGCAAACGCCTTGTTTGCCTCAGCCATCTTGTGAGTATCCTCACGCTTCTTGACTGCACCGCCAAGGTTATTGATGGCATCCAGAATCTCGCCAGCCAGTCTCTCGCTCATGTTTCTCTCGGAACGAGCGCGGGAGTACTTGGTGATCCAACGCAGACCCAGGGTCTGACGTCTCTCCGGACGAACTTCCATCGGTACCTGGTAGGTTGCACCGCCGACACGGCGAGCCTTAACCTCCAGAGACGGCATGATGTTATCCATAGCCTCGGTAAATACTTCAAGCGGATCGCGGCCAGTCTTTTCCTTTACGATGTCAAACGCACCGTATACAACCTTCTGAGCCACGCCCTTCTTACCATCGAGCATGATGGAGTTAACCAGCTTGGTTACCAGCTGGGAATTGTAGAGCGGGTCCGGAAGTACTTCTCTCTTGGGAACAAATCCTCTTCTTGGCACGATTACTTCCCTCCTTCACAAAAAATGATTTCATTGGTACTTCAAAGGCCACCCAAAGCCTTTGTCGGCGCCTGTCCGAGAGTTAAAATATCGTTCTATCGAACTGCTATATTAAGTCGAATCGGACAAAGCTTTTTGCTTTGCTGTCAAACAGTCAAATACAGGGATAAATTAAGATGGTTTGTCCTGAGCGGACGGGCGAAAATTACTTCTTGCCCGGCTTCGGACGCTTTGCACCGTACTTGGAGCGAGCCTGCATACGGTTTGCAACACCCTGGGTATCCAGAGAGCCGCGGATGATGTGGTAACGGACACCCGGAAGGTCCTTTACACGACCGCCGCGAACCATAACGACGGAGTGCTCCTGCAGGTTGTGGCCGATGCCCGGGATGTAAGCGGAAACCTCCATACCGTTGGTCAGCTTTACACGAGCGACCTTACGCAGTGCGGAGTTCGGCTTCTTCGGGGTCATGGTCTTGACAGTAGTGCAAACGCCGCGCTTCTGCGGAGCAGACTGAGCGGTTGCCTTCTTCTTCAGGGAGTTCAGACCTACCTGAAGTGCCGGAGCAGTAGACTTGTAAACAACTGCCTCTCTGCCCTTGCGAACGAGCTGGTTAAAGGTTGGCATTATGTGCACCTCCTTAATATAGGATAGAATTATATTTTAACAGTGTTCCCTGTTAAAAACGTGGTTAATCATTGACGACGGTCACAACGGCCGCGCCGACGGCGATTCCAACGGCCGAACCGAGCTCCTGCATGGTATCGACTTCGTTGACAGCAACGTCCATCGACTGGCACAGCTCATAGATCGGGCCGGTGACGCGTTTTTCCGCGTCCTTAGCAATGAATACGGACTTCGCGGCGCCGTCACGGATGACTTTCTTCGACTGCTTGATGCCGACGACCTTGGTCGCATCGGACAGCTGTAAGAGCATATCCATTCCTCCTTATCGCATACTCGAACATTGTAACTTAATTCATGCGCCCTGTCAATGCTTTTCCCGTTTTTTTCGTGAGATTTTACAAAACAAATACAGTATATCCGTTTTTTGACGTTCTATTCATTCTTTTTGCACAAAGGGAAAAATACGGGATTTTTTTGTATTTTTTGAGCAAAAACGCGGGCTTGCAGGAAGGCTGCTTGTTTCCTGCAAATAGGGAAAAACGGGACCGCGTGCAAATGCGCGGTCCCGAATATTTTTTCCTGTGTCAAACCCGGCGGGCGGCAAACCTTAATCCAGGTTTACAGACTCCTCGTAGTGACCGGTGCGGTATGCCTCCAGACCGGAGCCGGCCGGGATGAGCTTACCGATGATGACGTTCTCCTTCAGACCTGCCAGCGGGTCAATCTTGCCCTTGATTGCGGCATCGGTCAGGACACGGGTGGTCTCCTGGAAGGATGCGGCGGACAGGAAGGACTCGGTTGCCAGCGAAGCCTTGGTGATGCCCATCAGGGTCGGCGAGCAGGTCGCAACAGTCAGCCCCTCTTCGCCTGCGTCGATGCGCTTCTGAATCGCCTCAACCGCAGCGTCGAAGTCCAGACGGTCGATCACTGCACCCGGCAGCAGATCGCAGCTGCCTGCGTCCTCGACCTTAACCTTGCGCATCATCTGATGCACGATGACCTCGATGTGCTTGTCGTTCAGATCAACGCCCTGATCGCGGTAAACCTTCTGGACTTCCTTAATCAGGTAGTCGTGAACGGCGCCCGGATCCAGAATGCGCAGGATGTCATGCGGGTTGAGCGCACCTGCGCTGTTGAGCTGGAAGCCCTTTTCGATGACCTGACCGTCGGTGACGCGGATACCGGAGGACGATGCCAGCTGATAGCTCTTGACCTCGCCGGTCTTCGGGTCGGTGACGTTGACGGTCTTGACCGTGGTGCGCTTGGTCTCCTCGATGGAAACCACGCCGCCGATCTCTGCCAGCGTTGCAACCTTCTTCGGCTTTCTTGCCTCGAACAGCTCCTCGACTCGCGGAAGACCCTGGGTAATATCCGAACCTGCGATACCGCCGGAGTGGAAGGTACGCATGGTCAGCTGGGTGCCCGGCTCGCCGATGGACTGTGCCGCGATGATGCCGACAGCCTCGCCCATGGAGCAGTCCGAGCCGAATGCCAGGTTGGAGCCGTAGCAGTGTGCGCAGACGCCGCGCGGTGCACGGCACTCGAGTACGGAGCGGATCTCGACCTCGGTGATGCCTGCTTCGACGATCTTCTTCGCGTCCTCTTCCTTCATCATGACGTTGCTCTCGTGTAGGATCTCGCCGGTGTTCGGATCGACGATATCGTGGCACGGATAACGGCCGACCAGACGGTCTGCCAGCGGCTCGATGATCTTGTTGCCCTCGGTGATGTCGCGGACAACGATACCCTTGGTTGCGCCGCAGTCGGTCTCACGGATGATGACCTCCTGACAAACGTCTACCATTCGGCGGGTCAGATAACCGGAGTCCGCGGTTCTCAGTGCGGTATCCGCCAGACCCTTACGTGCGCCTCGTGCGGAGATGAAGTACTCCAGTACGGACAGACCCTCACGGAAGTTGGACTTGATCGGGATCTCGATGGTCTTACCGGATGCGGATGCCATCAGGCCGCGCATACCGGAAAGCTGACGAATCTGGTTGATGGAACCACGCGCACCGGACTGAGCCATCATATGAATCGGGTTGAAGCGTTCGTTGTCCATCTTCTCCTGCAATGCGCCGGTAACCTTCTTGGTGGTGTCCTCCCATTCGTGAACGACCAGACGGTAACGCTCCTCATCGGTGATGAAGCCGCGCTTGTACTGCTTGTCGATCTTTGCGACAACCTGCTCACTGTGCTGAACGCTGGACTGCTTGGTTTCCGGAACCGAAATATCCGAGAACGAAACGGTCAGTGCGCCCTTGGTGGAGTATTTATAGCCCATTGCCTTGATGGCATCGAGCACCTCTGCGGTCTTGTTGAAGCCATGGACGCGGATACACTTGTCGATGATCTGACCCAGCTGCTTCTTGCCGCAGGTAAACATAATCTCGAGCTTGAGGAAATCTTCCGGCTTCTCACGCTTGACGAAGCCCAGATCCTGCGGAATGCGCTCGTTGAAGATCAGGCGTCCCGGAGTTGCATCGACGATGCCGGAAACGATCTGACCGTCGATCTCCTTGGTCATGCGGACGCGGATCAGGGAGTGGATGCCGATATAGCCCTCGTCGTATGCCATCAGCGCCTCATCGACGTTGCGGAATACCTTTGCGCCGGAGTTCGGGACGATGCACTTGTTCTCGTCGTCCCACTTGCCGGAGCCAGCCTCGGTGTCGCGGTCGATGGTCAGGTAGTAGGAACCCAGAACCATATCCTGCGACGGTACGGTAACCGGCTTGCCGTCCTGCGGCTTCAGGAGGTTGTTTGCCGACAGCATCAGCAGACGAGCCTCGGCCTGTGCCTCGGCGGAAAGCGGCAGATGCACTGCCATCTGGTCGCCGTCGAAGTCCGCGTTAAATGCGGTACAAACCAGCGGATGCAGCTTGATTGCACGGCCCTCGACCAGGATCGGCTCGAATGCCTGAATGCCCAGACGGTGCAGGGTCGGTGCACGGTTCAGCATAACCGGATGACCCTTGATGACGCTTTCCAGTGCGTCCCAAACCTCCGGCTTGCCGCGCTCGACCATCTTCTTTGCGGACTTGATGTTGGAAGCCTGACCGTTTTCGACCAGACGCTTCATGATAAACGGCTTAAACAGCTCGATTGCCATTTCCTTCGGCAGACCGCACTGATAAATCTTCAGATCCGGTCCGACGACGATAACCGAACGGCCGGAGTAGTCAACACGCTTGCCGAGCAGGTTCTGACGGAAGCGTCCCTGCTTGCCCTTCAGCATATCGGACAGCGACTTGAGTGCGCGGTTGTTCGGACCGACGACCGGTCTGCCGCGGCGGCCGTTGTCGATCAGCGCGTCCACTGCTTCCTGCAGCATACGCTTCTCGTTGCGGATAATGATGTCCGGAGCACCCAGATCGAGCAGGCGCTGCAGACGGTTGTTTCGGTTGATGACGCGGCGGTACAGATCGTTCAGGTCGGAGGTCGCAAAGCGGCCGCCGTCCAGCTGTACCATCGGTCGGATTTCCGGCGGGATGACCGGAACGACGTCCATAATCATCCACTCCGGGCGGTTGCCGGACTGGCGGAATGCCTCGACAACCTCCAGGCGCTTGACCAGACGCACGCGCTTCTGACCGGTTGCGTCGCGCAGCTCTGCGCGCAGCTCCTCGCTCAGCTGGTCAAGATCCAGCTCCTGGAGCAGCTCCTTGATCGCCTCTGCGCCCATGCCTGCCTTGAAGTCGTCCTCGTACTTCTCGCGCATGTCGCGGTATTCCTTCTCGGTCAGGATCTGCTTCTTAATCAGACCGGTGCCCTCACCCGGATCGGTGACGATATAGGCAGCGAAGTACAGCACCTTCTCAAGCAGTCTCGGGGACATGTCGAGAATCAGACCCATGCGGGACGGAATGCCCTTAAAATACCAGATATGGGAAACCGGTGCGGCCAGCTCGATGTGACCCATACGCTCGCGGCGCACCTTGGACTTGGTGACCTCAACGCCGCAGCGCTCACACTTCTTACCCTTAAAGCGTACCTTCTTGTACTTGCCGCAGTGGCACTCCCAGTCCTTGGTCGGTCCAAAGATGCGCTCACAGTACAGACCGTCGCGCTCCGGCTTCAGGGTACGGTAGTTAATAGTTTCCGGCTTCTTGACCTCGCCATAGGACCACTCGCGGATCAGTTCAGGCGAAGCAAGAGCGATTTTGATTGCATTAAAAGTAGAATATCCCATGCTTACTCCTCCGCTCAGTTAAAGTCTTCCAGAACATCATCAATGTCCAGCGAGAAGCTGTCCTCGGACGGCTCCTCCTCGGCGGGCTCGGTCTCATCCAGGATCGGGGCATCAATATCCTCAGCATCGGTGACAGCATAGCCCGCAGCCTCGAATTCGGACTCGTTTGCGGAACGCTTTTCGTTGTGCTCGTAGGTCGGTACATCGTCGTCATCGTCATCGGTCAGGACGATTTCATTCATATCCTCGTCCAGAACGCGGATATCCAGGCACAGTGCCTGCAGCTCCTTGACCAGAACCTTGAAGGATTCCGGTACGCCCGGCTGCGGAACGTTGTGACCCTTGACGATTGCCTCGTAGGTCTTGACACGGCCGGTGATATCGTCCGACTTGACGGTCAGGATCTCCTGCAGGGTGTAAGCAGCGCCGTATGCCTCCAGCGCCCAAACCTCCATCTCGCCAAAGCGCTGTCCGCCGAACTGCGCCTTGCCGCCGAGCGGCTGCTGGGTAACCAGCGAGTACGGACCGGTAGAACGCGCGTGGATCTTATCATCAACCAGATGATGCAGCTTCAGGTAGTACATATAACCGACGGTAACGTCGTTATCAAACTTTTCACCGGTACGGCCGTCATACAGGGTAGACTTGCCGTTCGGGTTCTTGCCGGCAGCCTTCAGTGCGTCGGCAATGTCGTGCTCGTTCGCGCCGTCGAATACCGGGGTTGCGATCTTCCAGCCGAGGCTCTTTGCCGCATAGCCCAGATGCACTTCCAGCACCTGTCCGATGTTCATTCGGGACGGCACGCCCAGCGGGTTCAGCACGATGTCCAGCGGAGTACCGTCCTCCAGGAACGGCATATCCTCCTGCGGCAGGATGCGCGAAACGACACCCTTGTTACCATGGCGGCCTGCCATCTTATCGCCGACAGAGATCTTTCTCTTCTGTGCGATATAGACGCGGACGCACATTGCAACGCCCGGAGACAGCTCGTCACCGTTTTCGCGGGTGAACACCTTGACATCGACAACGATGCCGGCCTCACCGTGCGGTGCACGCAGGGAGGTATCACGAACCTCGCGTGCCTTCTCGCCGAAGATTGCGCGCAGCAGGCGCTCCTCGGCAGTCAGCTCGGTCTCGCCCTTCGGAGTGACCTTACCGACCAGAATGTCACCGGAGTGAACCTCTGCGCCGATGCGGATGATGCCGCGCTCGTCCAGATCTCTCAGTGCATCCTCACCGACATTCGGAATGTCGCGGGTAATTTCCTCCGGTCCCAGCTTGGTATCGCGGGATTCGGATTCATATTCCTCGATGTGGATCGAGGTGTATACGTCATCGCGGACCAGTCGCTCGTTCAGCAGGACTGCGTCCTCGTAGTTGTAACCTTCCCAGGTCATAAAGCCGATCAGTGCGTTCTTGCCCAGTGCAATCTCGCCGTTGTCGGTCGCCGGACCGTCGGCAATGACATCGCCCTTCTTGACGCGCTCGCCGAGGTTGACGATCGGGCGCTGGTTGATGCAGGTGGACTGGTTGGAACGGACAAACTTGGTCAGCGTATAGGTCTTTTCGCCGAGCACGTCATAGCGGATGGTGACCTCGCGCGCGGTTACGTTGGTAACCACGCCGTCGCCCTCTGCCAGCGGCACAACGCCGGAGTCCACGCAAGCCTTGTACTCCATGCCGGTACCGACAACCGGAGCCTCGGTCTTGAGCAGCGGCACTGCCTGACGCTGCATGTTCGCACCCATCAGCGCACGGTTTGCGTCGTCGTTCTGCAAGAACGGGATCATTGCGGTTGCAACCGAAACCATCATGCGCGGGGATACGTCCATCAGGTCAACGTCCTTGCGGTCGACCTCGACGATCTCATCGCGGCGGCGGCAGGTAACACGCGGATTGGCCAGTCTGCCTTCCTCGTCCAGCGGCTCGTATGCCTGGCATACGGTGTACTCGTCCTCGACGTCTGCGGTCATATACTGAACCTGATCGGTGACCTTGCCGGTCTCCTTGTCGATGATGCGGTACGGCGCCTCGATGAAGCCGAACTCATTGATACGAGCGTAGGTTGCCAGATAGGAGATCAGACCGATGTTCGGACCTTCCGGGGTCTCAATCGGACACAGACGGCCGTAGTGGCTGTAGTGTACGTCTCGAACCTCGAAGGATGCACGGTCACGGGACAGACCGCCCGGACCAAGCGCGGACATACGGCGCTTGTGCGTCAGCTCTGCCAGCGGGTTGTTCTGATCCATGAACTGGGACAGCGGAGAGGAACCGAAAAATTCCTTGATCGCCGCGGTCACCGGACGGATGTTAATCAGGGACTGCGGGGTGACAACGTCCAGATCCTGAACGGTCATGCGCTCGCGGATGACGCGCTCCATGCGGGAGAAGCCGATGCGGAACTGGTTCTGCAACAGCTCACCGACGCAGCGCAGACGGCGGTTGCCCAGATGGTCGATATCATCGGTGGTACCGATGTCGTGTGCGATATTTAGCAGATAGCCGATGGAAGCGAGCATATCATCGACGATGATGTGCTTCGGAATCAGCTCATCCTTTTGCAGCTTAATCTGCTCGATCAGCTCCTCGCCCTCATACTGCTCCAGCAGCTCCTTGAGGACGACAAAGCGAACCTTCTCCTTGATGCCGCACTTTTCCAGCGGATCGAAATCGACAAAGTCGCTCAGATCGACCATGCCGTTGGAGAATACCTTGACCTTGGCGCCGTCCGGAGCCTCAACGACAACGGAGAATACGCCGCGGCGGGAAATCAGCGAAGCCTTCTCGCGGGAGAGGATTTCGCCCTCCTCTGCCAGAATCTCGCCGGTCATCGGATCGACAACGGTTTCCAGAACCTTGCGGTCCTTCAGGCGGCGGGCGATTGCCAGCTTCTTATTATACTTATAGCGGCCGACTGCGGAGATATCATAGCGGCGCGCGTCGAAGAACAGGTTGGTCAGCAGGCTCTTTGCGGACTCAACAGACGGCGGCTCGCCCGGGCGCTGCTTCTTGTAGATCTCAATGAGCGCTTCCTCAGCGGTCTTGGACGGATCCTTTTCCAGCGTAGCCAGAATGCGCTCGTCCTCGCCGAACATCTCCTTGATCTCCGCGTCGGTCTCCAGACCGATGGCACGGATGAACGAGGTGATCGGAATCTTTCTGTTCTTATCAATGCGGACATAGAATACATCGTTGACGTCGGTCTCGTACTCCAGCCATGCGCCGCGGTACGGAATGACGGTTGCATTCAGCAGAGCCTTATCGGTCTTATCGAAGGTCTGACCGAAGTAAACGCCCGGAGAACGGACGATCTGCGAAACGATTGCACGCTCCGCGCCGTTGATGATAAAGGTGCCGCTGTCGGTCATGCGCG
Organism: Clostridiaceae bacterium; assembly: GCA_016293155.1. Taxonomy (GTDB): domain Bacteria; phylum Bacillota; class Clostridia; order Oscillospirales; family Butyricicoccaceae; genus JAEDEU01. The sequence goes on along the minus strand of JAEDEU010000030.1, from coordinate 1,208 downwards.
GGAAATCGCCCATGAACAGCTCCTGCTCCTTGATCTCGCCGGTCTCCTTGTTGCGCAGGCGCATTCTAACCTTGAGCGGGCAGGCATATGTTGCATCACGTGCCTTACACTCTTCTACACTGTACTTCGGCTTGTCTTCCAGCTTGTAGTCGATGAACGACAGCTCGAGATTGCCGGTGTAGTCCGAGATTGCTGCGGTGTCGGTGAAGACCTCTCTCAGGCCCTCCTCAAGAAACCACTGGTAGGACTTCTTCTGTACCTCGATGAGGTTCGGCATTTCCAGAATATCCGGGATTCTGGCAAAGCTCTTTCGCGTGGTGCGGCCGTACTGTACGTCGTGCACCTGAACGCCCATTACTTCGTTACCCATGTAGTACCAATCACTCCGTTTCTTACAAGTTCCATGGTATGATACGCTCGGCAGCGTAGCTTCAAATATCTCAAACCCCTTGCAACTTTTGGCGCAAAGTGTTAAAATATTAGTGTAAATGTTCCGATGGTAAAGTTTTGGAAACTAAATCATTGTAACATTTTTTCTTGTTTTTGTCAACGAACTGTATTCCCACATCCTCTCCAAATTGCGGAGAGGATTTTTTGTTTTTGTTGTGGAATGTGCGGCGAAGGGCGGCATTTTATTCCGTTTTGCCGAGAAAACGCCAAAAGCGGACGCCCGTTCGTGGCATCCGCTTTGCATGGATGGAAGCTGTTCTTTCAAGATATGCTGTATATTATTCCTTCTCGTATCGGAACAAAGCACCGCAGAAATAGCAGTCATTCCGATTGCCAGGCTGCTGCTTGCCGCAGCGCGGACAGGCAATCTGCTCGTCCGTCCGTTCCGCAAATACAATCGGCACGCTCGGATCAGCCGGCGGCTTCGACTCCGGTTCCTGCGGCACAGGCGGCAAAATCCCCTTTTCCGCAAGCAGCACCTCAAGCGCCAGCAGCTGCTGCTCCAGCTCCGCAACGCGTTGCTGAAGCGCCTTGATCTGCAAATCCTGTTCGTGATCGCGCGCATAGGAATTACCCGCTTCCCGCCTCAGCATTTCCTGCTCATCCAGCATCTCTGCGTGCAGCAGCAGCTCCGGCTTTAAAAACCAAGGAATATCCATAAAAGCACCCCCACAGATATGTATTGATAATTTTAGCATAACATATCCACATAGAGAAATCCAGTAAAATGTCACCTCAAGTCCCACCACATGAAAAAA
>JAEDEU010000168.1 GCA_016293155.1 Clostridiaceae bacterium | reverse complement strand
TTCGATGCTGGATCATACCGGCAGAAACGGGCTGCATTACACGGCGGACCGGGATGAGCTCAGAGTGACGGTAAATATGCCAGCAGGTCTGGTGCGGACGCAGTGTCGATTTGCTGTGCACGATGACAAGGATGTCATCACGATGCACATCGGAACGAATGTATTCGCGGACGATACGGAGGCACAGCGCCGTGTGATGAAAAAGATGAATGCTCTTAACAATAAGTTCATTCAGGGCAGATTTTATTTGGATACGACGGACAATGAGATCATGTTCGGCGACGGTATCCGGTTTGCGGAGGTGCTGCCGAGCGAGGATATGCTGCGGGACATGATGATGGTCGGTCTGAGCTCCGTGCGCTATGAGATTCAGGATCTGGTGCAAGAGATTCTGGCTTCGGAGCAGGATGACTGGTTTCAGCAGGCGCTGAGTGAGGATGACTCGGACGATGACAACGATGACGATTTGATTGAGGTCATCACGGAGGAGCTGGCAGATGAGGAAGATGGGGACGAAGATGCCGGCGAAGGGGAGGCAGACGACAACGGCGCAGACGAGCCGGATGAGGAGGAATAGTCCGGCGGTTCCGGTTCGGCCGGACAACACAGGAAACGCGGAGCATAACACGTGCTCCGCGTCAGACTGTAGAGAAAGTGGCAAGAAAAGAGCAACCGTATCGGCACCCTCTCCGTCTTCAGCCTTCGGCTGAATCCACCTCTCCCAAAGGGAGAGGCAAGATTGATTCCAAATTATTGTTAATACGGTTGTAAAAACGGGTTTATTCCAATAAAAAGATTACGATACTTGGCTCTCCCTCTGGGAGAGCTGGCAGTGCCGCAGGCACTGACTGAGAGGGCTTCTATCAGAAGCTGCTCTTTTAAAATAGGTTTTTCGACAAACTACGCGGAGCATAACACGTGCTCCGCGTTTTGCTCTGCCCGGAAATGTGATATAATGATAGAAATGCAATGGATATCGGGAGGGAACCGGAATGCATGAACTGGTCGAACGGCAGCGCGCCTGTTTTCGCGCGGGCGGAATGCGGGCGGTGAACGGACGTCTGGATGCGCTCAGACGTCTGCGCGCGGAGATTCAGCATCGGGAAAACGAGATTATCCGCGCCCTGAATGCGGATCTGGGCAAGAGCGGCTCGGAGAGCCTGCTGTGCGAAGTCGGCATGGTGTATTCCGCGCTCGGCTGGCTGATTCGTAATCTGCGCCGCTGTGCCGCGCCGCACCGTGTGCGCACGCCGCTGTCACAGTTTCGCGCGCACAGCTATACCGAGGCCGCGCCGCTCGGAACGGTACTGGTGATGAGCCCGTGGAATTATCCGTTTCTGCTCACGGTCGAGCCGGCAGCGGCGGCAATTGCGGCGGGCAATACGGTGGTCATCAAGCCCAGTCCGGATGCGCCGCATACGGCAAAGGTGCTGGAGCGTCTGTTTGCGGCGGTGTTTGAACCGGAGCAGGCGGTTGTCGTGACCGGCGGCATCGACTGCGCACAGCGGCTGCTCAAAGAGCGGTTTGACCTGATCTTTTATACCGGAGGCGCGAGCGGCGGACGTGCCGTGGCACGCGCTGCGGCGGAGCATCTGACCCCGACCGTGCTGGAGCTGGGCGGTAAAAGTCCGTGTATTGTGGATGCAGATGCGGATTTGCCGTCTGCCGCGCGCCGCATTGTATTTGGAAAATATCTCAACTGCGGACAGACCTGTGTTGCACCGGATTATCTGCTTGTGCATGAGTCGGTTCGTCAGCCGCTGATCGACTTGCTGGAGCGGGAGATTCACCGCCAGTTCGGGGCGCAGCCGCTCTGCAATCCGGATTATGGACGCATCGTCAATGCGCGGCACTACGACCGCCTGTGCGCGATGCTGGACGGCGGCGTGCTCATCGGCGGCGCACAGGAAAACGGACGCATCGAGCCGACGGTGCTGGAGGCGGACGAGGACAGCCGCTGTATGCAGGAGGAGATTTTCGGTCCCATCCTGCCGGTGCTGAGCTGGACGGACTGGGAGCAGGCGCGGGCGGTGATCGACCGATATCCGACCCCGCTGGCGTGCTACTATTTCGGAAACGCAAAGACCGCCCGCAGACGGCTGCGGGAGCTGTCCTTCGGCGGCGGCTGTATCAATGATACGATCATGCATCTGGCGAGCAATGAGCTGCCGTTCGGCGGCGTGGGCACGAGCGGCATGGGCTGTTATCACGGGCGCTGGGGCTTTGAAACCTTTTCGCACACCAAGGGTATTGTGGACAGGAAAATCCGACCGGAGCTGCCCATGCGTTATCAGCCGTATGCGAAATGGAAGGATGCACTGGTGCGCCGCTTTCTGCGGTAAAGAAAGCGTTGTCACACAGAGAAACGCGTGTTATACTGAGCTTATCAAGCACAGGAGGAGAGCACGATGAAAATTGATGGAAATGAGCTGGCAATCCGCCAGAATGACCTCGACCGGGAGGGAAAGCATCAGGAAGCCTATGAGATGAAAATGGAGTTTCTGCGGCAGGTACGCGAGGCGGGTGACCACTGTCCGTGTCCGGAGGCATGTCCGCATCACGGCAACTGCTTTGAATGCGTCACCATCCACCGCGGACACCGCGACCACCTGCCGATGTGCATGTGGGATATGGTGAATGAGCGCCTGCACGGTCTGTCTCTGATGACCGAGGGCACGCTGCATAAGTACGAGCAGAAGTGCGCCGGATGTACGTCCTGCGAGGGCTGCGGAGAATAACATTACAGCAAAAAATAACAGCCGGAGAGATCATCCTCTCCGGCTCAGCTTATCGAAAAACCTATTTAAAAAGAGCAGCTTCTGATAGAAACCCTCTCAGTCAGTGCCTGCGGCACTGCCAGCTCTCCCAGAGGGAGAGCCAAGTTGCGTAATCTTTTTGGCGAAATATACCCGTTTTAACGCCATATAAACGATAATTGCGCACTAATCTTGCCTCTCCCTTTGGGAGAGGTGGATTCAGCCG
>JAEDEU010000167.1 GCA_016293155.1 Clostridiaceae bacterium | reverse complement strand
CGTTGCCCGCATACCGGATTTCTCACCGTTACACGGGCGGGCAATGCCCGCCCCTACACCGTGCCCCGCCGTACATATCAAAAAGGAGGTTTTGCATTTGTTCCGCTTCACGGACAATCTGAACGAAAATGTACGGCGCATGAACGCACTCTTTGAGAACGACAGCACCTATATCTGCCGCATCGCGGAAAACGGGCACGGTCTGCGCTGTGCCCTGTTCTTTCTGGACGGCATGGTGGAGTCCTCCTCCATCAATGACAACATTCTGTTTCCGATCACGCGGTCACAGTGCGGCACGATTCCCTTGGAGGAGCTGGTACACCGCATCCTGCAAATCGACGACGTCAAGCTGGACGCCGATACGGATCAGGCGTTTTCCGCCATGCTGTACGGCGACACCATCCTGCTCATGGACGGCGACAGCCGCCCGCTCGTGCTCAACACCAAGGGCTTTTCCCGCCGCTCCCCGGAGGAGCCGGACAACGAAAAGGTAATCCGCGGCCCGCGCGAGGGCTTTATCGAGGCGTTTATGACCAATCTCTCGCTCATCCGCCGCCGTCTGCGCAATCCGAACCTGAAATTTTCCTTTCAAAAGCTCGGCACGGTGACGCGCACCACGGTCTGCCTTTGCTATATCGACGGGCTTGCCGATCAGCGCGTGCTGGAGGAGGTAAAGCTCCGCCTGTCCAAAATTGATCTGGATTCCATTCTGGATTCCAACTATCTGACCGAATTCATCCGCGACAATCCCCGCTCACCCTTCCCGACCGTGGGAGTGACCGAGCGCCCGGACATCGCGGCGGCAAAGCTGCTGGAGGGACGCATTGCCATCGTGGTGGACGGCACGCCCGCCGTGCTCACCGTTCCCCACATCCTTCAGGAGTCCTTCCAGACCAACGATGACTACTATGTATCCTATTTATACTCCAACGCCAACCGGTTTTTGCGCATTCTGGGATTTTTGCTCACAATCTCGATTCCCGCCGTCTACTGCGCCATGCTGCTGTGGCATCAGGAGCTTATCCCGACCCGACTTTTCTTTTCCGTCTGCGCTGCCCGTGCGGGTGTGCCCTTTCCCACCCTCGTCGAGGCGGTGCTGCTGCTCATTGTATTTGAAATTCTAAAGGAATCCGGCACGCGCACGCCCGGCCCGATCGGGCAAGCGCTGTCCATCGTGGGCGGTCTGGTGCTCGGTCAGGCGGCGGTTGAGGCGCGCTTTGTCTCCGCGCCCATGGTGATCGTGATCGCCTTTGCGGGCATCACCGGTCTGGTCGTGCCCAAGCTCAAGACCGCCGCGCTGCTGCTGCGGTTCTTCCTGCTGGGCTGCGCGGCGGTGCTCGGGCTGTACGGGTATCTGTTCGGGCTGTCGCTCGTGCTGTGCTGGCTGTGTGCGATGCAGTCGTTCGGCATCCCGTATCTGACCAATCTGCTGCCCTCCGACCGCACCGGCGGACGCGACATTGCGGTGCGCTTCCCGTGGTACGCCATGAAGCGCTCGCACCGCTTTCTCGCCGATCCATTTTATTATGACAGCGGGGAGGACAAGCCATGAGATGGACTGCTGCGTTTCTCTCCCTGCTCCTGCTGAGCGGGTGCGGCTGGCAGGAGGCGGAGAATCTTTCCGTTGCAACCGCCGCCGCGGTGGAAACCCTGGACGGCGAAATCGCACTCACACTGGAAATTGCGCGTCCGACCGCGGACAATCCCATTCCGTCCTCGGAAACGCTCACCGCACACGGGCGCACGGTGGAGGAGGCAATCGAAACCGCATCCTCCGAGCGCAGTCTGTATCTGAGCCATGCGGATCTCCTCCTGATCGACGAGGCGACCGCACAGAACGGGCTGTCCCCTCTGCTGGATTATGCGGCGGAGCACTCCGACCGTCTGCGGCTGGGCACGCGCATCTGCATTGTGCGCGGCTGCACGCCGTCCGACATTCTGAACTCCGAAACCACCTCCGGCGAGCCTGCGGGCTATGCCCTCAGCCGTTCGCTTGACCGCGCGATTGAGTCCGGTCTTGCACCCGATCTGCCCATTTATCAGCTGATCGAGCGGATTGCGGACGCTGATATGGAGGCGGTGCTGCCGGCTGTCACTCTGCGCGAGGGTGCGGCTGTTCCAGACGGCTGCGCCGTACTGCGCGGCGGCGTGCCCGCCGGATATCTCAGCCAGACCGAAACCGAGCTGCTGTGTCTGCTTGCGGGCAGCGCGGAGGAGGCATCCTATCCGCTCGCCACGGGCGAGACCATCCGCCTCTCCCAGCCCACCTGCCGCATTCAGGCAAGCTGGGACAGCCGTCCGATCTTTGAGCTGCGTCTGACCGCCGCCGCGGATACCGATCAGCGCACTGCGGCGGCGCGGGCACTTGAGCGCGATTTGGACGCGCTGATGACGCGGCTGTACACCGACCTTGCCGCCGATCCGCTCGGACTGATGCGCGAGATGCGCCGCACACAGTTCAGCCGGTATGAAGCGCACACTCAGTCCGCTCCGACCGGGTGGGACATCCGCACAACCGTGCATCTGACCGGAGGTGACCATTCATGAATCCCAAGGTAACCGGACATCAGGCGGGTGCGCTGGTGTTTTTGTATCTGACCAGCTGGGCGCTGACCATGACCGAGCAGACCGGACGCGACGGCTGGTGCACCATTTTGCTCGCTTCGCTACTGTTTCTGATCGTCTGCGCCGCATTTCTGCGCCCGTCCACCATCTTTCCCGGACAAACCCTGTTTGCAGTACAGCACCGTGTGCTCGGCGGCATTCTAGGTCGGCTGTTTACCCTGAGCTATCTGTTTTTCGCGCTGTGGACGCTGTGCGCGGTGATCTCGGATTTTTCCTCCTTCCCGAGCTTTTCCCCGTTCTGGACGGCGGCGGCGCTGCTGATCGCCGGCGGCGTGCTGGCATCGCTCGGACCCAAGCGGCTGGCACGCTGGGCGGAGCCGGTGGTCTGGATCACGGTGATCGCGCTGATCGCCTCGCTC
>JAEDEU010000166.1 GCA_016293155.1 Clostridiaceae bacterium | reverse complement strand
AAGCCTACCTGGAACTTGACGCCCTTTTCCTCAACCAGTGCGAGCAGTGCCTTGATCTTGTCGATATCGTAGTCGATCGGCTTCTCACAGAATACGTGCTTGCCGGCCTTGACTGCTTCCATCGAAACCTGGCAGTGCGTATCGGTGGAGGAGCATACGAATACAACCTCTACCTCCGGATTGTTGACGACGTCCATAAAGTCGGTGGATACCGTAGTAATGCCGCGCTCAGCCAGCCACTCGCGTGCGCCGGACTTGTCCAGCATCGGATCAGCAACTGCTGCGACCTCAACGCCCGGAACGCTGTTGATGAGATTGTTGATGTGCAGCTTGCCGATGCGTCCGCAGCCGACAACGCCAATTTTCAGATTTGCCATAAATAGCACTCCTTTGCTATAACATTTTTGAAAAGGGAGGCTGTGCCCGGCGGATAACGTCCATAGCACAGCCGGTGAGAATAGTACCTATACTCTGCTTCCTGAATGCAGAGACGGAAAACATTACTTGCAGTACTTTGCTACGTGTGCCTTGGTGATCTCAGCAGACTTCTTGACGTTCTCTTCCTGAGTCATCTCGTAGTATTCCGGACGGAAGATCTCAATGGTGCAGCAGTCGCCGTCAAAGCCGATCTTCTTCAGAGTTTCTGCATAGCGCTGATGCGGCAGGCAGTCGCCCTCAGCATCCGGCCACATGCGCTTCTCATCGTTGTTGTACGGTGCGCCGCACGGCAGATCCTCAGTGCCATTCAGATGCCATACAAAGATCTTCTTGCCGTCTGCCTTCTCCAGGGTCTCCCAGCCGGAGCCCATTGCGTAGAAATGATACTGATCGAGGGTTACACCGACCAGCGGAGAGTTAACCTCCTCAACGATTGCGTAAGCATCCTCGAAACGGTTGATCGTCATTGCCGGCTCACCGCAGAACTCCAGAGACAGCTTGATGCCATACGGCTCAACCTTCTTCACCATTTCCTTCAGGACAGCAACCGCATCCTCTCGGATCTCCTTGCGGGTCGGCTGCAGACCGCGCTCGGTCATATCCTTGGACGGAACGACAACAATCATCTTGCAGCCCAGAATGTTGCAGCGGCGGATGATCTCATCCAGCTCTGCCATAACTGCTGCCTTCTCCTCCTCGGTCTGCTTCATGTTGAAGAAGCACAGCGCGTTGTAGGACAGCATCTTCAGATGATGGCTCTGGAACCACTCACCCAGCTCCTCCAGCGTTACGACACCGGCCTCCAGATCGCGGTTCAGGCACTCGGACTGAATGTCGATGCAGTCGAAGCCGTACTTCTCGCACAGCTCGAGATCCATCATCACGGTATGACCCTTACAAAAACGGTCATTTGCTTCGTTAAATCCGATTTTCATAACATTTTCTCCTTTTCAGTAAAATATTTACACTAAAATGATTGGCAGGCAATCATTTATATCCAAGTTAAGCGGCAATGCCAATCGGCGAGAACAGAATATAGATTCCGATTGCAATGATTGCTCCGATAATGCAGACCACATGACGGTACTTCCACGGGGTCATATCCACTACGCCGGCATTCGGTGCTTCCCATTCTTCCACACCCTTGAAGTGATTCAGATACAGCATGATGAGCAGCTCAATCACAAACAGGACTGCCATTGCATACAGATAATGAATCGGCTCTGAAGATCCTCCGACAATTTCATAGGTCGGCTGAATCAGCATGAACGCTCCGTAGCAGATGACATGGAATATGGTAATCAGGAACGGCGTATAGCGCGGCACGCGGCGGAATACAATTGCGCCGAGCACGGTGAACAGAATCGGCAGAGATACGAACTGGCTCATCGAGTTCAGGAACGTAGTGATACCGTTTGCATACATGACGAACGGAGAGATGATGATTGCGATAATTCCCGCGATCGTTCCGTAAATCTTTGCCACCTTGACATAGAATGCATCCGTACGTCCCGGACAGATGACCGGCTTGAACAAATCCAGAGTAAACATCGTGGAAGCCGAGTTCAGCACGGAATTGAAGGACGACAGGATTGCACCGAACAGAACTGCTGCAAAGAAGCCCATCACCGGCTTCGGAACAACCGCAGACACCAGAGCCGGATATGCAAAGTCGATTGCACTGTCTCCGGCTGCAGCAATCTTATCCTGAATAGACGGCAGGAAATGTGCGATAACGCCCGGAAGAACCAGATAGAAGAATCCGAGAGTCTTGAGGAATCCACAGAAGATTGCGCCCTTCTGACCCTCCTTGAGGGACTTTGCCGCCAGCGAACGCTGTACAAACGACTGATTGCAGCACCACCAGTACAGGTTATTGAAAAACATACCTGTGAAGATCAGCGGCCACGGAAGTGCAGGCTCACCTGCATCCCACTCAGCCCATGCATTCAGCTTTGCCGGTTCGGTATCAATCATATACTGGATGCCGGCCAGCATACCGCCGCCGGAGGTTTCCTGTCCCAGCAGGGACAGCGCCAGAAACGGAATCATCAGACCGCCGATAATCAAACCGATACCGTTGATTGTGTCGGATACCGCTACCGCCTTCAAACCGCCGAAGATTGCATAGCAGCCGCCGATGATACCGATGATGACACACAGAATTGCAACAGCCGCAAACTTGCTCGAACCGAGCATTCCGGAGACATTAAAAATATTTTCGAACACAACCGCGCCGGAATACAGGATGACCGGCAGATTGAGGATGGAATACATTACAACGACAATCAGCGAAAACATCGTGCGGGTGTTTCTGCCAAAGCGCTGCTCCATCAGCTGCGGCATGGTGGTAGTGCCCATCTTTAAGTAGGTCGGCAGGAACCAGTATGCCAGTACAAACAGCGTAAATAGCGAACCGACCTCCCAGCCGATCGGGCTCATGTTAGAAGCCCATCCCTGCCCATTGGTGCCGACAAGCTGTTCGGCAGATAGGTTTGTAAGCAGCAGCGAGCCCGCAATGACAACGCCCGGCAGTCCGCGTCCCGCCAGGAA
>JAEDEU010000165.1 GCA_016293155.1 Clostridiaceae bacterium | reverse complement strand
CGGGATTCATACAGTGCGATTTTCAGCGCCGGCGCGCAGGAATCCAGATGAACCGTGTCAAATTCCCGCAGAAGGGTTTTTTCCAAAAAATCAAGAATTTTGCTGCAATAGCCCTTGTGCTGGTGCTCCGGCAGCACGAACAGACGATAGATTTCGTTGCCGCGCACGCTCGCCGTGGCGACAAACTGCCCGTTTTCGCGGATCAGATATACCTGACCGTTGGAAATTGCCGCGCGGATGGCATCGTCGTCGTGCTGGTGCTGGAAGAAATCCACAGCACTGTCGCTGTAATATTCATGAAAAGTCTCTGAGATGGTACGCTGTACAATGCGTTTTACATCATCGAAATGCTTTGATTTTGCAATCATAAAGGTCATGCGATTCGCCTCCTGAATAGACGAGAAAGGGGTCAGAGGACCACGGCGGGCGTGCGTTTCCAGCCCGAACCGGAGGTCTCGGGAAAATGATACAGGTTATCCGCTGTCATGTCAAGTGTCCAAAGCGATTTTGCATCGCCGGTCAATGCTCTTGCGGCGGTCGGCTTAGTGATAACCGGTAGAGAGCAGGTGGATTTCATCTGCTTTAATACCGCCCGTCCGCGGCCGTTCAGCGCGAGGACGCGGACATACTGCGGCGGAAGCGCGGCGAGGTCGGATGTGATGCCGAGATAGGCGCAGAGCACTGCGCGCCGTACCCGGCTGAGCGGATACCGCTTGCTTTTGATGCCTTCGTACAGCTCCGGGAGTGAGCGGGCGCGTCCGGCGGCTTCGGCAAACCGATGCTCAAGACCTTCGGAAAAGCCGTGGATGCCTGCCAGTGTGTCCGGTGTCAGCCGGCGCAGATAGGGGAGAATGGCCGGCTCCATTTCGCTGATCCGGTGTATGCGCTCGGTATTCAGTGCGCTCCGGCTGGATGTCGGGAGAAAACGCGGGCTGTCCGGATGGCCCTGATATAACAGGGTGCGGAGATAGGAGGCAGAGCAGATGCTTTCCGTGGTATCCGTGCTGTCGTGTGCCGAACCGGTACGTTTCACTGCAATCGGCAGGATTTCGGGGCAGAGATCGCGCAGTGCGCGGCAGTATTCCAGTCCTAACGTGTCATTGGGCTCGGAGAATACCGCTACGCAGTCCGGCTGGGTTTCCTGTGCGGCACGATGCAGAGCCGCCGGATAGGACAAACCTTCGGAAAGCGCCTGAGCCCGTGCGGTCCGGAAGGCTTCGGACGCAGTCAGCGCCGCGGCACGCATCAGCAGCTCCGCCGAGCCGCATTCGCTGCCGAAGGAAAGATGCGTCACACAGCCGAGTGAGCGGATGAGCGATACCGCACCGCGCGCAAAGCCCTCGGCGGAGGAAAGCGCGGCAGTCAGCGGAAGCTCCAGCACGAGGTCAGGACCGCCTGCCTGTACTGCAAGGCGCGCACGGGTATATTTGTCCCAGACCGCAAGATCGCCGCGCTGGACATAGTTTCCGCTCATGACGGAAACGATCAGCGCGTCCGGAAGCTGCTCCCGCGTCCGGCGAATTTGATAGGAATGACCGAGATGAAATGGATTGTATTCGGAAATGATCGCACAAAGCCGCATAATTTTCTCCAAAAATACTGTTGGGAAGGTGTTGAGAATTTGTTGGAATTGGTGTACAATAAATATGATGAGTTTATTGTACATTGCCGGCGATATTCTTGCAATGTTATTTTGTTAAAATAAAAGGAGAAGAATGAGTTATGAACGTACTTGTCATCAACGCGGGAAGCTCTTCCCTGAAGTATCAGCTGTTCGATATGGACACCAAGAAGGTTCTCGCAAAGGGTCTTTGTGAGAGAATCGGTATCGACGGCCGACTCACGCATCAGTCCCCGTTCAAGGACGAAAAGTATAAGGAAAACGTACCGATGAAGGATCATGCGGACGCAATCCGTGCGGTTATTGATATCCTGATCGACAAGGAGTGGGGCGCAATCAGCTCCATGGACAAGATTGATGCAGTCGGTCATCGTGTCGTACACGGCGGCGAGTTCTTTGCGGATTCCGTTGTCATTACCGATGACGTTATCAAGGCAATTGAGGCGTGCATCCCGCTGGCACCGCTGCACAACGTGCCGAACCTGACCGGCATCAGCGCATGTAAAGAGGTTATGGGCGACAACGTCCCGCAGATCGCAGTATTCGATACCGCATTCCATCAGACCATGGATCCGGTTGAGTACATGTATGCAATTCCGTATGAGTACTATGAGAAGTACAAGATCCGCCGCTACGGCTTCCACGGCACCTCCCATAAGTACGTTTCCGCTCAGGCAGCTGAGATGATGGGCCGTCCGCTGGAGGAGCTCAAGCTGATTACCTGCCACCTGGGCAACGGTTCTTCCATCACCGCAATCAATAAGGGCAAGTCGATGGACACCTCCATGGGCTTCACCCCGCTGGACGGTCTGCCGATGGGCACCCGTGCCGGCAACATCGACCCGGCAATCATCTCCTTCCTCTGCGAGAACGAGGGTAAGACTGCTGAGGAAGTCATTAATATCCTGAATAAGAAGTCCGGTATGCTGGGTATTTCCGGCGTTTCCTCCGACTTCCGCGATCTGGATGCTGCAATCAACGAGGGCGATGAGCGCGCAAAGCTGGCAAAGAACATGTTTGTCAACTCTGTTAAGAAGATCATCGGTTCCTATGTTGCAGAGATGGGCGGCGTAGACGCAATCATCTTCACCGCAGGCGTCGGCGAGAACGACCGCAGCGTCCGCTGGGATGTTTGTGAGCACATGGAGTACCTCGGCATCAAGATCGACCCGGAGAAGAACAAGTACCGCGGCCGTCAGATGGATATCTCCATCGACTGGGCACGTGTCCGCGTATTCGTCATCCCGACCAACGAGGAGCTGGTCATCGCAGAGGACACCAAGAAGCTGGCTGAGCCGCTGCTGAAGAAGTAAATTCATTCTAACCCTGCTTGATATCCCTCGCACCGAATGGTGCGGGGGATTTTTTAT
>JAEDEU010000003.1 GCA_016293155.1 Clostridiaceae bacterium | reverse complement strand
AACCGCTGCCCCGTGCAGAAACCCCTTGCGCTCCAAACCGTCCGCCTCCTTTCTCCTGTAAGAGAATATGGAGCAGCGACTGATTTTAGAAGCATGGAAAAACCGGACTCCGCCGTATGAAGCGAAATCCGGTTTGTTTTTCTCTTGACTGCATTCCGGTTGACTGCTTTACTCTGCTTCCTCCAGTACCGGATTCAGCGGAGCACCGCATTTTTTACAGAATGCATCCTCCTTGGAACAGGTTTCACCGCAAACCGGGCACAGACTGCCCTCCTTGGATTCCGCAACCTGCGCACGCAGCTGCTGAAGCAGCTCCCCCTTCTCGTCGATCAGACACAGGCGAGCCTCCAGCTCCTCGCGGTCAATTTCAATGCCGTTGTGCGCATCATAAACCATTCTGCCGACTTCCTTATACAACAGTTCAATCGAGCTCTGTACATCCACCAGACGAAGCCCCAGCTTGGTACGCTCAACGACGCCGCTGGTATGATCGCGCATCTTGTCCGCCGCCTTGACTGCTGCCTTTCCGGTTTTATCCGCGATAATCTCTGCGGAGGTCACTGCCTTTTCCAGCATATCTTTTACTTTCTGTTCCATTTCTGGTGCTCCTTTCTTATCCGATAAATTCGCGCATCAGCGAATTTTGGGGAATCAATGTTTTGTCTGAAATCTGCTCGATCTGATCCAGCACTTCAGCGACATCACTCAGTCCCGCCTGTTCGAGCAGCGATTCACATCCCGGCAGCCATTGTTTCAAAATGCCCGCCAGGAAGCAGTCCTCATACGGAAGGTAGGTGTTGATATGCGCCATCGCATTTTTGATATATGGATGCACATACAGCCGCTCGCCGCGCCGGATGCTTCTCCACATATCAATGGTTTCAGAAACCGGACTGTTGCGAAAATAGCAGTCCCGCACCGCTCTGCGGATAAACCGCAGCTGATGCGGCGCAATCAGCTTGGACGGCGTGACCTGAAGCTGAGACCCCACCGCCATATAAATGCCGATCGAGCTGTCCTTCAGACCGCCCGTGATAACATCGTTGAGCGAATGAATCCCCTCGATGACCGCAACCTCATCCTTACCGAGGCGTATCTCTGTGCGCTCCTCCGTCCGGCAGCGCGTCATGAAGTCAAAATGTGGTACCTCAATGCTCTCACCGACCGCAAGCTGCTTCAAATGCTCGCTCAGCATGGGAAGATCCATGCACAGCGGGGATTCCAGATCCATCCTGCCTTCCTCATCCGTCGGGATGACATAGGCATGACGGGAATAATAGTAGTCATCCATGGAAATCGAATGCGTCTGCACGCCCATGCACTCCAGCTGATGCTCAATCCGCCGTGCTGTGGTCGTTTTTCCGCTCGAAGACGGACCGTTCAGCAGCAGGATCGGCTTTTTTGCATCCAGCACCTGACGCGCAACCTGTTCGATTGTTTTTGCATACTGGTCTTCACATTCCTGAACAAAACCGACTGCATCGCTCCTGCTTCGCTCGTTGATTTCGCTCAGTTTTACGGTTTGCATGTTTTCACCTCACAATGTGTCCGCCCATGCAACCAGCTCGCGCTTGGCGGCACTGATTTTCTCCAGCGAGACATTGTATTCATATGGATATTTGGGATTGGAAATTCTTCTAATCTGCCTGCCGTCCGTGCTGAGCAGCTTGGTCACGCCGCCTGCGCCGAGCGACAGAATGGTTTGAAGCTCCTCCATCATATAGACATTGTACAGGCACTCAAATCCCGGTCTGCACCAGCCGGTATTTTCATATCCGCCCGCCATAAACTTTTGACGATACAGGTAGTACGGTGCATAATCCGCCGCTGTCAGCATCGGATAGGCGGCATCCAGCATCCTGCGTACATCGTCATGCCGCTGCTGTGCCGCGGCACGATCCTGCTGCGTTGCACCACGCTTTACCGCCAGTGTATGCACGGTCAGATTTTCGGGTTCCAGCCCGATCAGCGTTTCCAACGTGTGCACAAACGATTCCGGCGTATCCTTTTCCAGACCTGCAATGGTATCCATATTGATGGATTTAAAACCGATGCGGCGCGCCGTTTCATAGGTGCGAATGACATCCTCCGCGCTGTGTCTGCGTCCGATCGCCGCAAGTACCTCGTCATTCATGGACTGCGGATTGATGCTGATACGGTCCACGCCATGTGCCGCAAGCGTGCGCAGCTTAGCCTCCGTAATGGTATCCGGCCGTCCTGCTTCCACGGTAAACTCGGTAATCTCCGACAGATCAAAGCAGGTTTCCAGTGCATACAGCAGAATATCCAGCTGCTCCGCGCTCAGTGTGGTCGGCGTACCGCCGCCGATATAGACCGAAACCACACGCAGTCCTGCCTCGCGCACCGCGTCCCCTGCCGCCTTGATCTCTCCGCACAGTGTTCCGAGATACGGAGCGATCAGATGCGCCGCCCGCTCAATCGAATGGCTGACAAATGAGCAGTACGAGCAGCGCGACGGACAGAACGGTATGCCGACATAAATCGAAATATCCTTGGGTCGAAGCGCCTTTTGGGCATCCATGGCAATCGCTGCCGAACGGATTGCCAGCGCCCGACGCTCCGGTGTCACCCGGTAATCCTCTGTCATAATTTTTGCCGCTTCAAACGGCTTTAATCCTTTTTCCAAAAATCCGCGCGCGAACTTTGCCGGACGCACGCCGGTCAGCGAGCCCCACACCGGCTTGTGCTCCAGATACGGTGTGACCGCATCATATACTGCCAGCTTGACGGCATGGCTGAGCGCGCGCTTCTCATCACCGCCGAGCGGGATTTCACGCTCTGCGGTGTGAATCACGCCTTCTCGCTGCGCCCGCGCACTGATCTGATACCCGGCCGCCGACTGCCGCACCTCGACATTCAGCTGGTTTTCCTCACAGCTGCCGGGAGCATTGTCCTCTGCCGGAAGCAGATTGAGCAGCATCTCGCGCACCGGATGGTCATTTTCCAGACCGATTACCTGATAATTCATTGTCTCAGCGCCTGGCGCACATACGGATTGTTGACGCGCTCATCCGCAAGAGTGGAAAGTCCCTCATGTCCGGGCAGCACCTGATAGTCGCCCTCCAGATCGTGCAGACGGCGCAGGGACTTCAAAATGGTATCAAAATCGCCGCCCGGCAGATCACAGCGTCCGCATTCGTGACGGAACATGGTATCTCCGGTAAACAGGAGCGAACCACACATCAGCGTACACGAGCCCGGCGTATGCCCCGGCGTGTGCAGATAGCGGATGGTCAGAGCTCCGATGGTGATCTCCGTCCCCTCCTCTGCCCAGATGTCCACCGTCGGAACCGCACTGCGCAGCGGCATTCCGAACATGCGCATATTGTCCGGCGTGAGCAGATATTCGTCTCCGCGGTGCATCACAACCTTTGCACCGGTCTTTTTGGCGATCTCATCCACCGCAAGGATGTGGTCAAAATGACCGTGCGTCAGCAGAATATAATCCAACGTGACCTTCTGCTTCGCGATATAGTCCATCAGCTCCTTCGCATTGTCACCCGGATCAATGATTGCGCCGTGCATGATGGCTTCGTCGTAAATTACATAGCAGTTGGTGCTGACCGCACCAACACAAAACTGCATTACCTTCATTTTTTTCTCCGTTCTGCCGTTTATTTCGGCATCATTTCGTTTGTATCCAGAACGATGGTGACCGGCCCGTCATTCAGCAGCTCAACCTTCATATCCGCGCCGAAAATACCCTTTTCGACCACAATTCCGCTGCTGCGGCAGCAGTCGCAGAAATAATCATACAGACGGGCTGCCGGCTCCGGCGCTGCCGCACCGGTAAAGCTCGGACGGTTGCCCTTTTTGCAGTCGGCAAACAGGGTAAACTGGCTGACCGCCAGAATACCGCCGCCGATCTGCTGTAAGGACAGATTCATTTTTCCGTTTTCATCCTCAAAAATGCGCATTCCCGTGCATTTCTTTGCCAGATATTCCGCCTGTTTTTCCGTATCGTCCGGTCCGACACCGAGCAGGATCAAAAATCCCTTTTCGATTGCGCCGGTCACTGTTCCATCCACCGTGACGCTCGCATGAGCGACACGCTGAAGCACTGCTTTCATATACTGATTTCCTCCAAAACCGCAGAGTTTAGCCTGCGGACAGCTGCATTCATTCTGTATGACGGTTTACGCTGACGACTCCCTTGATGGTGCGCAGCTTGTTAAGCACGCTTTCCAGCTGAGTGACGCCGGAAACGTCCACCACCGCATTGATAATCGCATAGCCCTGCGAGAGCGTCTTGCCGTTGAAGTCGCTGACATTGACACGGCTGCTTGCGAGGGTATTGAGCACCTCGCTCATCACGCCCATGCGATCGGTCGTCGTAAGCTGAAGCGCCGTACTGAATTTGCCCTTGTTGGTGAGCTGATCCTCATTCCACCAGCACTTGATCCAGCGATCCGGCTCTTCCTCCCTGTGCGCTGCATTGATGCAATCCTTGCGGTGAATCGAAATACCATAGCCGCGTGTGATGAAGCCGATGATTTCATCGCCCGGAACCGGTGTACAGCAGCGGGCAAACTTAATCTGGCAGTTGCCGATGCCCTCGACCACTACGCCGGAATCGGTCTTGACTCTGCCCTGCTGTACAGGCTGCTTTGCTTCCTCCGCCTTGCGCAGCTTGATGACCTCATCCTTGATCTTGTTCAGAACCTTGGTCACCGTGACGCCGCCGTAGCCAATTGCGGCATACAGCTCATCCAGCTGGTTATAGTTAAACTTTTTGAGGACATTTTCCTGAATGGATTCATTCTCCAAAAAGTGGTTCAGCATGAGATTGGCACGCAGCTCGCGCTCCAGATCCGCCTTGCCCTGTACAATGTTTTCCTCACGGCATTCCTTTTTGAACCACTGCTTGATCTTATTGCGCGCTTCCGAGGTCTTGACAATTTTGAGCCAGTCGCGCTTTGGACCGCGGGTTTCCTTGGAGGTAATCACCTCGACAATATCTCCGTTGCGCAGCTTGGTGTCAATTGGAGCGATGCGCCCGTTGATCTTTGCGCCGGTCATGCGGTTGCCGACCGCCGAGTGGATGGAATACGCAAAGTCGATCGGGGTCGAACCGGCAGGCAAATTGATGACATCGCCCTGCGGGGTGAACACGAATACTTCGTCCGAAAACAGATCCACCTTGATCGCCTTGATAAAGTCTTCCGCCTCGGTGTCCTGCTGGCTCTCCAACAGCTGACGGATCCATGCGTAGCTCTCCTCACTGCCGTTTTTCTGTACGCCCTGCTTATATTTCCAGTGCGCTGCAACGCCATATTCCGCCTGCTCATGCATTTCCTGTGTGCGGATCTGCACCTCAAACGGGATGCCTGCGCGGCCAATGACCGTGGTATGCAGCGAACGGTAGCCGTTCGGCTTCGGCGTGGAGATATAGTCCTTAAAGCGTCCCGGAATCGGTTTATACAGGTCGTGCACATAGCCGAGTACGTTATAGCAGTCTGCGACCGAATCCACGATCACGCGCACAGCGCAGATATCAAAAATTTCGTTGATATTCTTGTGCTGGTCATACATCTTGCGATAGATGCTGTATACATGCTTGACGCGCGCGGAAATCTGATTCTGAATGCCGCTCTCGGAGAGCTTGGTGCAGATCGTGGTCTTGATGCGCTCAAGGAACTTTTCGTGCTCGTTGCTCTGCGCCGCAAGACCGTCCACAATCTCCTGATAGCCGATCGGGTCGAGACATCGGAGCGAGCGGTCCTCCAGCTCCCACTTGACCTTCTGCATACCCAGACGGTGCGCAATCGGCGCATAGATCTCCATGGTTTCCAGCGCCTTTGCGCGCTGCTTTGCCTCTCCCATGAACTCGATGGTACGCATATTATGCAGGCGATCCGCGAGCTTGATGAGGATGACACGGATATCCTTATTCATCGCCACCAGCATCTTACGCAGATCCTCCATCTGCTCCTGCTCCTTGGAGTACTGGATCATGCCCAGACGGGTAACGCCGTTGACCAGCTCTGCAACCGAGGTGCCGAATTTGTTTTCAATCTCTTTATAGCCAAAATCGGTATCCTCAATGCAGTCATGCATCAGTCCCGCACAGATCGAGTCGGTATCCAGTCCCATCTCAACGATGATCTCCGCAACGGAAACCGGATGGATGATATATGGCTCTCCGCTCTTTCTGACCTGACCCTCATGTGCCTTGTTGGCGCACTCGTAGGCGGCCGCAATTTTGGTCGCATTGACCTGCGGATTTTGTTTTTTCGCACGTTCAATTAAAAAATCTACTCTGCTTTGAATGTTCATATGCGTATCTCCCTGTGCTCAGCGGTGCTTCATGCGGCGCAGGGTTGCGAGAACAACCGAGCGCGAAATGTCCGCCTTGCCCTGATATGGCTTGAGAAATATATTAACCTGATCGTTTTTATAGTGATAATTGATGAGCTGGCTCTCTGCAAATACATCCAGACAGACAAACAGCTTGCCGATATTAATATCGCGTTTGGTCTCCCACTCAATGCGGCGGGACAGTCCGAGAAACGGTACACTCAGCCGGCTGTCCGATGCGCGGGAAATGATATGCCGCCAGACTGCAACCAGATCCGGACGGTCGGGATACAGCCGGTCTACCTCATCCGCACCGATCTCTCCGCCGTCCATAAAGCGGGAATAGCTGAGCCAGAGCTTTTTGTCCTTTTCCCGCTCACAGCGGCTCAGCTTCAGATCCTTTATCATCAGCTGCACCGTGTTGACACCGCGGAAGGTGTTGATATCCAGATGAAATGCGACATCCACGATGCTGCCGACAACGGCGGCGCAGCCGTTGGTGCCGGTGCCGAACAGCATGGCGGTGAACAAAATCCCGTCCTTGCTGAGCTGGAATTTCAAATGCTTATCGCTGGAAATCGGTGTGATTTCCTCTACTCGCATCTCATACATACAAAATACCGGCTGTGGATTTCCCATCCCGTATGGCTCCAGAACGGAAAGCCCGCGGACGGCTTCCAGCGTAATCCACTGCGGACGAATCTCGCAGTCGACCGGAAGCACCGGAATCAGATCCTCTTCGCGGATATGCTCCCGCGCGTATGCACAGATGCTCTGTTTGAACGGAACCAGCTGATCCCTTGATACGGTGAGACCCGCCGCCAGCGCATGACCGCCGAATTTTTCCAAAAACTGCGCGCTGTGCTCCAGTGCCTCAAACAGATTGAAGCTGCCGACCGAACGACCGGAGCCCTTGCCCTTGTCCCCATCCAGAGAAATCAGAATGGTCGGACAGCCATAACGGTCGGAAATGCGCGAGGATACAATTCCGATCACGCCGTGATGCCATTGTTCTCCCCACAGCACGATCATTTTATCCTCATCCGGATGATATTCGGTTTTCAATGTCTCATATGCCTGCTTTAAAATTTCATTCTCGGCATCCTGCCGTTCGCGGTTCTGGCGGCACAGCAGCGCGGCAATATCCTGCGCAATGCTGATGTCCTCCGTCAAAAACAGCTCCGCCGCCTTGGTCGCACAGTCAATGCGTCCTGCCGCGTTGATGCGCGGTGCCAGTGTAAAGCTGACAATTCCTGAGGTCATCCGGCGGTTTTCCACACCGGCCTCTCTCATCAGCATACGCAGACCGACATTTTTGGTGTTTTGCATGGCCTCCAGACCATGCGCGACAATGACGCGGTTTTCGCCGGTGACCGTCATGACATCGGCAATCGTTCCGACGGCAACCAGATCAATATAGTCTCTGACAACGCGCCGCAGATTGTCCGGCCCTTCCATCGCGCAAACCAGCTTAAATGCCACGCCGACTCCCGCAAGGTCGCTGAACGGATATCGGCTGTCCGGACGCTTCGGATTGACAACCGCATTGGCATTCGGCAGCTCGTCCTTGCATTCGTGGTGGTCGGTGACCACCACCTTCATGCCCAGCGAACGCGCCAGCGCAATTTCCTCGATTGCCGTGATGCCGGAATCCACCGTAATCATCAGCTGAACGCCGCGCTCTGCAAGCGTGTGCATTGCCTGTGCATTCAGACCGTAGCCCTCGCTCAGGCGGTCGGGGATATAGTACAGACAGTCCGCACCGCGTGCACGCAGGTAACGGATCAGCGTACAGGTGGACGTAACGCCGTCCACATCATAGTCGCCAAAGACCGCAATGCGCTCGCCTGCACGAATGGACTGCTCGATCAATTCCACTGCCTGTGCCATATCCGGCAGCAGCAGCGGGTCATGCAGACCGGTCAGGTCACTGCAAAGAAACTGACGTGCAGCCTCCGGCTGCTCCAGTCCCCGCGCGGCAAGCACGGAGGCTACCAGTCCCGGATAACCGCATTGTTCGACCAGCAGCCGGACTCGTTCGGGATCCGGCCGTGAGATCGTCCATTGTTTTGTTTTCATTCCAATTCCTTCTTAGTATTTTTAATTGTAGCTATTATAGCAAAAAAACAGCGGCACGACAATATATTCCATGTCGTTCCCGCTAAAATAATGTCTTTCCGTATGCAAAATTTACCGAAAGCAGCAAAACTGCTGACAAATATAAAGGGTGCAGAAACCCTGCACCCTGCTGCATCCTGCAATATTGCTCTGTTTCAGTCCTGATACCCGTCCAGAAAGGTCTGTTTCCACTCCCCCCGATGCCATCCGAGCACATCGTCCAGATCTATATTTTTCACGCTGTTAAACACATTTTTGGGAATCTGCGGATTGATGTGCTCCAGATCCGCCAGAAGCCGTTTGATCTCCTGCCGCTTGGACGAGGACTGCGCCTCCTGCTCCGCTTTTGCCGCAAATGCGCACGAACAGCCCGGAAATTCCAGCCCGCAGGCATCGCGCCACGCGATCACATCGCGCTCGCGCACCAGATACAGCGGGCGGATCACCTGCACGCCCTCGTAATGCGCCGCATGCAGCTTGGGCTTCATGGTCTGTACCTGCCCGCCGTACAGCATGGACATCAGGATGGTTTCAATCACATCGTCAAAATGATGTCCGAGTGCGATTTTATTGCAGCCCAGCTCCTGCGCCTTTTTATACAGGCTGCCGCGGCGCAGACGGGCGCACAGGAAGCACGGATTTTTATCCTGCTGCGCGACCGTGTCAAACAGCTTTGTCTCGTAGCGGTACGGCTGCACGCCGAGACTGGTCAGACCGCGCTCGATCATCTGCCGGCGCTCCGGAGAATAGCCCGGATCCATGGACAGAAACAGTATCTCAAAGCGAACCTCCGAATGCAGCTGAAGCATCCGCATCAGCACGGACAGCAAAGCGGAATCCTTGCCGCCCGATACACAGACTGCAATCCGGTCTCCCTCGTTGACCAGACGGTATTCCTTTACCGCTTTTACAAACGGATTCCATATTTTCTTGGCAAAGCGCGTTGTCAGCAGCTGCTCCGCATTCATAGCCCGTTCACTTCCTCTGAGAAATTTTCTTTCATGATAACAAATCTGCCGAAAACGGTCAAGAAATCTGTCCAAAAAAAGCTGTTGAAACCGGAAACCATCGCTTGACTTTGCCATGCGATCTGCTATACTGTTGCCAGACCGACCGGTCGGTCGGCAAAATCAGACCGTTTTTTCGGAGGTATTTTATGATTAAACACTGCGTCCGGAAGCCATTTACCGTGCTGGTCGGTATTTTAGCCGTTATCCTGCTCGGTTTTATTTCTTTCACCAGAATGTCAACCGACCTTCTGCCGGAAATGGAGCTTCCCTATCTGATCGTGTACACCACCGATCCCGGCGCAAGCCCGGAGGAAGTGGAAACCTCGGTCACAAGACCGCTGGAGGCCGCGCTCGGCACTACCAGCGGTCTGAAAAATATTACATCCACCTCCTCGGAAAATGTCAGCATGATTATGATGGAATTTTCCGAGGATACCGATCTCAACGGCGTCATGGTGCAGATGAACAACACCTTTGACCAGCTCAAGGATGTCCTGCCGGAAAATGCCGGCACGCCGACGCTGATGCAGATCTCGGCAGATATGATGGCAACCATGACGCTCAGTGTCGATTACGACGGCAAGGACGTACAGGAGCTGTCCGAATTTCTGAACGAAGAGCTGTTGACCAAATTCGAGCGTCTGGACGGCGTGGGAGCGGTCAGCTCAATCGGCATGGTCGAGGACGGTGTGCGCATCACGCTGGATCAGAAAAAGATTGACGCGCTCAACGACAAAGTGCTCAAAAGCGTGGACAGCGAGCTGTACAAGACCAAAAAGCAGCTGGATGACGCGCAGGCACAGCTGAATGCCTCCTCCTCTAAAATGAACTCCGCCAACGCGCAGCTGGAAGCACAGACCGGCACGCTCGCCGATCAGATGGGCACGGCGAGCGCCGAGGTGGATTCCGCGACCTCTCAGCTCAACGCAATCCTGAGCGAGGAAACCACACTGACCGCAAACCAGAAATCGTTTGAAGCGGAAAAGCAGGCATATCAGCAGTATGCGGATATGAACGATCAGATCTCCATGCTCGCCGCGCTGATCGCGGTCTATGACAGCACCGGCAAGCTGCCGACCGATGATCTGAACGAGTTTGATTCGGTATCCGCTCTGCTCTCCGGCGCGGGCTCTGCAATCAGTGATCCTGCAAAGTACATAGCGGAAAACATGACCGACGAGGAGTTTGACGCTGCCCGCGATCAGGTTCTCTCTCTGGTCTCCGGTATCGGCGGAGATGCCGCGGATCAGCTCGGCTCGGTCAGCCGTACCGACTTTGCACAGCTCGCATCACTCACCGCAAAGGCGGCGACCCGTGTCGGCGAAATTGACGCGGAGCTGAACAACATCAGCACCCGTCTTGCAACCATCAGCGCAATGAAGCCGCAGCTGGAGGAGGCGCTCGAAACCGCAAAGCAGACCTATGCGAAGCTGGAAAGCTCCAAGATCTCCGCAACCCTCGGCGTTGCCTCCGGCAAGGCGCAGATCATCTCCGGACAGTCTCAGCTCCAGTCCGCACAGCAGCAGCTGGATGCTTCGATCGAGCAGTTCGAGGCAGCACGTGACGAGGCATACAAAAAAGCGGATATCTCCGGTCTCATCACGGCGGACATGATCAGCAATATTCTGATTGCGGAAAACTTCGATATGCCCGCCGGATACATCAAGCAGGGCGATCAGCAGATTCTGCTCAAGGTCGGCGAATCCTACCGCTCTCTGGACGAGGTTGCCGATACCATTCTGTTCCATATGGATCAGGGAAAAATCGGTGATGTCCGCCTGAAGGATGTCGCATCCGTGAAATTTTCCAACAACGCCGGCGAAACCTATGCCAAAATTAACGGCAATGACGGAATTCTGCTGTCCGTCTCCAAGCAGTCCACCGCCTCCACTGCCGAGGTTTCCCATGAGCTGCACGATCTCATTGACGAGCTGGAGGAGCAGTATCCGGGACTGCGCCTGACTCCGCTGATGGATCAGGGACAGTACATCGACATGATTGTCAGCTCGGTGCTGCAAAACCTGATTATGGGCGGCATTCTGGCGATTCTGGTGCTTGCTCTCTTCCTCAAGGACGTCAAGCCGACCATCATCGTCGGCTTTAGCATCCCGATGAGCGTGCTGTTCGCCATCGTGCTGATGTACTTTACCGACATCACGCTGAATATCATCTCGCTCTCCGGTCTGGCGCTCGGTGTCGGTATGCTGGTGGATAACTCCATCGTCGTGATGGAGAACATCTATCGCCTGCGTAACGAGGGAATGCCTGCGGCAAAGGCAGCCGTCCGCGGTGCTTCGCAGGTCGGCGGCGCAATCGCGGCCTCCACCCTGACCACAATCTGCGTCTTCCTGCCGCTCGTCTTCACCGACGGACTGAGCCGTCAGCTGCTCGGCGATATGGGTCTGACCATTGCCTACTCGCTCGGTGCCTCGCTGATTATGGCGCTGACGCTGGTTCCGGCAATGAGCTCCACCATTCTGCGCAATACCAATCCCAAGCCCACCAGATGGTTTGACCGTCTGATAGAAAAATATCAAAAGCTGCTCGGCTGGAGCCTGCGTCACCGCCTCATCACGCTCGGCATTGCACTGGCAATTCTGATCTTCTCTGCCGTTCAGGCGGGCTTTATGGGAATGACGCTGATTCCGGAAATGTCCAGCGAGCAGATGCTTGCAACCTATGAATTCGACCCCGACCTGGATGAGGAAACCAATGAGGCGAATGCGGACAGCATCCTCAAAATCATTCAGGACACCGAGGGCGTGGAGGTTGTCGGCGCGATGGACAACAGTGCGGCATCGCTGATGTCCAGCGGCGGCTCGGATTCGGTTTCCTACTACATCCTGCTCACCGGCGACCGCGATAACAAGGACATCGCGGCGGAAATCCGCAGCAAGACCACGGAATATGAAGAATTTCTCACCGTAACCGACTCCGCCATGGATATGAGCTCCATGCTCAGTACCGGCATGGAAATTGAGATCCGCGGCGATGATCTGGAAACGCTGCAATCCATCGGCAGCGATATGAAGGACCTGCTCGGCGAGGTGGAAGGTCTTGAGGATATCACGGACGGCAACGAGGATGCCGACGAGCAGATTCAGTTGATCGTTGACAAGGAGAAGGCGATGCGTGAGGGTCTGACCGTCGCGCAGGTATTCGCCTCCGTATCCTCTGACCTTTCGGATGAGGTCACCTCTACGACGCTCAAGCTGGACGGAAAGGAATACCCGGTCACGGTGGTTGCCAAGAGCAATGTGACCACCGGAAACCTGATGCGCCAAACCGTTGAGAGCACGGATCCGACTACCGGCGAAACCTCCGAGGTTCGGCTCAAGGAGATCGCCTCCACCTCAAAAAGCAAATCCATGGCATCCATCGCCCGTGACAACAACGAGCGCGTGCTGACGGTTTCCGCAACGGTAGACGATGCCCACAACATCGCTCTGATCAGCCGTGAGGTCAATGAGAAGCTGGACCGCTACGAAGCGCCCGCAGGCTACTCGATCAGCATCACCGGTGAGAACGAACAGATTATGGATATGATGACGGATGTTATCCAGATGATTCTGGTTGCAGTCGCGCTGATTTATCTCATCATGGTTGCACAGTTCCAGAGCCTGCTCAGCCCGTTTATCGTCCTGTTCACGAT
This sequence comes from Clostridiaceae bacterium, assembly GCA_016293155.1. GTDB lineage: Bacteria > Bacillota > Clostridia > Oscillospirales > Butyricicoccaceae > JAEDEU01. The sequence continues at coordinate 41,584 of JAEDEU010000003.1, read as the reverse complement.
TCCTCTGGCGTTTACCGGCGGTTTGCTGGCGCTCTGGATCACCGGAATGGAAATTTCCATGATGTCCATGATGGGCTTCCTCATCCTCGCAGGCGTTGTCGTAAACAACGGCATCGTGTTCGTTGACTACACCAATCAGCTTCGTCTGGACGGCGTGGAAAAGCGCGAGGCGCTGCTGCGCGCCGGCAAAGCGCGTATCCGCCCGATTCTGATGACCGCGCTGACCACGATCCTGGCAATGTCTACTCTGGCGCTCGGCATCGGCTCCGGTGCGGAAATGGGTCAGGGCATGGCAGTTGTCATCATCGGCGGCCTGATCTATGCAACCCTGCTGACGCTGCTGGTGGTTCCGGTGCTGTATGACCTGCTCAACCGCCGAAAAATGAAGAAAATTGACGTTGGAGACAACGATTGAGGAAAACACAATGGGAACATATACAAAAAAAGAACAGCAGATTTTTCAGGGCGTACTCCAGCTGATTCAGCAGGGGGTGGATCTGCACACGGTCAAGGTACAGGACATTGCAACTGCCGCGGGAATCGGCAAGGGCACGCTATATGAGTATTTCTCCTCCAAGGAGGAAATCATCACAAAAACACTCTCCTATCTATATTTGCAGGAAATTGAATTTTTCGAACACATCATTCAGGAGCAGAAGCATTTTGACGATGTAATCAGGCTGGTGATTGAGCATGTCGCTCATTCACCGCTTCCTGCCGCACGTACCTTTCATGCCGTGTTCATCGCATATCCGCCGAAAGCATCCATTCATCAGCAGCTGAGTGAATTGTATTACACCCGGTTTATCCATGCTGCAATGGCTCTGACTGCACTGGGCAGGCAGGACGGTGTGATTGCGGAAACCTGCACGGACGAATACTGTCTGTTTGTCATCCGCGCTGCATCGTTCAATTTGATCTCCAGTCAGCTGTGCGGCAGTCCGGATGCGCAGCAGCAGGAGCATTTTATCAAGCTGTTTCACAACGCATTTATGGCATAAAAAATACGGAGACTTCGGTCTCCGTAATTTTTTTACTTTGTATGGTCATGACTTCCACGGGCGCTTTCCGTCCAGCCATCCCATCTGCTTCCAGTATTGATCATCCACTTCCATCATACCCATCTTATGAAACATCCGCATGGCGTAAAACAGCCCGCGTGACGGAATGCTCGGCTTTACTCTGCCGTGGGCAGATTTGATCTTCCCTGCAAGCGCACGCATATCCGCTGTGATTTTCGCCCGTTTTTTGTCAGAAACATGCTCCCAGCCCATCGCAGCGACATTTTTGCCGTACCGGTAGACCCTCGGAACACCCCAGTAAAGCAGGCTGTCTGCGATGTCCTTCGTCGCGGACTTTGTACCGCCTCCCGCCGCAGTGGAAATCACCACCGCCTGCTTGGAGAACATCTCCGGATTGGGACGGTGCACCATAAACCGGTGCGCAAAGTGGTCCAACATCGTCTTCATCTGTCCGCTTGTGTGCATCACATAGGTCGGTGTGGCAAAGATCAGCACATCCGCCCGGTTCATCGCCTGCTCTATCGCGTGCACCGACGCATGGTGCGGACATTTTTCTTCGGACTGCATCACACAGATGCCGCAGCCGGTGCAGAACTGCGGGCAGGCTTCTGGCAGGAACAGCTCCTCGATGTGATCGCCCTCTGTCAGGTTCTCTGCCAGCGCACGGGCGATATGATAGGTTGTCTGGCGGCGCATCGTGCCGCCGATCAGCAGAACATTCATCCTGTCACTCCTCTCTGCCTCTATCATATCACATCCTGCACGCCCTGTCCCCTCCTTTTCTGCTGCTTGCAAAAAATCCTTTTTGGGAGTACACTATGAAAAGTCTTTCTGCCTGAGGAGGTTTTTTTGATGTCCTACACCGTAAAAACAACCCGCAATCTCGATGATCTGCCCGAGGCGCGCGATATCCGCACCCGCGTTTTTATCGAAGAACAGGGCTTTGTCAACGAGTTCGACGAGATCGACCGGACTGCGCTGCATCTTGTCCTGTTCGACGGCGACACCGCCGTTGCTACCGGACGGCTGTTTCCCGCAGAGACTCCGGGCGCGATGCACATCGGCCGCGTTGCCGTGCTCCCGTCCCATCGCGGACGCGGACTGGGCGCAGCCGTGCTGAAGGAGCTGGAAGCCGCCGCACGTGCCGATGGATGCAAAACGGTCGAGCTGTCCGCCCAGACCCGTGCCGCAGGCTTTTATGAGGCGATCGGCTACCGACAGTTCGGAGAGGTCTATCTGGACGAATACTGCCCGCACATCTGCATGAAAAAAACGCTCTGAAGCAAATCCGCCGCACCGGTTAAATGCCGCGCGGCGGATTTGCTTATGCAAGACTTCCAATGCTGCCTGAAAAAAAGAAAGTCGATTTATTTTGGTTGAGGCTCTTGACAACTGTGTTTATTCTGTATATACTGTATATACACAGTAAAACAAATCGAGGAGGTGACTGCATGACAATCGTCATCCAAAATACCAGTGACTTGCCCATCTATGAGCAGATTGCGCAGCAGATCAAGCAGCACATTCTGTCCGGCGCGCTGCACGAGGGCGATGCACTGCCCTCCATCCGCGCTCTTGCAAAGGAGCTGCGCATCAGCGTCATCACCACAAAGCGCGCCTATGAGGAACTGGAGCGCGACGGCTTTTTATACACCGTAGCGGGCAAGGGCAGCTTTGTGGCGGCACAGAATCTTTCCCTCATCAAGGAAGAATACCTCAAGCGCATCGAGGAGCACTTGCAGGAGGTTGTCGATCTTTCCGCCATCTGCGAGCTTTCCATCGACGACATCATCACCATGCTGCACACTCTGTCTGAGGAATAAGGAGGCAACGATATGAACGCGATTACGATTGAAAACGCGGCAAAGCACTATAACGGCTTTACACTCGGCAATCTCACACTGAATATTCCGCAGGGCTGTGTGACCGGTTTGATCGGCGAAAACGGCGCGGGCAAGTCCACGCTGCTCCGCCTGATCACCGGCGCAGCCTTTCCGGATGCGGGAAGTATTACTCTGATGGACAGCGACCGCCGCCCGCTCCACGAGGTACTTCAGGAGGTCGGTGTGGTCTGGGACGAGGGCTGCTTTCCGTCCACCATCACGCCCGAGCAGCTCGGCAAAATGCTCTCCGGCATATACCGCAGCTGGCAGCCGGATGTCTACGAGCATTTTCTTGACCGCTTCCAGCTGCCGCGGAAAAAAGGATTTGGCAAGTTCTCGCGCGGCATGAAGATGAAGCTCGCCATTGCCGCCGCACTCTCGCATAATGCCAAGCTGCTCATTCTCGATGAGGCGACCAGCGGACTCGATCCGATTGTCCGCGACGAAATTCTCGACATTCTGTACGATTTCATGCAGGATGAAACGCACACCATCCTGATCTCGTCTCACATCATCAGCGATCTGGAGCGCCTGTGCGACTACATTGCCTTTCTGCATCAGGGTCAGCTGCTGTTCTGCGAGGAAAAGGACGTTCTGCTCGACCGCTACTGCATCATCCGCGGCTCGGAGGAATGGCTGAATTCGCTCGGTCCGCAGGCAGTCGCCGCCCGCCGCGCCGGAAGCTACGGCACGGAGGCGCTCGCTGTCCGCACGCTTCTGCCGCAGAATACGCCGTATGAGCGCGCAAGTCTGGAAACCATCATGGTTTATCTCGGAAAGGAGCATACGAAATGAAAGCCCTGCTGTATAAGGATTTTTGTGCACTCAGCTCTACCTTTAAATTTGTAATTGCATTTTTGGTCATATTTGGTCTGACATTCGGCAGCTTTTCCGTCGGCTTTATGACCTGCTACTGCTCGATTCTGGCAGTGACCGCAATGAATCTGGATGACAACTGTCACTGGGACAGATACGCGGTCATCCTTCCGGTTTCCCGCCGAGCCATTATCCTGGAAAAGTATGTGCTGATGCTCTGCTGCACCCTGCTGGGCGCGCTCCTGTCGCTGCTGCGCCTCGCACTCGGTCTGGTGATACCTCCGATGTATCTGATTCCGGAGGACGGACTGATTACCATCGCAGCTGCCGCCTGCGTCGGCATTGCCATGAACGCGGTATCCATGCCGATTACGCTCCGCTTCGGTGGCGCAAAGGCACGCATCTTTTTGATCGCAGTATTTGCAGCCGCATTCGGCGGCTTTGCCGTGATCGGAAAAAATGAACAGCTGATAGAGGCGATTGCCACCTCTCAATTCCCGCCGTCTCTGATCCACGCTCTGCCTGTAATTGGTATTGCTGTGACCGTAATCATACTTGTCCTTTCCGCTCTGATCTCGATGCGCATCTATCAGAAGAAAGAGGTTTAGTATTTTCATCCCGCACAGAAAAATGCGCTGTACCCGTTTTTGGATACAGCGCATTTTTGGTTCTCTTATCTTTGCAGATATTTTTTCAGGTACTGACCGGTATACGACCGCTCGCACGCGGCAATCTCCTCCGGTGTACCGGTGCAGACGATCTCTCCGCCGCCGTCTCCGCCCTCCGGACCAAGGTCAATCAGATGATCCGCTACCTTGATGACATCCAGATTATGCTCGATGACGACAACCGTATTGCCCGTCTCAACCAGCTTCTGCAGCACATCCACCAGACGATGCACGTCCGCGATGTGCAGACCGGTAGTTGGCTCGTCCAGAATATACAGCGTCTTTCCGGTCGGGCGCTTGGACAGCTCCGCCGCCAGCTTCGCACGCTGCGCCTCGCCGCCGGACAGCGTTGTGGAGGACTGACCCAGACGCACATACCCCAGACCGACCTCCTGCAATGTCAGCAGTCTGCGATAAATCTTTGGCTGATTCTCAAAGAATTCCACCGCCTCGTCCACCGTCATGTCCAGCACCTCGGAGATGTTTTTGCCCTTATAGCGCACCTCCAGCGTCTCGCGGTTGTAGCGCTTGCCCTTGCACACCTCGCACGGGACATAGACATCCGGCAGAAAATGCATTTCGATCTTGAGCAGACCATCGCCGCTGCACGCCTCACAGCGTCCGCCCTTGACGTTGAAGGAAAATCGTCCCGGCCCGTAGGCGCGCATCTTCGCATCCTGCGTCTGCGAGAACAGCGTGCGGATATCGTTGAACACACCGGTATAGGTCGCCGGATTGGAGCGCGGCGTGCGTCCAATCGGGGACTGGTCGATGTTAATCACCTTGTCCAGATGCTCCATGCCCTCCACGGAGTCGAACGCGCCCGGGCGGGTTTTGGCGCGGTTCAGATCCGCCGCCAGCTTTTTATACAGAATCTCATTGACAAACGAGGACTTGCCGCTGCCCGAAACGCCCGTAATACAGGTTAATGTGCCGAGCGGGATATCAAAGGTCTGATGCTTGAGGTTATTGACCGCACAGCCTGTGAAGACCAGATGCTTGCCGTTCCCCTCTCTGCGCGTCTGCGGAATTTCAATCCGCCTTTTGCCGGACAGATACTGACCGGTCAGCGATTCCTCGCAGTTCAGCAGATCCTCCATCTTTCCCTGAAAGACCACATTGCCGCCATCCACGCCGGCACGCGGACCGATATCCACGATGTGGTCCGCGGCATACATCGTGTCCTCGTCGTGCTCGACGACAATCAGCGTGTTGCCGAGATCGCGCAGGCGCTTGAGCGTCGCAATCAGCTTGTCATTGTCGCGCTGGTGCAGTCCGATGGACGGCTCGTCCAGAATGTACAGCACACCCATCAGCGATGAGCCGATCTGCGTCGCCAGACGGATGCGCTGGCTCTCGCCGCCGGACAGCGTGCCGGAGGCGCGCGACAGCGTGAGGTAATTGAGTCCGACGCTGTTCAGAAAGCCCAGACGCTCGACGATTTCCTTGACCACGCGCGCGGCAATCACCTGCTGCGTCTCGGTCATTTCGAGGTTTTTCATGAACTCCAGCGCCTTGGTCACCGGCATTTCACAAAACTCCATGATGTTCAGCCCGCCGACTGTGACGGCGAGAATTTCCTTTTTCAGGCGGCGTCCGCGGCAGTCCGGACACTCCACCTCGCTCATGCTTTCTTCAATATCATTGCGCGCCCAGTCCGAGCTGGTCTCGCGGTAGCGGCGCTCCAGATTGTTGGCAACGCCCTCGAACGCCTGCTCCATCGTGCCGCCGGAATAGCGCGCGACCTTGAGTGTCAGCTTTTCCCCGTCCGTGCCGTACAGCAGCGCATGTACCGCTTCCCTGCTCATCTTTTCGATCGGCGTGCTCAGCGTAAAACCGTACCGCTTGCCGAGCGCCTCATAGTACATCCGCGCAATGCTTCCCTTTTCCGGCGAGCTCCAGCCGCTTGCCTGAATCGCACCCTTTTCGATGGAGAGCTTCGGATTGGGAATAATGCGCTCCGGATCCACCTTGAGCTGCATCCCCAGACCGGTACAGGTCGGGCACGCGCCATAGGGATTGTTAAACGAAAACATACGCGGGGTCAGCTCCTCGATGGAAATGCCACAGTCCTCACAGGCATAGTTCTGCGAAAAGGACAGCTCCTCCCCGTCGATCACATCCGCAATCAGCAGTCCGCCCGACAGTGCGCACGCCGTCTCGACCGAGTCGGTCAGGCGCGCGCGAATATCCGGCTTGATGACGATGCGGTCCACCACGATTTCAATCGAATGCTTTTTGTTCTTCTCCAGCTTGATCTCCTCCGAGAGATCGTAGAGATTTCCGTCCACACGCACGCGGACATAGCCGCTCTTGGAGGCGTCCTTGAACACCTTGACGTGCTCGCCCTTGCGCTGGCGCACCACCGGCGCGAGAATTTGCAGCTTGGTGCGCTCCGGCAGTGCCATCAGACAGTCAATAATCTGGTCGATGGTCTGCTGCCTGATCTCCTTACCGCACTTCGGACAGTGCGGCGTGCCGATGCGCGCCCAGAGCAGACGCAGATAGTCATAAATCTCGGTTACCGTGCCCACCGTCGAGCGCGGATTTTTGCTGGTCGTCTTCTGGTCGATGGAAATCGCCGGGGAAAGTCCCTCGATATAATCCACATCCGGCTTGTCCATCTGCCCCAGAAACATACGTGCATAGGACGAGAGCGACTCGACATAACGGCGCTGTCCCTCCGCGTAAATCGTATCAAACGCCAGCGAGGACTTGCCGCTGCCGGACAGTCCGGTCATGACAATCAGCTGATCGCGCGGCAGCTTGATGTCGATATTTTTCAGATTGTTCTGCCGCGCACCCTTTACGTGTATATATTCCAAAAATTATCCCTCCGCTTCCAGCTGCCGGATCTGATCGCGCAGATCGGCGGCAATCTCGAATTCCAGCATCTTTGCCGCCTCCTTCATCTGTCTGGTCAGCGCGGCAATCTTTTCCGCCTTCTGTGCCCGGGTCAGCTTGATCTCCTTTCCCTTCGGCGTGGCGGAAATCTCAATCACCTCATGCACCTGCTTGATGATGGTTTTCGGTACAATTCCATGCTCCGTGTTGTATGCAGTCTGAATTGCGCGGCGGCGTTCGGTCTCGCGGATCGCGCGCTCCATGGACGGCGTAATCGTATCCGCGTACATAATGACCTTGCCCTCGGCATTTCGCGCCGCACGTCCGATGGTCTGGATGAGCGAGGTCTCCGAGCGCAGGAAACCCTCTTTATCCGCGTCCAGAATCGCAATCAGCGATACCTCCGGCAGGTCAAGTCCCTCGCGCAGGAGGTTGATGCCGACGAGCACGTCAAACACGCCCAGACGCAGATCGCGGATCAGCTCCATGCGCTCGATGGTTTTGACATCGTGGTGCATATATCGCACACGAATGCCCACGCCCTCCAGATAGGCGGTCAGATCCTCCGCCATACGCTTGGTCAGCGTTGTGACCAGCACGCGCTCCTTCCGCTCAATCCGCTTGTTGATCTCGCCGATCAGGTCGTCAATCTGCCCCTCAATCGGGCGCACAAATATCTCCGGATCGACCAGACCGGTCGGACGAATGACCTGCTCGACGATCTGCGCCGAGCGGCTGGTTTCAAATTCCGCAGGTGTGGCGCTGACGTAGATTGCCTGATGAATGCGCTGCTGAAATTCCTCAAAATTCAGCGGGCGGTTGTCATAGGCGGACGGCAGGCGGAAGCCGTTGTCCACGAGGCTCTTTTTGCGCGCCGCATCGCCGTGGTACATCGCGCGCACCTGCGGCAGCGTGACGTGCGACTCGTCTACGATCAGCAGAAAATCATCCGGGAAATAGTCGATCAGCGTGAACGGTGCACTGCCCGGCTCTCTGCCGGATATCACGCGGGAATAGTTCTCGATTCCGCTGCAAAAGCCGATTTCCTGCATCATTTCGATGTCATACCGTGTACGCTGCTTGATGCGCTGCGCCTCGACCAGCTTGTCGTTTTCCTCGAACCATTTGACGCGCTCCTCCAGCTCAGCCTCAATCTTGCAAATCGCCGCGTCCATCTTTTCCTTGGTCGTGACGTAGTGCGATGCCGGATAGATTGCCACATGCTGCAAATCGCGCTTGCGTGCGCCGGTCAGCGGGTCAATCTCGCTGATGCGGTCAATTTCATCTCCAAAAAACTCCACGCGCACCGCGTAGGAATCCGTATAAACCGGCCAGATCTCCACCGTATCACCACGCACGCGGAAGCGGTTTCGCTCAAATGCGATGTCATTGCGCTCATACTGAATGTCAATCAGCTTGCGGGTCAGCTCATCGCGATCCTTAGTCATGCCCTGCCGTAGGGAGATCACCAGATTTTTGTAGTCGATCGGGTCACCGAGTGAGTAGATACAGGATACCGAGCAGACGATAATCACATCTCTGCGCTCGAACAGCGCTGAGGTCGCGGAGTGACGCAGGCGGTCGATCTCGTCATTGATCGCCGCGTCCTTCTCGATATAGGTATCGGTCGACGCGATATATGCCTCCGGCTGATAGTAGTCATAGTAGGACACGAAATATTCTACCGCGTTTTCGGGAAAGAATTCGCGCAGCTCGGAGCACAGCTGCGCCGCGAGCGTTTTGTTGTGTGCCAGCACGAGTGTCGGACGCTGAACATTCTGAATAATATTCGCCATCGTGAAGGTTTTTCCTGAACCGGTGACACCGAGCAGCGTCTGCTCCTCCAGCCCCAGCTCCACGCCCTGTGACAGCTTCTCAATCGCCTGCGGCTGATCGCCCGCAGGCTTGTAGTCGGAATGGATTTTGAATTTCGGCATAGTCCACCTCCATCATTCCTGCCGCATTTCCTCCGCGGCAAACCGATCATATTCCTCTTGCAGCTATTATACCCTGATTTAAAATGTTTTGCAAGAACGATTGTTCGTTTTGTGGTTGAAAATAAATGTCCTCTGACGAGCGGTTTTTCGTCAAAGGACACAGAAGATTCTTGTTTGGATGTTCGCCGCGAAATCAGCTGAATGCCCCGCAGCAGCGCACCGTCTGCCGCATGAAGCTCCCTCTCTATTTCAGACAGTGGTTTTTGGTAAACGAATAGTATCCGTCATCGCCCACCACAATGTGATCGAGCAGCTGCACATGGATGGTTTCCAGCGAGCGGCGGATCGTGATCGTGGTTTCCAGATCGGCACGCGACGGCATTGATCTGCCGTGCGGATGGTTATGCGCGATGATAACCTGCACCGCGTTGTCGCTGAGCACCAGCTCCATCAGCCGGCGCGTATTCACCTGCACCCTGTCTGGTGCGCCTGTGGACAGCACGCGCAGTGCAATCACCTGCATCTTGTTGTCCAGCATCATGAGCACCAGCTGTTCGCAGCCGATGCCCTCATAATATCTTTCAAAATACTCGCCTGCCTCCGCAAGCGAATGAATCTGAACCCGCTCGCTCGGACGGTTATAGCGCCGAAACACCTCGGGCAGCAGATGCAGAAACAGTGCGCTGCTGTCTCCAATCCCCGTGATCTTTTTCAGCTCCCGCTCCGGCGCGTCCAATACGCCCGCAATGCTCCCGAACCGCTCCAGCAGCCGGTGCGCCACTCCGTTGACATCGCCGCGCGGAATGGTATAGTACAGCAGCAGCTCCAGAACCTCATGATCCGCAAAATTCTCCAGACCGTGCTCCCGATACCGCTGCCGCATCCGCTCGCGGTGTCCCGCATGTACATTTTCCTTTTTCATGAGCACAGCTCCCTCAGCAGCCGGATTGCCGGCTCAATGTCCTTTTCCGCAATACCGGCGCATGACAGGTACAGGTCTGCCGTCTCGCTCTCCGCGCCCTCCGTGCGATAGGAGGAAAGCGGAATAATGCGCAGTCCGTGCTCCTCTGCACGGGCACAGAGCGAATCCGCCCGCTCGCTGATGCGGAGCGATACATTCAGATGCAGTCCGGTATCGTTCGGCCGTACAGTTGCCAGCGCGCCGAACTGTCTGTCCAGCGCGCGTGTGATCGCCTCATTTTTGCGTCCATAGATCCGACGCAGACGGCGCACCTGCTTCTCCAGCCTGCCCTCCTCAATGAATCGCGCCATGGTAAGCTGCTCCATCGTGCTGGAGGTCTGGTTGTACCGCTGCGCGATGCGGAGGTATTCCGGCACCAGCACATCCGGCAGCACGGCATAGCTGATGCGGATGGACGGCGGCAGCAGCTTGGAAAAGGTGCCGAGATAAATCACCTGTCCGTTTGCATCCAGACTGGACAGGGTGGCAAGCGGCTTGCCCGTATAGCGCAGCTCGCCGTCATAGTCATCCTCAAACAAAATCCCGTCTCCGGTGCTCTGCGCCCATTCGAGCAGCTTGAGCCTCTTATCCAGCGGCAGCGTTGCGCCGGACGGGAAGGAATGCGACGGCGAAATATACAGCATATTCGCCCCGGATTCGTACAGCGCACGGATGTCGATGCCGGATGCGCCGCCCGGTACGGATACAATCTCATAATTGTGATCGCGGAAGATTCGCAGCCCCTTCTGGAATCCGGGGTCTTCAAAGGCAATCCTCCGCCCGCTCTTGTCGAACATCTCGCAGAGAATGCTCAGCAGCGTCTGAATGCCCGCGCCGATGACTACATTTTCCGCGGACGCATACACGCCGCGCCCGGCGGAGAGATAGCGGGCAATCTGACGGCGCAGCTCATATTCGCCCTGACAGTCGCCGTAGCCGAGAAAGCTCGCACTGTCCTGCATCACGGCGCGCGACAGCCTGCGCCAGATATCGAAGTCAAACGAGGTCGGATCCAGATATTTTCCGGAAAAATCATAGCGCGGCTTTTGCGGCTGCGGCTCCGCCGTGTGCACGCGCTCCCTGCGGCGCGGCAGCTGATTGACATAATAACCGCTCTGCGGCACACAGTTGACCAGACCGTCTGCGCACAGCTGCTCGTAGGCGGTCTCCACCGTGGTACGGCTGACGCCGGAATCCCGCGTCATCTGACGGATGGACGGCAGTCTGTCGCCGTGCGACAGCCGCCCTGCCAGAATGTCCTCCCGCATCCGCTCATAAATCTGCCGGTACAGCGGACGGCTCATGTCGTCTCCTCCTTCGGCTGAATCAGATACTTTGCCTGCTCCAGAATCATCTGGCAGAACGGACCGTCCTTGATGTCCGGAAACAGCAGCGTGGGCTGCGGCTCGCCGTAATGCGGGCGCAGGGTCTTGCCCATCCAGATGACATCACGCCAGCGCCCGAATTTATACATACTGCTCTGATACGCGCCCATGCGCGAAAAGCCCATCGCCATGTGGAATTTCATGCTTTTGGGGTTCGGGCTGGTGATGCCGACATAGATGGAATAATAGCCCTGATAGGTCAGCAGCTCGAACAGCGACTTGTACAGCGCGGTCGCAATGCCCAGACGCTGAAAGCCCATCTTGGTGTAGATCGAGGTCTCGCACGACCACTGATAGCCGGCACGGGTGCGGTGCGGCGAGGCATAGCCATAGCCGACGATCTCCCCGTCCAGCTCGCAACACAGCCACGGCATCTTCGCGCTGAATGTGCGGATGCGTCCCTCAAATTCCTCCAGAGACGGCGGGTCATATTCACTTGTCACAGTGGTCTCCAACACATAGGGGGTGTACAGAGCCAGCATTTCCGCCGCATCCTCCGGCGTGGCGGGACGAATCACTACATTATGCACGGGAAACTCCTTGTTCAGCACAAACTGTGCCTGTTTTTTGTTTATATTCTATCACCAAATGATACACAGGTCAATGTGATTGTTATACGCGTTTAGGGCGGCTTTTTAAGACCTTTCCCACCACCAGCACAAAAACTGCCAAACTCACCGTCATTGCCATCAGCATCGCATATTCCGACTGCTGCCACCACTTCCACAGCACAAGCTCCAGCGCAGCAAGCGCCGTGCCTGCCAAAACCGAGCCGCTCACGCTGCGGAACAGACCGAATATCGGCTTTGTACGAGCAAGAAGCACCAGCATGACCAGTACAATCGCCAGCCCGCAGAGCAGATCGGAGCACAGGTATCCGTTCAGCCCCAGCTGTCCGGTCAGCACCCAGGTCAGGAAAAACTGCACGCACCGCAGCAGCACCTCTGCCGCCGCGCACTGCGCCTGCATCCCCAGTCCGGCGAGCGCGGCATACAGGATGATCTGAAAATACGAGCAGATCACGATAAAGCTGTACAGCGCCACCGCACTCATGGACATCTGCGTGTGGTAGATCATCTGCATCAGGGCAGGTGCGCAGGGCAGCAGAATCAGCGTCGCCGGTATGCCGATCCACGAGGTCAGCCGCAGGGTCTGTGAGATGCGGTATTCGATTTCCCGTCCTCCGTGCACCTCGGCGGCGGACAGCTCCGGCATCAGCACGGCGGACACCGAGCGCACCAGTGCGGACGGCACGGTCAGAATCGGAGCGAGCATCGCCAGCGAGCCGATCGCGGCGAGCGACTGCTCATGCGTCATGCCCCAGTGCATCATGCGCTGCGGGACAATCACGGTCTCCAGTGCAGACAGAATATTGCCTGCAAGCGACGCGGCGGAGACCGGCAGGGCAATGCGCACAATCCGCTGTGTAAAGCTCACATTCTGCGCGGGAAGCAGCAGTTTTTGCCGCATTTTTCCCAAAAACATTGTGCTGAAGCATTCGCTCACCGTCATGCCGCAGAACACCAGTACGCAGAACCGTTCGGATGATCCCGTGCTGAGCGAGAACAGGAATGCTCCGACTGCCGCAAGCCGCACCACCTGCTCCCCGATTTCGGACAGCGCTGCAACGCCGTTTCTGCCCAGACCGAGAAACAGCGATTTGGAAATATTTTCGTATCCGGTCAGCATGAGGCACGGCAGGCAGGCGATCAGCGCCGCGGCGGTTGCCGGCTCATGAATAAACCGCTCCGCAATCAGATCATTTCCCACGAGCATTGCCGCTGCAATGCCGGAGAACAGCACGAGAAACAGCGTATAGGCGCTGCGTCCGACCGCGGAAACCGCAGCGAGGTCGCGCTCGTGCGCCGCAGACAATCTGGATGCAGCCAGTGTCAGCCCGGACAGGCACACGCCCTGACAGGAATAATACACCGTCTGCGCCAGACGGAGCACACCGACCGATTCCGCGCTTCCCAGCCGCCCGAGCATGGTCATATACACCATGCCAAGCGCCTGTAACAGCAAGTTGGAAGCCGCAAGCACCGCCGCTCCGCTTTTGAGTGAACGCAAAAAACCCCCTCCCATCCGGCATTTGATATACCTTATGGGAGGAGGCAGGAAAACATGTCTTGGATTGTCTGTTAAATGCGCTTTGCAAGGCGCTCCGTCCACTGATTGCGGAAGTCGGTATAGCGACCTTCGTCCAGCGCTTCGCGGATCTTGACCATGAGATTGTTGTAAAAATACAGGTTATGCATGACGCACAGACGCTGTCCGAGCATCTCGCCCGCCTTGAGCAGGTGGCGGATATAGGCGCGGCTGTAATTCCGGCACGCCGGACACTGACAGCCCTCCTCGATCGGACGGTCGTCCAGCTGATACTTTGCATTGTTCAGGTTCATCACGCCGTCCCAGGTGTACAGATGTCCGTGGCGTGCGTTTCGGGTCGGCATCACGCAGTCAAAGAAGTCGATGCCGCGGTATACGCCCTCGATGATATTGGACGGCGTGCCCACGCCCATCAGATAGCGCGGCTTTTCCACCGGCGCGTGCGGCAGGACAACGTCCAGAATGTGGTACATCACCTCGTGCGATTCGCCGACCGCCAGACCGCCGATGGCATAGCCCGGCAGATCAAGCTCTGCGATTGCCTTCATGTGCTCCACACGTAAGTCGTCATACGTGCCGCCCTGATTGATGCCGAACAGCATCTGCTGTGGGTTTACGGTATCCGGCAGACTATTCAGGCGGTCCAGCTCTGCCTTGCAGCGGTGCAGCCAGCGGGTGGTGCGCTCGCAGGACGCCTTGACGTACTCATACGGGGACGGGTTTTCGCAGCACTCGTCGAATGCCATGGCGATATCCGAGCCGAGGTTGGACTGGATCTGCATACTTTCCTCCGGCCCCATGAAGATCTTCTTGCCGTCCACGTGGGAGGAAAAATACACGCCCTCCTCCTTGATGCGGCGCAGGCTGGACAGTGAGAACACCTGAAAGCCGCCGCTGTCGGTCAGGATCGGTCCGTTCCAGTTCATGAACTTGTGCAGACCGCCCAGCTGGCGGATGACCTGATCGCCCGGACGGACGTGCAGATGATAGGTGTTGGACAGCTCGATCTGACAGCCCAGCGTTTCCAGATCGCGCGCGGATACCGCGCCCTTGATCGCCGCCTGCGTGCCGACATTCTGGAATACCGGCGTCTGCACGGTTCCGTGTGCGCAGGTGAATACGCCCCGGCGCGCGCGTCCTTCGGTCTTTAATACCTCAAACATGAATTATCCTCTCTTTGTGTCGTCAAAAATCAGCATGGAATCGCCGAAGCTGAAGAAGCGGTACTCCTCCTGCACGGCAATGGCGTATGCGTTCATAATGTTGTCCCGCCCCGCAAAGGCGGAGATCAGCATCATCAGCGTGCTCTCCGGCAGGTGAAAGTTGGTCACAAGGCAGTCAATTACCTTGAATTTGTAGCCCGGATAGATAAAGATATTCGTCCAGCCGGAGCACGGGCGCACCTGTCCGTTTTCGTCCGCGATGGTCTCCAGCGTGCGGGTCGCGGTGGTGCCGACGGCAAATACTCTGCCGCCCTCCGCGCGGGTGCGGTTAATCAGCTCTGCGTTCTCCGCATCCATCGTATAGTATTCGGAATGCATCACGTGCTCATTCACGTCCTCCACCTTGACCGGACGGAAGGTGCCCAGACCGACGTGCAGGGTGACATAGGCGATGTTCACGCCTTTTTGGCGGATGCGCTGCATCAGCTCCGGCGTGAAGTGCAGACCGGCGGTCGGAGCTGCGGCAGAGCCGGGCGTTTTGGAATACACGGTCTGATAGCGCTCCGGATCCTCCAGCTTTTCCTTGATATACGGCGGCAGCGGCATCGTGCCCAGCTCGCCGAGCACCTCCAAAAATACGCCCTCGTAGTGGAACCGGATCATGCGGTTTCCGCCGTCCGGCAGGATGTCCTCTACGGTTGCGGTCAGCTTTCCGCCGCCGAAGGTCAGCTCCGCGCCGACACGGCACTTCTTGCCCGGGCGGGTCAGGCACTCCCACAGACCGTCACCATGGTCGGTGAGCAGCACAAGCTCCACCGGATAGCCGGTATCCGCGCGCTCGCCCAGCAGGCGCGCCGGAATGACGCGGGAATTGTTGAGCACGAGCACATCGCCCGGCTCCAGATATTCGATCAGATCGGTAAAATGCCGGTGCTCCACCGCTCCGGTCTGCTTGTTCAGCGCCATCATGCGGGATGCATCACGCTGCTGCAACGGCGTCTGCGCAATCAGACGCTCCGGCAGGTCATAATAAAAATCACTGGTTTTCATAAAACAGGCTTCCTTTAACACAGTCTTTTAGCTCCAACATATCATAGTCTAAAACCTCTCCGAAATCAAGAGCCGCGGATGACTGTTTTTTTCCTATTTTTTTGTTCCTTTTCGTAAATATGACCGCTCCATCGGTGGGTTTCTGTGGAGTATGACGATTCCTCCACATTTTTACGCTCCTTTTTGTGCGCATTCCCCTGTTATCGTGCTTGACAAAGCATTTTTTGTCATGTTAGAATGAATTCGTACTTAAATTTCATAAATCGATTGAGGCGCGGCGTACATCAGTAACGCGTTGGAAGGAGATGCGACTCCGTTTGAACCGCCCGCGAAAGGGTCCGCCGCCGAAGATAACCGTCCGCTCGCACCGGCGTTGTCTGGACGGAAACGAGAACATCGTTCCGGCTGTCATCATGCATTCTGCTGGTGTTGCGCTATCGAGGATTTAGACACTGATTCTTGTCTGTACTGCCGGTTGCATTGCTCAACCGGCTTTTTTTACAAGCACACAATCGTTGTTTATGAAAGTGAAAGATCTCAATACGGAGGAACAACAATCATGAAAAACTACAAGGTTGGTATCATCGGCGCGACCGGTATGGTCGGTCAGCGCTTTGCCACCATTCTGGAGAATCACCCGTGGTTCACGGTCGTTGCAATCGCAGCTTCCGGCCGCAACAAGGGCAAGACCTATGCCGAGGCTGTCGAGGGTCGCTGGAAGATGGCAGCCCCGATTCCGGAGTCCATGAAGGATATGATCCTGTATGACGCACAGGCAGACGCTGAGGAGTTCGCTTCCAAGGTTGACTTCACCTTCTGTGCAGTCGATATGAAGAAGCCGGAGATCCGCGCTCTGGAGGAAAAGTACGCAAAGCTGGAGTGCCCGGTCATCTCCAACAACAGCGCACACCGCTTCACCGAGGACGTTCCGATGATTATTCCGGAGGTCAATCCGGAGCACGCCGAGATCATCCCGGCACAGCGCAAGCGTCTGGGCACCAAGCGCGGCTTTATCGCAGTTAAGTCCAACTGCTCCATCCAGTCCTATGTACCGGCTCTGTCCGCTCTGCGCGACTTCGGCATTGAGAAGATCGCTGTCTGCACCTATCAGGCAATTTCCGGCGCCGGCAAGACCTTTGAGACCTGGCCGGAGATGATCGACAACGTCATCCCGTACATCGGCGGCGAGGAGGAGAAGTCCGAGCAGGAGCCGATGAAGGTCTGGGGCAAGGTCGAGGGCGACAAGATCGTTTCCGCTACCGAGCCGACCATCTCCGCACAGTGCCTGCGCGTACCGGTATCCGACGGTCACACCGCTGCTGCATTTGTTAAGTTCAAGAACAAGCCGACCAAGGAAGAGATGATCGCCCGCTGGAAGGCATACAAGGGCCGCGCTCAGGAGCTGAACCTCCCGTCCGCACCGAAGCAGTTCCTCAATTACTTTGAGGAAGACAACCGCCCGCAGGCAAAGCTGGACCGCAACCTTGAGGGCGGCATGGCGGTTTCCATCGGCCGTCTGCGCGACGACAGCATCTTTGACTACCGCTTCGTCAGCCTTTCCCACAACACCCTGCGCGGTGCGGCAGGCGGTGCAGTCGAGATGGCTGAGCTGCTCTGCGCCGAGGGCTACATCGACTAAATTTACCGATCATTCTTAGAGAGACATTTATCAAACCGGAGGGAGATTTATTATGAAGAAGCCTGTATTTACCGGTGCAAACGTTGCAATTATCACCCCGATGACCCAGACCGGCATCAATTATCCGGAGTTCAAGAAGATCATCGACGATCAGATTGCACGCGGCATCGATTCCATCACCATTGCCGGCACCACCGGCGAGGGTTCCACCCTGTCCGATCAGGAGCACAAGGAAGTCATCCAGTTCTGCATCGACCACGTAGCCGGTCGTGTTCCGGTCGTTGCGGGCACCGGCTCCAATGATACCTCGTATGCCATCGAGATGAGCAAGTTTGCAGCCGATGCAGGCGCTGACGGTCTGCTGTGCGTTACCCCGTACTACAATAAGACCTCTCAGCACGGTCTGGTGCGTCACTTCACCGCGATTGCGGATGCTGTGACCAAGCCGATCATCCTCTACAATGTTCCGAGCCGTACCGGCGTGAATATCTCCGCCGACACCTACTATCAGCTCTCCAAGCACCCGAACATCAACGGTGCCAAGGAGGCCTCCGGCAACTTCTCTCTGCTGGCTGAGGCAATGCGCCTCTGCGGCGATGAGCTGAACTTCTGGTCCGGCAACGACGACATGATCGTTCCGCTGATGTCCATGGGCGGCAAGGGTGTCATCTCCGTCTTTGCAAACGTCGCTCCGGACTGGGCGCACGCAATCGCTCAAAACTGCCTGGACGGAAACTACGCCGAGGCAACCAAGCTGCAGCTCAAGTATCTTGACCTCATCAACGCACTGTTCCTGGAGGTCAATCCGGTTCCGGTCAAGA
Source organism: Clostridiaceae bacterium (assembly GCA_016293155.1). Classification (GTDB taxonomy): domain Bacteria; phylum Bacillota; class Clostridia; order Oscillospirales; family Butyricicoccaceae; genus JAEDEU01. Next base: position 23,286 of record JAEDEU010000003.1, on the reverse strand, counting down.
TGGCAATGCGCTTCCTCGGCTGGGATGTCGGTGAGCTGCGAATGCCGCTGTGCGACATGACTCCGGCACACACCGAGGCAATGCGCAAGGCAATGACCGATGCCGGTCTGAAGCTGGTACGCTAAGGAGGATTTCTGGGATGTTGAAAATTGGTCTGAGCGGCTGCAACGGCCGTATGGGCAGAGTCATCACCGACATCTGCTCCAAGCGGGAAAACGTCAAAATCGTTGCCGGCTTTGATGCGTACACCGAAAAGCTGTCCGATTATCCGGTCTATGCCGATCCGTGTGAGTTCAGCGGCGCGTGCGATGTCATCATCGACTTCTCCAATCCGAGCGCAACCGAGTCCCTGCTGAGCTACTGCGTGCGCACCAAAACGCCGGTTGTCATCTGCACCACCGGTCACAATGAAGCGCAGCTCTCCATGATCCGCAATGCAGCAGAGGTAATTCCGGTATTCCGTTCGGGCAATATGTCCATCGGCATCAACCTGATGATGGAGCTGCTCAAAAAGTGCGCGTCCGTACTGGGCGAGGGCTACGACGTGGAAATCACGGAAAAGCATCACAATCAGAAGCTGGATGCCCCGTCCGGCACCGCACTGATGCTGGCGGACGCCGTCAGCGAAGCGCTTCCGTATGATCCGGAATATACCTACAACCGACATGACCGCCGCGAGAAGCGTCCGGCGCATGAAATCGGTATGCATTCCATCCGCGGCGGCACGATCGTCGGAGAGCACGAGGTTCTGTTCGCAGGACGCGATGAGCTGATCGAGATCCGTCACACTGCTTTGTCCCGTGAAGTATTTGCAGTTGGTGCGGTGGATGCAGGTATTTTCCTTGCTTCCAAGACCGATCCGGGTATGTACGATATGTCCGATGTAATTGCTTCCAAGCTATAATCACTTCCAAATATTACAAGTTCCTGATCGTTTTTGCACTATCAGGAACTTTTTTTATTCAGATAAAGCAATAAATTATGTATATTTTTTTAGAAATATCTTGCATTATTTCAGCAAATAGGCTATAGTAAAAATATCAAAATGCTTGATTCACTTGACGGACAACAGCGAGGTGATCTTATGATGCTTCAGGAATCCGGTGTACTGGCGGGCTCCGTAAAATACTTTCATACTCCGTCCGGAATGGCAAAGAAGCTGCTGTATTATGTGACCCGCTGCGGGCATTATCACTGTTCTACAGAGTATCACTTTTCCTATCGTTCGGAGATTGGACGGCTGCCCAGCCACAACGATACGTTTTTAATTTTTTACATTCTTTCCGGCTCAATGTCTGTTGCCATCGGCAACGCAGAGCACACCATCATCCATGCCGGTCAGTTGGCGCTGATGGACTGCCGGGATATCCATGAATATTATGCCACTGCACCAATGGAATTTGTCTGGGTGCACTTTGACGGCGCAAACAGCCGCGCACTGTATGAACAGATTATCAAAAATTACGGTCATCTGTTCACACCTGCGGACGTATTTCAGATCGACCGTCAGCTGCTGAGCATTGTCAGCGCCTGCGCGGATGAACGTTCGCTCTCTGAAATTCAGCAGTCTCAGGCGATCTACACGGCGCTCACCTCCCTGCTCACACCGATCGGGCATCAAATTCCGAACACCCTGATTCAAAAGGCCTTGGACTTTATGCATGAAAATCTGGCAAATGATCTCTCCGTTCAGACCGCTGCACAGGCTGTCGGACTGAGCTCGTCTCATTTTTCCCGTCTGTTCCGCCGTGAAACCGGCTATGCTCCGCACGAATATATCGTTCTTCAGCGCATCAACCGTGCAAAAATGCTGCTGTGCACTACTAATCTTACCATCAAGGAAATCGCCTTCCGCACCGGCTACAACAGTGAGGCCAATTTTATCCACGCCTTCTCTGCACGGGTCGGCTGCTCCCCCGGCGTATTCCGCAAAAATATTGACTGACTGAAAGCACTCGTTTCCGCGAGTGCTTTTTTACGCAAAAAACATCCGAAAACCACTCGGTTTCCGGATGTTTTTGATATTTTTTCATTATTTTGCACTGGAAAGCATCAGCTTGATGCGGTTTTCCTGATTGATGCGCGATGCGCCCGGATCGTAATCGACACAAACGATGTTCGCATCCGGATACTGCTCGCGGATTTTGCGTACCATGCCCTTGCCTGCGATGTGATTCGGCAGGCAGCCGAACGGCTGCGTGCACACGATATTCGGCACGCCCTCCTCGATCAGCTCGACCATTTCCGCCGGCAGCAGCCAGCCCTCGCCCATCTTGACGCCCGGGCTGATGATCTTCTGCGACAGCTTACGCACCTCATCAAAGTACATCGGCGGGCGGAAGTGCCCGTCCTTTTTGATGACGTTGATGATATCCTTCTGCTTGCCGAGCACAAAATGGTAGGCAGCCTTCATCATCATGGCAGTTTTGAGGCTTCTGCCGTACAGCTCGTGATCCAGAATGCCGTTATAAATACAGTACTGGCAGAAATCCAGCAGACCCGGCAGCACCGGCTCCGCGCCCTCGCTGAGCAGGAACTCTTCCAGATAGTTGTTGCCGAGCGGGGAGAATTTTACATAAATCTCTCCGACGATGCCGACCTTCTTCTTGCTGCCAAAATCCTTCATCTCGATCTGCGCAAAGCGCTTGACGATCAGCCAGTACAGCATTTTGACATCCTTGTACTTGACCAGCTTATCGCCGTCAAATTTTTTCGAGATGCGCTCAACCAGCTGATCTACCGCCTTGTCGCAGTCGCCCTTATTGACCTCATACGGGCGGCACTGGTTGTAGATCATCATAATCAGATCGCCGAGCAGGATGCCGTAAGCGACCTGCACGAGCATTTTGGGCGTAATCTTGAAGCCCGGATTCTCCTCCAGACCGGAGAAGTTGACCGAGATGACCGGCACGTGACCATAGCCGCTCTCCATCAGCCCCTTGCGCAGCAGGTGGATATAGTTGGATGCACGGCAGCCGCCGCCGGTCTGCGTCATCATGACGGCAACCTTGTTGGTATCATATTTTCCGCTTTCCAGCGCGTCAATCAGCTGACCGATGGAAAGCAGCGCCGGATAGCACATATCGTTATGTACGTTGCGCAGTCCGGTTTCGGCAATGCTCTTGCCCCGTGTCTCCAGTACCTCCATATGGTAGCCGTAGTTTTTCATGATTGCGATAATCAGCTTGAACTGAATCGGAAGCATATTCGGGAGCAGAAGCGTATAGTCCTTTTTCATTTCCTCCGTGAACGCAACACGCGGGATTTTACGGTCCTGCTTTGCTTCAGGCTTTACTGCTGCTGGCATATTTGCGTCCCTCCTCTACTGCTGCAAGCATACTGCGGATACGAATCTTTGCCGCGCCCAGATTGCTGATTTCGTCAATCTTGAGCTGGGTGTAGATCTTTCCGCCCTCTTCGGTGATGGCGCGCATTTCATCCGTCGTAACCGCGTCAATGCCGCAGCCGAACGAAACCAGCTGAATGATCTGTGCATTCGGCTTGTGCGTGACATAATTTGCCGCCATATACATACGGGAATGATACGTCCACTGGTTGAGGACGTTGACATACGGCATCGTGGACAGGTGCGCGATGGAGTCCTCCGAGACGATCACCATGCCGTAGGACTGAATCAAACGGTCAATACCATGGTTGATCTCCGGATCGGCATGATACGGACGGCCTGCGATCACGGCGATTTCCAGCCCGTGCTCGTCCGCATAGGCAACCGCCCGCTCGCCCTCTCTGGCGATGTCCGCGTAAAAGGCATCCAGCTCGCGGTAGGCAGCCAGCGCCGCCTGCTTGATCTGACGTCTGTGGATGTCCGGATATTTTTTGGAGAACAGCTTGTTTGCCGCAGCAATGAAGTGCTTTTCCTGATTCAGCTCAAAGTACGGCATCATGAAGTCCACACCCTCCAGAGAGGACATATTGGACTTCAGCAGCTCCGGATAATACGCCACGACCGGACAGTTATAGCAGTTGTCCGTGCGGTGCTCATCCAGATTGTAGGTCATGCACGGATAGAAGATGGAGTCCACGCCCTTCTCAAGCAGGTTTTCGATATGTCCGTGCATCAGCTTCGCCGGATAGCATACGGTATCCGACGGGATGGAATTCTGACCCTTGGAATAGGTCTCGCGCGTCGAGACATCGGACAGCACAACCTCAAAGCCCAGCTCGGTCAGGAAGGTGTGCCAGAACGGCAGCAGCTCGAACATATTCAGCCCGAACGGGATGCCGATCCGCGCTCTGCCCGGTCGGCTCTTTTCCGCATAGCCGCTCAGGCGCTCCATCTTGTACTGATACAGATTGGGCAGATTGCGCTTGTCGCCGCCGCCGAGTGGACGCTCACAGCGGTTGCCCGAGATAAATTTGCGGTTTCCGGTGAAGGTGGAAACGGTCAGCGAGCAGTGGTTGGTGCACAGCCCGCACTTGACGGTCGCTGTCTTATGCGAAAATACCTCCAGCTCATCCATGCCGATCAGCGTGCTGGTTTCCTTTGCATTGTCCTTGGCATACAGCGCCGCACCATAGGCACCCATCAGTCCGGAGATTGCCGGACGGGTGACCTCGCGTCCGATTTCCAGCTCGAACGAGCGCAGGATGGCATCATTCAGGAAGGTGCCGCCCTGTACGACGATGTGCTTGCCGAGATCATCCGGCGAATGCGCACGGATGACCTTGTACAGCGCATTCTTGACTACCGAAACCGACAGACCGGACGAGATATCGTCAATGCCTGCGCCGTCCTTCTGTGCCTGCTTGACGGACGAATTCATAAATACCGTGCAGCGCGAGCCGAGGTCAATCGGATGCTTTGCGAACAGACCGACGCGGCAGAACTCCTCGATGGAATAGCCCATGGAGCGCGCGAAGGTTTCGATAAACGAACCGCAGCCCGAGGAGCACGCCTCGTTCAGCGAGATATTGTCAATGCAGTGGTTGGCGATCTTGAAGCACTTGATGTCCTGACCGCCGATGTCGATGATGAAATCGACATCCGGCTCAAAGTGACGTGCCGCCTTAAAGTGCGCAACCGTCTCGACCAGACCGAAATCCACGCCGAAGGCGTTGAGCATCATTGCCTCACCGTAGCCGGTGACGGCGGACGACAGGATGTGCACGCGGTCTCCGCACAGCTCATACAGCTGCATCAGCTGCTCGCGCACGACATCGACCGGATTGCCCTTGTTCGGCGCATAGAAATTGTACAGCAGCTGGCAGTCCTCACCGATCAGCACAACCTTGGTGGTCGTGGAGCCACAGTCAATGCCGAGGTAGGCATTGCCCTCGTACATCGTGACATTCTCACGCATGATGTCGTTGGAGCGGTGACGGCGGCAGAACGCCTCATATTCCTCCCGAGAACGGAACAGCGGATCGAGGGTTGCATTCTGAACCTTCTCCCCTGCCGCCTTTTCCAGCGTCTCAAGCAGGCTGTCATATGTATACTCCGCAGTGGTGTCCTTCGCATAGCACGAAGCACCTGCCGCAATCGCATACGGAGCCAGCTCCGGGAAGTGTGCGTGCTCATCGCTCAGCTTCAGCGTCTCCTGGAAGCGCTTTTGCAGTCCCTTGAAGAAGAACAGCGGACCACCCAGGAAGAGCACATCTCCCTTGATTTCGCGGCCCTGCGCCAGACCGCCGACGGTCTGATTAACAACCGCCTGAAAAATGGATGCCGCGACATCCTCCTTGCGCGCGCCCTCGTTGAGCAGCGGCTGGATATCGCTCTTTGCAAACACGCCGCAGCGCGATGCAATGGTATAAATTTTCTCTGCACGCAGGCTCATCTCATCCAGCTGGCTGGTCGGCACATCCAGCAGTACCGCCATCTGGTCGATAAATGCGCCGGTACCGCCTGCGCACGAGCCGTTCATACGTTCCTCCAGCTGACCGGTCAGGAACACGATCTTTGCATCCTCGCCGCCCAGCTCGATAACGACATCCGCCTGCGGCACGAAGGTGCCCACGCATTTTCTGGTAGCAAACACTTCCTGTACGAAGTCTACGCCGCTTGCCTTTGCAACACCCAGTCCGGCAGAACCGGTAATTGCCACGCGGAGCGTCGCATCCCCGATCACCGGCTGCGCCTCGCGCAGCATTTCGCACGCCTTCTCACGAACCTGCGAAAAATGGCGCTCGTATTTCTTGTAAAGAATCTCGAGCGCTCCTGTTTCGGCGTTTTCGCCGGCAGCAACGACCTTTACCGTCGTCGAGCCGATGTCAATACCTAAATAAACATTCATACATTTTAACCTTTTACCTAAATCTGTTGTTTTCCATTCTCTCCTATCATAGCCCACCGAGGCGGCATCGTCAAGGACGACAAAAACGAAAAACCCTCTTTTCCCAAAAAGTTTACAATCAAACAAACTCAGCGTTCCCTAAGTTATCATTAATTATAGGTATATCATCCGGATTTTTCAAGCAGTAAACCTGACCAAATACGTCATGATTTTGCAGGCATTGTTGCGAAGTTGCATAGTATTTTCCTGTTTTCAGCTAATATATCCGCCCAGCTACAGGCAGCTGTCCCCTCTTCATTCCTTTTTTTGCACACATTTTCCCTTGACAGGTGCGACAGTTTTCGATATAATGTATCCCAACAAACAAATAGACCTTATCAAGAGCGGTGGAGGGATCGGCCCGATGAAACCCGGCAACCTGCGCAGGCAAGGTGCCAAATCCGGCGGTGACAAAGATCGAAAGATGAGGAGTTTTCCATGCGTCCCCCGCCGGTTGGAGGGCGTTTTTTGTTGCAATTTTATATGTTTTCGTATTTATTATCATCTCTTTATTAGCAGAAAGGATTTACTGATATGGCAAAGCATCTGTTTACCTCCGAGTCCGTAACCGAAGGACATCCGGACAAAATCTGCGACCAGATTTCTGACGCAGTACTCGACGCAATTCTGGAAAAGGATCCGAATGCACGTGTTGCATGTGAGACCACCTGCACCACCGGTCTGATCTCCATCATGGGCGAGATTTCCACCCAGTGCTACGTAGACATCCCGCGTATCGCACGCGAGGTGGTACGTGAAATCGGCTATGACCGTGCAAAGTTCGGCTTTGACTGCGACACCTGCGCTGTCGTCACCACCATCGACGAGCAGTCCTCCGACATCGCAATGGGCGTTGACAAGGCGCTGGAGGCGAAGGACGGCGCAATGAACGACGACCTGACCAATGGCGCAGGCGATCAGGGCATGATGTTCGGCTACGCCTGCAACGAAACGCCGGAGCTGATGCCGCTGGCAATCTCCCTCTCCCACAAGCTGGCAAAGAAGCTGACCGCAGTGCGCAAGGACGGTACACTGAACTACCTGCGTCCGGACGGCAAGACGCAGGTCACCGTAGAGTATGACAAGGACGGTAAGCCGCTGCGTGTAGACACCGTGGTTCTGTCCACCCAGCACGGTCCGGAGGTTTCTCTGGAGACCATCCGCAAGGACATGATCGAGCTGGTCATCAAGCCGACCATCCCGGCAGAGCTGCTGGACGAGAACACCCGCTTCTTCGTCAATCCGACCGGACGCTTTGTCATCGGCGGTCCGCAGGGCGACTCCGGTCTGACCGGACGCAAGATCATCGTCGACACCTACGGCGGCTCCGCACCGCACGGCGGCGGCGCATTCTCCGGCAAGGATCCGACCAAGGTGGACCGCTCTGCCGCTTACGCTGCACGCTATGTCGCAAAGAACATTGTTGCGGCAGGTCTGGCGGACAAGTGCCAGATTCAGCTGGCATACGCAATCGGTGTTGCTCAGCCGGTTTCCGTACTGGTTGACACCTTCGGCACCGGCACGGTTTCGGACGACGTTCTGAGCGAGGCAGTCGAAAAGGTATTCGACCTGCGCCCGACCGCAATCATCCGTGATCTGGATCTGAGAAAGCCGCAGTACCGTCAGCTCGCCGCTTACGGTCACATGGGCAGAACCGAGCTGGATGTCGCATGGGAGCGTATCGACCGTGTAGATGCGCTCAAGGCAGCTGTTCAGTAACGAATATGATCTCACACATCCCCCTTATCCGCGCATTGCAGGATCGAGGGGGATGTTTTTCTTGTTTTGGATACTAAGTCCGCTCCGCAAGAACCTCCTTTCTCCGTACCGCATACTGTATCAGTAAGACCAACTGCAATAAGGGGGATGCTTTATGTCTGCAGCTATTTCCGCTTCCCGCTGTGATCCCGCGGCGCAGTCTCTGTCTGCACTGACGGTCGGACAATCCGCCCGCATTCAGTCCTTACAGGTAGACGAGGCGCTGCGCCGCCGGCTTCAGGAGCTGGGGCTGATTCCGGGCACACACATCCGCTGTCTGTTCCGCAGCTATTCCGGCGATCCGTGCGCCTTTCTCGTGCGCGGCACGGTGCTCGCCCTGCGCCGATGCGACAGCGATCGCATTCATATCCAGACCGAATGAACCGGCACCTGACGGTTGCCCTGATGGGCAATCCGAATGTCGGAAAGTCTACCATTTTCAATGCACTTACCAATCTTCGCCAGCACACGGGAAACTGGGCGGGCAAAACCGTGACCATCGCCTGCGGCACAGCAACGCTGGAGCAGACCGAATTTACACTGGTTGATCTGCCCGGCACCTACTCGCTGATTGCCGACTCCTCAGACGAAGCCGCCGCGCGGGATTTTGTCACGCTCGCCGCACCGGATGCCGTCATCATATGCTGTGATGCGACCTGTCTGGAGCGAAATCTGTTTCTGGTATTGCAAGTGCTCGAGGTCACGCCGCGTGCAGTTGTTGCACTCAATCTGATGGATGAAGCCGAGCAGCGCGGTCTGTACATCGACACCGACCGATTGAGCAGGCGTTTGGGCGTCCCAGTCGTGCCCTGTATCGCACGGGACGCAGTCGGGATGCCGGAGCTGCTGCACGCCGCGGAATCCGTCTGCGAGCGGACACAGCAGCTCTATCCGGTTCATTATCTCGCCGATTCGGTCATCGAGGAGCTGACAGAACAATTTCATCTCACACGCTTTCACGCACTGCGCGCCCTTGAGGATGATCTGAGCGAGGAGTTCCTCTCCGCCCGTTCCCTCACGCGTCCGGACTTTGTGCGGGCAGTGCGCCATTGCCGCTCCGAACTGAACGCTGCCGGACTGCTCTCCCGCCTGTCCGATCATCTGGTATCCTCTACGGTATTACAGGCAGAGCAGATTGCTTCCGAATGCGTAACGGAAAGCCGTCCGCACACAGTTTCCCGTCTGGATCAGCTGCTCAGCCGCCGCGCCATTGGCATTCCGCTGATGCTTCTGCTGCTGTTCGGCATTCTCTGGCTGACCATCGCAGGTGCAAACGTGCCTTCCCAGCTGCTGTCCGATCTGCTGTTCGGGTTGGAGCAGCCGCTGTGGGATGCGCTGATGCTGCTCCATATCCCTTCCGTCCTTGCCGAGGCATTGGTATTCGGCGCATGGCGTGTGCTCGCCACGGTCGTATCCGTCATGCTTCCGCCAATGGCGATCTTCTTTCCGCTGTTTACCCTGCTGGAGGATGCCGGTCTGCTGCCGCGCGTCGCATTTCAGATGGACGGCTGCTTCCGCCGTGCCGGTACCTGCGGTAAGCAGGCACTGTGCATGATGATGGGACTGGGCTGCAATGCAGTCGGCGTAACCGGCTGCCGCATCATCCGTTCCCCAAGAGAAAAGCGCATCGCCATCCTGACCAATAGCTTTATGCCCTGCAATGGCAGATTTGCGCCGCCGCACAAAGGGAAACTTTACGGTGCGCAACAGCATCATTCATGGCAGCATTGATTCAATCCATCCATTGACCTCTCTCCGCTTCAGATTTTCCTGAATTCGGCTGACTGCTTCCAGCTTCTTTTCAACCGGCAAATCAGCCTGATTCAGCCTTCTCTCGATCACCTCGACATGAAACCGGTTCACTTTCCCGGCCAGACGATGCACATCCATATCCTCCGGCAAATGGATCATGACACGCTGAACGTAATTCTTTCTCATTCATCTCCTCCGTCTGTCAGTCTCCGTTTATCCTATGATACAGCCCTCCGCTCCGATGATATCATGCGCAAACGGCACAAATACCGCCAACCATAAAGATTGACGGTATTTGCATCCTATTTTCATATCATCAAAAATTCAAATTACATAATTTTTGCCTGAGTCGCAGCGAAATGTAACGCTTCGATAGGTTTCAAATCTCAGCCAGCGGCTGAACTGTTCCTCTCCCGACTGCTCGCGGTATGCAGTCAAAAATTCTTCCAGTTCCTCCTGAGAGCCGGCACGAATTTCAAAACCTCTGCCGTTGACAAGCGGCATTCCGCCGATCTCATACTGCGCAATCGGAATCAGATCTGCCACTCGTCCATCGCGAATCAAAATCGCGGTGTTGCCGGAAAGAGACAAGATATCGAAATTCTGCGGGTACGCATAGCCCTCTCCGCTGAGCGGAATTGCATCTCCGATGTCATAGCGCACCGCCTCCGGATCATAGCTTCCGATGCTTCCGCTCTCGATCTGGAAGTAGAAGGTCTCAAACAAATGCGTTTTGATCTCGGTGTCGTCCTTTCGGAACCGTACCGAACGCTCTACATCCTCCTGACGTACAATCGCCTCCACAACACCGCAGGCAGATGTCATATTCGTGACACGGTCAATCAACAGCAGCTCGCCCAGCGCCTTATGCGAGCGGAAGGTATCAATCGGAATTTCTTCATCCACCGAAATATCGCAGAGTGCGATTCCGTTCTTGGACAGCGAGGATGCTGCCAGCTGCTCTCCGGTGTTGACATCGGTCTGATAGCGGATACGATGGACAATGCCGGGCAGGAGCTTGGTGCCGATCCGAACAAAATACTCCTTGCCCTCGGAGAGCGGCGTGTCATCCATCCACAGCAGCGTTGCCTGAAATGCCTTTCCGCTGCGAATCCGGTTGTCTCTGGTCAGCACACAGCCGCGCGATACATCAATTTCACGATCCAGCTGGATGGTCACCGGAGCTCCGGTGACAGCAGACTGCGCATCTCTGTCTCCGATTAAAATACGCTTAACCTTCGCCTGCTCCCCGCTGGGCTGAACGGTGATCGTGTCTCCGGTATGGATTTCACCGGACTCGATCTGACCCTGAAAGCCGCGGAAGGTGTGATTCGGGCGGCAGACGCGCTGAACCGGAAGATAAAATCCTTCTTCGGTCTGCAATTCCGTGATATCAACCGTCTCCAGATACCGCAGCAGCGGAACGCCGTCATACCACGGGGTATTTCCGGACGGCTGCGTCAGATTATCTCCCGCAGTCGCAGAAACCGGAATGATCTGTACACTGTGCAGCTTCAGCTCCCGCGCCAGCTCCTCAATCTGTGACTGAATCTTCTCAAAGCGCTCGCGGCTGTAGTTGACCAGATCCATCTTATTGAGTGCAAAGACAAAGTACCGGATACCCATCAGTGCGCAAATACGTGTATGCCGTCTGGTCTGCACCAGCACGCCCTGAGAGGCATCTACCAGAATAATCGCCAGATCGGCAAACGAGGCGCCAACCGCCATGTTACGGGTATATTCCTCATGTCCCGGCGTGTCTGCCACAATAAAGCTGCGCTCATCGGTAGTAAAATAGCGATACGCCACATCAATGGTGATGCCCTGCTCACGTTCTGCCATCAGACCGTCCAGCAGCAGCGAATAGTCAATCTTGCCGCCGCGGCTGCCCACCTTGCTGTCCAGCTCCAGCGCCTGCTCCTGATCGGTATAAATGCGCTTGGTATCGTATAGGATATGTCCGATCAGCGTGGATTTACCGTCATCCACACTGCCGCAGGTGATAAATTTCAATAAATTCTTCATGATTAAAAATACCCTTCTCTCTTTCGGCGCTCCATGCTTCCGGCTGCTTCCTTGTCAATCACGCGGCTGGTGCGCTCGGAGGTGACCGCAGACAATGTTTCTGCAATGATTTCATCCAGTGTTTCAGCGTCCGACTCCACACCGCCGGTCAGCGGATAACAGCCGAGCGTGCGGAATCGCACCTTTTTCAGCTCCGGCACCTCTCCCGGCTGTAACGGAAAGCGATCATCATCCACCATAATCAGATTGCCGTCGCGCTCGACGACCGGGCGCTCTGCCGCAAAATATAGCGGGACAATCTCAATCTTTTCCCGCTGGATATACTGCCAGATATCCTTCTCCGTCCAGTTGGACAGCGGGAACACGCGGATGCTTTCGCCCTTATGAATTTTGGTATTGTACAGCTTCCACATTTCCGGACGCTGATTTTTCGGATCCCATGCCTGTGCCGCATTGCGGAAGGAGAAAATACGCTCCTTGGCGCGGGACTTTTCTTCATCACGCCGTCCGCCGCCGAATGCCGCAGTAAAGCCATACTTTTTGAGTCCCTGCTTGAGTGCCTGCGTTTTCATGATATCCGTATACGCTGCGCCGTGGTCGAACGGATTGATGCCCTGCGCGATGCCGTCCGGGTTGGAATAAACCAGCATTTCAATTCCGTACTTTTCCGCAATTCGGTCGCGGAATTCGATCATCTCCCGGAATTTCCATGTCGTATCAATATGTAAAAACGGAAACGGCGGCTTTTCGGGATAAAACGCCTTCAGCGCCAGATGCAGCATGACCGAGCTGTCCTTGCCGATGGAGTACAGCATGACAGGATGCTCACACTCCGCCGCGACCTCTCTCATAATATAAATTGCTTCCGCTTCCAACTGATCTAAATGGGATAATCCACTCATATTTTTCACTCCAAACTTGTCAATATTGATTGGAATCACGACTGTCTACCGTGATTGTCTGTGCTGTTCCGTCCGGGCGGCACACCGTCCAGTGCAGCAGCGCGCCGTCCTTTTGTACCGTCATACGGCTGCCCATGCCGCCGATATCCGCGCCGAGAAACAGTGAGATTGCTCCGACTGCGCATTCCTTTACGCAGGATACACATCCCCAGCACTCCTCCGGATAACGAATCTGCGCCTTGCCGCCGCACATTCGCAGCAGCGTGCCCGGACAAACCTCGGTGCATCGGCCGCAGCCCACGCATTTCTGGGAGTCAATTGCAATGCTCATAATTTTCATACCTCCCTGTCAGTTCCCGTTCGATAATCCGGAGCTCTCCGTCGCAGAAGCGGGAATTGATATAATGCAGACCGCTGTCATCACAATCCGGATGGTCTAAATTCTCTGCAAAGCAGTGCCATCTGGTTTCTTTGCGTGCGGCGAGGTGGGCAATTACAACCCGGCATACCGTCAGTCGTTCCTTTAGCTCAAACAGCCGTGTCAGCTCCTGTGCATCCGATACGTGTACGGAATCCGACAAAGCAGTCAGGCGGCGGATTTTCTCGTCCGCAATCGCCAGACCGGATTCGGTATAACCGTAGTCTGTGGCAATTCCGCCCGCGTAGTGATCCATCACGCCCTGCATCGCTTCTTCCAGCTGCTCGGTCGTAAAGGCATCCGCATCGTTTTGGAAATAGGACTGTGCCTCCCGCGCCTGCTCATGAATATAATCATCCGGAATCGCTTCCCGTTCTATGCCCTTACAATACTCGACTGCGGCATGTGCTGCGATTTCGCCCTCTGCCAGTGCGCCGGTTACATACTTTTGCGGGCATCCTCCGGCGACATCTCCGGCAGCGAACAGTCCGCGGATTGTGGTCATGCGATGGGTATCCACCCAGTATCCGCTCGCCGTGTGTCCTCCGATGATATACGGCTCGGTTCCTTCAATCTCTACATTTTCCTCGGCAGGAGAGCTTCCGTTCTCTAGCCATTTCAGCGTTTGCGACGGTGCCATATTCAGATATGCCTTTTTCAGGCTGTCCGCCTGCTCCTCGGAAATGCCCTTTGTCCGCAGATAGCAGGGACCGCGTCCCTCTCGGTTTTCCGTCACGGTGCCGTAGACGCGCTGCGAGGTCGTCAGACCGTATTTCTGTTCATAGACTTCTCCTCGTGCATTCACCTGCTTTGCACCGACACCCTGTGCCAGCGTGCCCGTCGGGGCAATCGTATCCTTACAGCGCAGTGCGATAAACCGCATTTCAAAGGTGGTCATCTCTGCACCCGCCCGGATGCCCATTGCATAACCGGCTCCGGTATTGAACGGCGGATACCACATCTTATGACGGGAAAATCCGGGGTTGTTCGGACGGTAAAGTCCCGATGCACCGCCGGTGCAGCACAGGCAGGCCCGGCATTCTACAAAGTACAGCATATCCTTTAACACATCATTGGCATATACACCGATGATGCGACCATCCTTTACAATGTAATCCACCGCGTTGACGTGATTGTAGATCGTGACGTTCTGACAGCCCGCCGCCGCATCTGCCAGAATCGGCTTGATGTTCTCGCCGTTAATCTTGACATTTCGGCTGCCGCGCATCACATAATTTCCATCTGCATCTTTGAGAATCACCAGTCCCAGCTTTTCCAGCTGGGCGGTAACCTCGTTGAGGCGCTCGCTCATGGTGAGCAGCAGATCCTCGCGCACGATGCCGTGCGCATCCTGCTTCGCATAGTCCACATAAAACTCCGGCGTTTTGCCCGGGGCGATATAGGCGTTCAATGCATTGACACCTGCCGCCAGACAGCCGCTTCGCTTGATATTTGCCTTTTCCAGAATCATCACGCGAAGGTCGGGTGCTTCCTCGCAAATCGTCCTTGCGGCATAGCAGCCCGCTGCGCCGCCGCCGATGATGAGAATATCCGTCTGTAATCTCTCTATGTTCAAGGAAACCCCTCCCTTAGATAACGATCGAATCCGGCGAGCTGAGGCTGACATTTTCAACCACATAAGCATTGGTTTCATCAAAGGCATACATGCGGTAGATAAACACATTGACGGTTTCGCCCACCGCAATCGGCGCCTCATCCAGCAGCCGCTTCGCGGTCAGCTGAGTCCCTTTGACGCGGATCTTCAGCTCCATTTCGTTTCCGCGGAACAGGCTCTGTTCGACAACTCCCTGTTCGACCGTGATCGGATATTTCAGCGGTTCTCCCTGCTTGGTAACGCTGATGTATTCCGGTCGGACGACCGCGCGCTGTGCGTTTTTCACGTTCTGAAAGCCCTTGAACCGAGAGAAATCCTCAATAATCGACGACTGACCGATAAACTGCGCGACGAACGGTGTGGTCGGATGCTTATAAATTTCTGTCGGCGTACCGATCTGCTCAATCTGTCCATGGTTGGTAATAATAATCTCATCCGCCACCTCGATGGCCTCATCCTGATCGTGGGTGACAAAGATACTGGTGACACCGACTGTGCGAATCATTTCCCTCAGCCAGTTTCTCAGTTCCTGACGTACCTTAGCATCGACCGCCGCAAACGGCTCATCCAGCAGCAGCAGCTGTGGCTGCGGCGCAAGTGCTCTTGCAAAGGCAACGCGCTGACGCTGACCGCCGGAAAGCTGATTGGGATATCGGTTGCCGAGACCGGCTAAGCCCACCAGTTCAAGCATTTCCTCAACGCGGTTTTTGATATCCTGCTTGCTCCACTTCTGCACCTTCAGTCCGAATGCAATGTTTTCATAGACAGTGAGATAGCGGAACAATGCGTAGTTCTGAAACACAAAACCGATGCCGCGCCGGCTTGCCGGAACATCATTGACAATTTTTCCGTCGATGATGATATCTCCGCTGTCCGCGGTTTCCAGACCTGCGAGCATACGCAGGATGGTTGTCTTGCCGCTGCCGCTCGGTCCGAGCAGACCGATCAGCTTGCCGCGTTCAATGCCGAAATTAATATTTTTAGAAGCCTGAAAGCTGCCAAAATGCTTGTTGACATCTCTCATTTCCACGTAATAACTCATGACTGTTCCTCACTTTTTTTGCCTCTATATTCCAAAATACTGCGCAGTACCAGTACAGCGATTGCCATCACGACCAGAATCGAGGAGATCGCAAATGCACCGGTAAAGTCATATCCCTGATACAGCAGCTCAACATACAGCGGCATGGTATTGGTTTTTCCACGCAGATGACCGGAGAGAACGGATACCGCACCGAATTCTCCCATAGCACGTGCTGTGCACAGCACAATGCCGTATAAAAGCGCCCATTTGATATGCGGAAAGGTGACGCGCCGAAAGATTGTAAATCCATTTGCACCCATCAGAGCGGCGGCCTCCTCCTCGGAGCTTCCCGCGGCGGTCAGCACCGGAATGATTTCCCGGGAGACAAACGGAAAGGTGACAAAGATGGTTGCCAGCACAATTCCGGGAACTGCATAGATAATCTTGATTCCCGCGTTCTGCAAAAACGGATACAGCGCACTCTGCCGCCCGAAGGTCAGGACAAAAATCAGACCGGCAATAATCGGGGACACAGTCAGCGGCAGATCAATCAGCGTAGAAATGATCTTCTTGCCCCGGAATCGGAATTTTGTAATCGTCCATGCGGCAAACAGACCAAACACGGTATTAAATACAACGGTAATCACGGTAACCTGGACGGTCAGCAAAATGGATTTCACCGCATATTCATCCGTGACGGCGTTCCAATACGGCGCAATGCCCTCGCGGAATGCGGTCACAATGACATAGACCAACGGGAAAATCAGCATGACTGTCAGAAAAACTGCACTGAGCGCAATCAAAATTCTTTGAACCGCATGATTATGGTGTTCTTTCATGGTATCTCCTCCTTACTCGATGCCGCTGACAATCTTGGAGGCGCGGCTCTGAATGACGGCATTGACCAGCAGGATCAAAAATGCAGCTGCCAGCATCACAAGCGCAATCGAGGTTGCACCGGCATAATCATATTCTTGCAGCTTGCCCATAATCAGCAGCGGAGTAATCTCCGTATAATACGGGGTGTTGCCTGCGATAAATACCACGCTTCCATATTCTCCCAATCCGCGTGCCAGCGCCATCGTAAAGCCTGCGATCAGCGCCGGAGTGATTTCCGGCAGAATAACGCGGAAGAAAATTCTGCGCCGGCTTGCACCCAGAATGCTGGCTGCTTCTTCATACTGTGGATCAATCTTCTCCAGCACAGGCTGTACCGACCGTACCACAAACGGGATTCCAATAAACACCAGCGCCAATGTAATACCGACCCGGGTATATGCAATGGAAATGCCGAACTTTGCAAAAAAACTTCCGATTGCACTGTTTTCAACCGTCATATGCGTCAAGGAAATACCGGCAACGGCAGTCGGCAGTGCAAACGGCACTTCGATCAGACCATCCATAATGCGTTTTCCAGGGAAATCATACCGCACCAGAACCCATGCAATGATGAGTCCCATTGCCGTATTGATCGCCGCCGCACACAAAGCGGTCAAAAAGCTGACCTGATAGCTCGCAAGGACGCGCGGCTTGGTAATCGTTTCCCAAAAATCCGAAAACGAAAGCTGAGCCGAAAAGAATACCAGAGAGCACAGCGGAATAATTACAATAATACTGAGCATCGCCATCGTCACACCCAGAGATAATCCAAATCCCGGAATGACTCGATGCTGTTTTGATCTCTTCACAAGCGTTTATCCTTTCTATATTCTGCAAAAGCTGTTATTTCTCACAAAGATCGTCGAGATATCATTCTCTCTGTACAGCATCGCATTCGCTGAATGACTTTATCTTTGCGGGCGTTCCACTGTCTCACCGCCTTATTCCTCCTTTATATATCGTTTTACTAGGAAAACTAGGTTTTAATGTGGCTATTATATCGTCTTGTCTCATGCATGACAACCCCTTTTTCCCAATCCCGAAATAATTCAGGTTTTTTTAGAGAAATATGAAATTTTTACCATATAATAAATGAAATGTTATTTTTTTACACGATTCTTTTCTGCCATCTACAGAAAAAGACCGGATATATGCAAAAATATCCGGCCATATCCTTGATTAAATTTGGTAGTCTGCGCTGCTGTCTTTTCGGAATTCAGACAGCGACATATGATGCTTTTGTCTAAAAATTCGAGAAAAATAGTTTGCGTCCTTATATCCAAGCAGCGTACTGATTTCATAAATCTTTAAATCAGAATGCTTGAGCAAATACTCCGCCCGCAGTATTTTCGTATTGCTGACATAGCTGTGATAGGAACGCTTCAGGCGGCGCTGAAACAGTTCGCTGAGCGCGGAGCTGCTCAAAAAATGCTGTGCCGCAACGTCCCGCTGAAGGCATCCCCCATCAATATGCTCCAATATGTAGACGAGAATCCGGCTGCATTTATCGTCTCCGGCTGCCGGATACAATTCCATGACAACCCGATTCAATGCATCCAGCCTTCTGGCACAGAAGCTGCCGATGCTCTGTTCTTCATCTCTCAGCCAGTCTATGCGCTCATAATCCTTTGCATTTTGAAAGCGCGCCAGCCACGGAAATTTCTCAAATATCTGTGTAATCACGCTTTGATAAAAGTTTCGAATGGACAGTTCGGTTTGCACCCCATTTGCCGCGCTCTGACCGAGATGCTCCAGCACTTTGGCAAGCTGCTCCGAAAACTGCTCGGTACCGATTGCACGCAGGACCTCCCTCAGTTTCTCCTCCGGCACAGAAGTACGCTCGTTTGCAGGATTCTTGAGCCGTGCCAACAGCTCCACAATTTTCTCACGCTCCAGCGGACGCAGCAGATAATCCGCCGCACCATATATAATTCCCTGCTGTGCGTAAGAAAAGCTCGGAAACTGACTGGTCAGCACCACAGTCGGGCACAGCTTCTCCTGCTTGATCCGCCTCAGCAGCTCCAGTCCGTCTATCTTAAATAAATGAAGATCCACCAGTACAATTTGAAATTCCTGTTCCTTCAGCAGCCGATAGGCCTGCTCTCCATCACGCACATTGGTGACTGCAACATATTCTGCCAAGTCATCCCAGACAGGCGAACGAACCTGATCCACCGCCTCTAATAGCTGAATTTTTTGATTTCCCATTTTCAACTTCTTCTGCATCAACGCAATGATGCATTCCTCTTTCACAAAAATACAAATAAATGATACTCCTTAAAGCATACTTTGTCAATGGGAATAATGTATTTTATGGAAAGAAAGGGATTGCCGAACCACCTTGTTTTTCAGCCGACAAATACAAAACCGAGCACAGGGTATAAACCCATAGCTCGGTCTTGATTATGTATCCTGCTGCATCTGCGCCAGCAGTTCCGCAAGCTTCGCGGAATTTTCTCCTCCGATTTTGTTCTGATTCATTCCTGTGGGCTTGAGCAGGCTGCGCACAACCTTTGTGCGCTCCAGATGCTCGCCGCGATGTACCATTGTGAGCAGCGCCGCAGAGTTTTCCGCGTCATGCACTGCGCGGTGGGCTTCTCCGTCAAACGCACATGCCGCGCTTCCCAGCGCATTTTTCAGCGACAGCGGATGCCGCCTGGAAATCCCCATCAGATGCGTATAAATGCGCTGAAAGTCCATCCAGCGCGACAGCAGCTGCTCCGGAGGGTCGATATCCTTGAGCCAGCACTCATCCTCCAGCTGACATAAATCGCTCATGCTCCACGAATACAGCCGGATACGGCCTGCTCCGATCCATTTGCTGAACTGGATCAACGCCTGTTCCAGCTCCGGTGCCTGCGCCACATCCTGCTCACGGATTCCGGTCAGCTCTGTGATATGCGCGGCAATCGGTGCATATCGCGGGCGCACAAAGCTGGAAAAATGATCCACCAAATTATAGTCCCGATCCAGCTTGACCGCACCGATCTCGATAATTTCCGCACCGACTGAGCGCATCTCCTCCGGAAACGCGCTGCGCGCCTCCCGCGGTACCGGATTCATTTCAAAATCCAGAAAAATATGACTATCGTACATAGCTATCCCCTCAGACTGTTTGTTCCTGTTCATTATATCACATAAGTCAAGTCCTGCACATAGAAAAAACATCCTGCCGCAAACCGGCAGGATGCTCTGTGTTTTACTTGATGAAATAAACGGTAACGTTTCTGCGGCCGAAGTTCACGCATTCAGAATATGTATTGAAGTACAGATCCACGATATTGCCCTTAATCGCTCCGCCGGTGTCTGCTGCGGTGCAGTAGCCATAGCCGGAGATATAGAGCTCAGAGCCCAGCGGGATGACCTTCGGATCAACCGCGACGCGACCAACCTTTGCCGCCAGACCGGATGCAGTCGTTCCACCGCCCGTGTAAGCCGTTGCCTCAAAGGTCTTTTTCCACTTGTAGGAAGTCGGTGCGTCGGATGCATTGCTGGACGAAGCAGAGGACGAGGAGGAGGCGCTGCCGCTGCTGCTGGTTACCTTTGCAGAGGTCTTCTCTGCGTACTTCGCAGAGATATAGCCCGTGCCGCCCTTATACTGAATCTTATACCAACCGTTCTTCTTGGCGGTTGCCTTAACGACATCGCCCTTCTTCAGGCTGCCGATGGTTGCATAATCCGTGCCTGCGCCCTTGCGGACATTCAGGCTGCTTGCAGTGACCTTGACATTATAATTGACCTTGCTCGAAGAGGAGCTGCTGCTGGAGGAAGAGCTGCTGGAAGAAGAACCAGTCTTAGTGGTGTACTTGGAAGAGATATAGCCATAACCCTTGCCGTACTTGATCTTATACCAGCCGTTACTCTGACCGACAACCGTTGCGGTTGCATTCTTCTTCAGGCTGCCAATGGTCGCATAGCTCGTGCCTGCGCCCTTACGGACATTCAGACTGCTTGCAGTAACCTTAACCTGAAAGCTCTTGCTGCTGCTCTTATCAGAGGAAGAAGAGGTCTTGCCGCCGTTCTTGACGTACTTGCCGGAAACATAGCCGGTCTTGCCGTTGACCTTTACCTTGACCCAGTTGCCGGAGGTGCCGAGCTTCTGAAGCACAGTGCCCTTCTTGACAGTCGTAATCACCTTATAATTGGTACCCGCACCCGAACGGACATTCAGGCTATCTGCGGTAACAGTTACGTTGGCTGCCGCTGCGGTCGTGCAGACAACTGCGGTGGTCACTGCGCTTGCTGCAAGGATCTTCTTCATCTTATCTGAAAACATAAAATCTATTCTCCTATAATCGTCGTGTTCGCACTCTCGAATGGAATGCTGTCGAGACTGTCATCCTGGGTTACAGGAAGGCTACTCTCAAATTACATTTCGGTTACATTGATTGTAGTATACCACAGAGAAGCCGTCTGGTCAAATGATTTTAGAATTTTCAGCATTTTTCACAACATTTTTCCGGCATTTTCAGAAATCATTCCGAATAAATCCTTAAAATTCACGCGCAATTGCGTAAGAAATGAGTTGCGCGGCCTGTTCTGCATCTGTAAGCGAGGCCATTTCATTGGGAGTATGCACATAACGGGTCGGTACGGAAACCGCTCCGGACTGCACACCGCCCCGGCTTCTCTGAATCACACCGGTATCCGTTCCGCCGAGCACCATAATCTCCCGCTGAACCGGAATATTCAGTGTGTTTCCTGCGGCATACAGCGCATTTTTAACCGCCTCATCGCAGATGACCGAGCGATCCATGATCTTGACCGCAGGTCCCTTGCCCATCGTGACCGCCATCGGCTGCGCACGCTCCGGCAGGTCGCCGGTATCGGTGACATCCACCGCAATCGCATAATCCGGTGCAACTGCAAAAGCGGCTGTCGTCGCGCCGCGCAGTCCGACCTCCTCCTGTGCCGTAAAGACAAAGTACAGGTCATTTTCGGTCTGCTCCAGCGCGCTCATTGCGCCGAGCACGACCGCACAGCCCAGTCGGTTGTCCAGATACGGCGAGCAGATGACATCCCCCTGCCGGAAAGTCGGTGCATCAAATACCGCAAAATCGCCCGGGCGCACGAGCTGCTCCGCCTGCTCGCGCGAGGTCGCGCCGATGTCCACAAACAGATGCTCCATGCCGAGCTTCTGAAACGGCGTCTTTTCCTCATAGCCGATCACACCGCGCGTGCCGTTTGCAAAGCGCACACGAATGCCGACGATATCACCCAGCATCAGACCGCCTACGGAAGAAAAGCGGATCATGCCCAGCTCGTCGATATAGGTTGCCACCACACCGATGGAATCCATATGCGCCGCAACCATCACACGCTTGCCGCTGCCCTTTTTATGGGCAATCAGGTTGCCCATCGCGTCCGAATAAATCTCATCTACATAGGGCTGCGCCAGCTCGGTCAGCGCCGCACGTACCTCCTGCTCTCTGCCGGACGGGCCGTAAATCTGCGCCAGCCGGCTGCAGGTATCAAATAAATCAATCATGGCAGTTCTCCACTTCCTTTAAAAATAAACGTGCAATCTCCAGCACTCCGTTCATATCCTCAATCGCGGCAACGCAGGACGGCGAGTGAATATATCGTACCGGTGCGGCAACCGCTGCGGTCGGAATTCCCTCACGGGTCAGGTGAATGCGTCCGGCATCCGTGCCTCCTGCGACCGTCTGCTTGGTCTGCCAGCGAATGCCTTCCCGATCTGCTGCCGCTCTCAGGCGGTCAAACCATTCGGGATGGTAAATTGTCGCGCGATCCATAAACGGCAGCACCGCCCCCTGACGCAGGCGGCAGACCTGACGGTGCTCCGGTACATCTGCAATATCCGCTGCGGTCGTACCCTCGACGACCAGACACACATCCGGATGAATGGCATAGGCCGCGCACCGCGCACCGCGCAGACCGACCTCTTCCTGCACCGTAAAGGCAAACCAAGTGTCGCACGCCGGCTGTTCTTTGAGCAGCGTCAGCAGCACCGCACAGCCCAGACGGTCATCAATCGCCTTGGCGCGCAGAAAGCCGTCACCGAATCGGCGGCATTTTGCATCAAACACGCCGTATTCTCCCAGCGGCACCTTTTTTTCTGCCGCTTTTTTGGTGGTACAGCCGATATCAATGTAAAGATCCTTGGTCTTGGGCATGTGCGCGCGCTCGGAAGCCGTGCTCAGATGCACCGCCTTGATGCCGACCACGCCGGTCACATCTCCGAATTTCACGCGCCGTCCAATGACTACACGCGGATCCACGCCACCGACAAAGCCGAACTTTACGCAGCCATCCTCGGTGTATCCCTTACAAATGATGCCGACCTCATCCATATGTGCGGCAAGCATCACGGTTTTTCCATTCGGGCAGCTGCCCCTGCGGAATACCATCAAATTGCCGATGGAATCCTCCCGGATTTCGTCCGCATACGGCTGAGCCTCTGTCCGGATGTAATCCCGCACGGCATCCTCACAGCCGGACGGTCCGGGCAGCGCACACAGGCGCTCCAACAGCTCGATCATGCGCCCACCTCCCCGTCAAAATTCTGTACAAAGTGATAAATCAAATCGCTGACCGACTGCAAATCATCCATGTGGATGGTCTCAATCGGAGTGTGCATGTACTTGAGCGGAATGGAG
>JAEDEU010000164.1 GCA_016293155.1 Clostridiaceae bacterium | reverse complement strand
TTGTTATACATTGAGTAATCTACGCGATCCGTTCGCGCTGTTCGCTCAGAGCGGCGGTACTGCCGCGCTTCATTCACAGGAAAGGAAGATCTCATGAGCATCAGTTTTGAAAACCAGCATATTTTGCAGGTCGATCTGGAAAAGGAGATGAAAAAGGCCTACATTGCCTATGCGATGTCGGTCATCAAGGGCCGCGCCCTGCCGGATGCGCGCGACGGCCTCAAGCCGGTACACCGCCGTATTCTGTACGCGATGTACGAGGATCATCTCACCGCAGATCGGCCGTACCGCAAGTCGGCAACTACCGTCGGTAACGTACTCGGTCGATATCATCCGCACGGCGACGCATCCGTTTATGACGCGCTCGTCCGCATGGCACAGCCGTTTTCACTGCGTTATCCGATGATCGACGGCCACGGCAACTTCGGCTCCATCGACGGCGACCCCCCGGCGGCATACCGTTATACCGAGGCGCGCATGAGCAAGATGGCGGCGTATATGATGACGGATATCGAGAAGGATACCGTCAATTTTATGCCGAACTTCGACGATGACCGCAAGGAGCCGGAGGTGCTGCCCAGCCGATTCCCAGCTATGCTGGTCAATGGCTCGTCCGGCATCGCGGTCGGAATGGCGACCAATATGCCGCCGCACAATCTGACCGAGGTCATTGACGGCATCTGCTATGTCATTGACCACGAGGACGCACAGCTGGACGAGATTTGCCAGTTCATCAAGGGACCGGATTTCCCGACCGGCGGCATTATTATGGGACGCAGCGGCATCCGCGCGGCGTATGCGACCGGACGCGGCAAAATCCGCGTGCGCGCAAAGACCGACATCGAGGAGATGGGCATCGCAAACCGCCAGCGCATTGTCGTGACCGAGATTCCGTATATGGTCAACAAGGCGCGTCTGGTGGAAAATATCGCAAATCTGGTGCGCGACAAGCGCGTAGAGGGCATTTCCGACCTGCGCGACGAGTCCGACCGCAACGGTATGCGCATCGTCATCGAGCTGAAGCGCGATGTCAACGCACAGGTCGTGCTCAATCAGCTGTTCAACTACACTCAGCTGCAGGATACCGTTTCCGTGCACAATCTGGCGCTGGTCAAGAACCAGCCGCGCACGCTCAATCTGCGTCAGCTGATCGACCAGTACATTGAATTCCAGTATGAGGTCATTGAGCGCCGCACCCGCCACGATCTGGCAAAGGCACAGGCGCGACTGCATATTTTGGAGGGCTTGAAGGTCGCAACCGACAATATTGACCGCATTATCGCAATCATCCGCGCATCCGCGAATGAGGCGGAGGCGAAGCTCAACCTCATGCAGGAGCCGTTTATGATTAACCAGATTGCACTGCTGGGCATCGTGGACGGCGAGGAGGAGATGGAGTTCCACCTCGACGAGGTACAGGCGCAGGCCATCGTCAATATGCGCCTCGGACGCCTGTCCGGTCTGGAGCGCGAGAAGGTCAACGGCGAGTATGACGACCTTGCCGCGCGCATCGCGGAGATGAATGACGTGCTGGCAAGCCGCTCGCACATTCTGGAAATCGTCAAGCAGGAGCTGCAGGAGATCAAGCAGAAGTTCGGCGACGAGCGCCGCACCGAGATTACGACCATCGAGAACGAGATCGACATCGAGGACCTGATCGAGCGCACGGACTGCACCTATACGCTCACGCATTACGGCTATATCAAGCGCCTGCCCACCAACACATACCGTGCACAGCGCCGCGGCGGACGTGGCATTTCCGCAATGGCAACCCGCGAGGAGGATTATGCGGAGATTCTGTTCACCGCCTCCACGCACGACTATGTGCTGTTCTTCACGGACAAGGGCAAGGTGTATAAGCTCAAGGGCTATCAGATTCCGGAGACCGGACGCACCGCAAAGGGCATGAACATTGTCAACCTGCTGGAGGTCGATCCGGACGAAAAGATCACCGCAATGTTCCCGATTGGGGACTTTTATGAGGATCGCTACCTGTTCTTCGCAACCGAAATGGGCACGGTCAAGCGCGTCGCGCTCACCGATCTGGTCAACATCCGCAAGGCGGGTCTGCGTGCGCTGAATCTGGCGGAGGGCGACCGCATGGTGGACGTCCGACTGACCGACGGCAAGCAGAAGATCCTGATGGTCACGCGCAACGGACGCTCGGTCTGCTTCGATGAGAACGAGGTTCGCGTCATGGGACGCGCCGCGGGCGGCGTGCGCGGCATTGCGCTCGATGAGGGCGACGTTGTGGTCGGTGCCGTTCGCGCCCGTCCGAATGCCGAGGTGCTCACCGTCACCGAGCGCGGCTACGGCAAGCGCACACCGGTGGAGGAATATTCCATCCATCACCGCGGCGTGCGCGGCATCACCGCACACGGATTGACCGACAAGACCGGTCCGATTGCCGGCGTTGCGGTTGTCGATCCGGACAACGATGTCATGATTATCACGGATAATGGCATCATGATCCGCACCAGCGTGGAGGAAATCCGCGTCTGCGGCAGAGGCTCGCAGGGTGTCCGCGTCATGCGCCTGGATGAGGATGTCAAGGTCATTTCCATCACCCGCACCGAGGGTACTCCGGATGAGGATGATGAGGACGATATCGACGTAAATGAGGACGAATAATGCGTAAAAAGGTCACAATCTATACAGACGGAGCGTGCTCGGGCAATCCAGGCCCGGGCGGCTACGGCATCATTCTCCAGTACGGGGAGCACCGGAAGGAGATGAGTGCGGGATTTGACAATACGACAAATAATCGTATGGAATTACTTGGAGTAATCACTGCGCTGGAGGCGCTCAAGCAGCCCTGCGACGTGGATCTGTATTCTGACAGCAAGTATGTCATTGATGCAGTCACCAAGGGCTGGGCGCAGAAATGGCGCAGCAAGGGCTGGATGCGCACCCCCAAGGAGCCGGCAAAGAATCCGGATCTCTGGGAGCGCCTGCTCGACCTGCTGGAGGTGCACAGCGTGACCTTCCACTGGGTCAAGGGACACGCGCAGAATGCGAACAACAACCGCTGCGACGAGCTCGCCGT
>JAEDEU010000163.1 GCA_016293155.1 Clostridiaceae bacterium | reverse complement strand
CAGAAGGACGATTTCTTATTTTCCTGTTACAGCTCCCGTCTGCCCTCGAGCGCGCGGGTGAGCGTGACCTCGTCGATATATTCCAGATGTCCGCCCACCGGAATGCCGTAGGCAAGCCGGGTGATGCGGATCCCGAACGGCTTGAGCAGCCGCGCGAGATACATCGCGGTCGCCTCGCCCTCCGTATCCGGGTTGGTGGCGATGATAACCTCCTGCACGTTGTCCTCCGCAATGCGCTGAAGCAGCTCACGAATGCGGATATCCTCCGGTCCGATATTGTTGAGCGGAGAAATCGTGCCGTGCAGCACGTGATACAGACCTTTGAACTCTCGGGTTTTCTCAAACGCCGCCACATCCTTCGGGTCTGCCACCACGCATACGGTCTGCGCGTCGCGCGCGGGATTGGAGCAGATCGGACAAAGGTCGCTGTCGGTCAGATTCTGGCACTTTTGGCAGGTGTGCACGCTGGCGCGTGCACCCGTGATCGCCTGTGCAAACCGCTGTGCGTCCGCCTCCGGCAGATTCAGCACGTGGAACGCCAGCCGCTGTGCCGTCTTGCGTCCGATGCCCGGCAGCTTTGCAAATTCATCAATCAGCGTCTCGACCGATGGCGCAAAATAATTCATGGATTAAAATACACCCGGGATGCCTGCACCGCCGGTTGCCTTTCTCATGATCTGTGCGCTCTCCTCGTCGGCAACCTTGAGTGCCTGATTGACCGCCGCCATAATCAGATCCTGCAGCATTTCGATGTCGTCCGGATCCACAACATCCGGAGAAATCTTCAGGTCAACGATGTCATTCGAGCCCTTGACCGTGACGGAAACAGCACCGCCGCCCGCAGTCGCAGTGTACTCCTTCTCGGACAGCTCCTGCTGTGCCTTTGCCATATCCTCCTGCATCTTCTGTGCCTTCTTGAGCATTGCGTTCATATTCATTCCGCCCATGCCGCCCTTCGGGCTCATGCCCGGAAAACCTCTTCTTGCCATAATAGTACAGCCTCCTAGTCGATTACTTGAGTCGGTATATTCAACGAAGTTGTTCGTTTTACGATTTCATCCAGCGGATTCGCCTTGGTGGATAACTTGGACACCTGTTCCTCCTCCACGACCTTGATGCGGTATTCCTGTCCGGTAATCTGCTGAGCTGCCGCCGCGAGCGCCTGCTTGACGCTGTCCTTGGAGATCGCGTCACGGGCAAGCGGGCTCTGACACAGTACGATCAGATTATTGTCATGGAACATTCCCTTTGAGGTCATCAGGTGCGGGAACACGCTGCGCGGCACGCTCTTATGTACCGCCATGTAGATTTTTTCCCATTCGGGTGCGCTTTTCGCTTCAAACGGCTTGCTTTCCGCCTTCGGCTTGGACGGCTCCTCCCACGGCGGGGTATCGTCCTCCGCTTCAGCGGCAGTCTGCTTTTTGGGACGCGCCGCCTTTTGGGGTGCGGCCACGGTAAAGGCGCCGCTGCTGAGCTTTTCCTCCAGCGCATCCAGCCGTCCGCTCAGCGTATCATGATCCTCTGCCGTCAGCCGGCACAGGCGCACTACACACAGCTCCGCTTCAATGCGCTTGTTTCCCGCGCGCGACATCCGCGCAATCGTCTCCTGCAAAATGCCGGAGTAGGCAATCAATCGGGATGCCGGCATATTTTCGCACAGCCGCTGTACGGTTTGAACCGGATACGCCGGTGAAATCAGCGCGGAAACATCGCTCCGGCTGGTCTGCACGAGCAGCATATCGCGGATCAGGCTGAGCAGCTGATCGAGTACGGCGGCAAGGTCGCGCCCCGCCGCATAAAACGAGGCGAGCTGTCCTACTGCGTCCGCAAGATCACCTGCCGAGATGCTGCGCATCAGATCCACCGCGCTGTCGCCCGCCAGAATACCGACATTGCGTGCCACAGTGTCCTCGTCAATCGGGCCGTCCGCGCCCGCCGCAGTGCGGTCGAGAATGGAAAGCGCGTCGCGCAGTGCGCCGTCTGCCAGGCGGGCAATCATATCCGCGCCGCCGTCCGTCAGGGCAATGTGTTCGCTCTCCGCAACCTCGCGGATACGGTGCGCGATATCGCTCGGCGCAATACGGCGGAAGTCAAACCGCTGGCAGCGCGACAGAATGGTCGCGGGAACCTTGTGAATCTCGGTGGTTGCCAGAATGAACAGCACGTGCTCGGGCGGCTCCTCCAGTGTTTTGAGCAGTGCATTGAATGCGCCCTGTGAGAGCATATGCACCTCGTCGATGATGTACACGCGCTTTTTGACCGCGGTGGGCGTATAGCGCGTTTCATCGCGGATATCGCGGATGTTGTCCACGCCGTTGTTGGACGCCGCGTCAATCTCGACCACATCCAGAATACTGCCGTCCAGAATGCCTCGGCACGCCGGGCACTCATTGCACGGGTCACCATTGTTCGGATGCTGACAGTTGACCGCGCGCGCCAGAATCTTGGCACAGGTCGTCTTACCGGTGCCGCGCGTTCCGGTGAACAGATAGGCGTGCGACAGCCTTCCGCTTTCCAGCTGCGCGCGGAGCGTATCCGTAATATGATTTTGCCCGACCACATCGGCGAACCGAAGCGGACGCCACTTGCGATACAGCGCCTGATACATCTCCGTGCCTCCTAAATACCTGTCAAAAAACGGGCAACCGAAATTGCCCGTTCCTCGCTGATCCAATCGAAAGACGGTGCTCCGCATGACCGCACACCATGCTTCGAAATACACCCATACCCGTTACCTGATTTCTCGGACTCCGTCCCGGCGTTCCTGCGGCACACAGCGGATTCTGCTTAATGCTGCTCGGTTCCCCGCCTGACATGGTTCACAGGCCGCTGTTGCGAAGGACCGGATCTTCATTGTCTTCAAAATCAGGGCAGACAGCACAGCTGTAACCCTCTGCACGGAATTCACCCCTGCTGTAGCGGATTGCAGGTAACAAGGCACCGCTAACGCCCCGGCTAGTGCAGCCATGCGCAGCACCGTCTTCCAAATGCGTATTTTATTATACTATATTATATTTCGTTTTGCAAGGATTATCAAAAAATCCCTGCAAAACGATTTTT
>JAEDEU010000162.1 GCA_016293155.1 Clostridiaceae bacterium | reverse complement strand
AGCAGAAATCCTTTGTGTTTATCCGTGGCAGCATCGCGGACAAGACGCTGGTCGAGTCTGTTTTTGAACAGTATCACCCGCAGATTGTCGTGCATCCGGCGGCACAGGCAGGAGTGCGATATTCTATCACGGATCCGGAAGCATAGATAGAATCCGATCAGATCGGATTTTATACCATTTGATAATGACTCCACGGGGTCAGAAGGGACGAAAGAGGTGGCGAAAAGATGAAAGGCATTGTTTTGGCGGGCGGCTCCGGCACTAGATTGTATCCGCTGACAAAGGTAGCATCAAAGCAACTGCTCCCGGTTTATGACAAGCCTATGATCTATTATCCGATGTCAGTGCTCATGAATGCCGGTATTCGGGAGATTTTGATTATTTCCACACCGCAGGACACGCCTCGGTTTCAGGATCTGCTTGGAGATGGTCATCAGTTCGGTGTTGATCTCAGCTATGCGGTTCAGCCGTCTCCGGACGGGCTGGCACAGGCTTTTCTGATTGGCGCAGACTTTATCGGCAGTGATTGTGTGGCAATGGTGCTGGGCGATAACATTTTTGCGGGAAACGGCTTGAACGAACGGTTGAAGCGGGCGGTGAATCATGCGGAGTCCGGCAAGGGCGCTACGATATTCGGATATTACGTGGACGACCCGGAGCGGTTCGGAATTGTGGAATTTGACGCGCAGGGTCACGTGGTTTCCATTGAAGAAAAGCCTCAGAAGCCCAAAAGCAATTACTGCGTCACCGGACTGTATTTCTACGACAACCGCGCGGTCGAATACGCGAAGAGCCTGCGGCCGTCTGCGCGCGGCGAGCTGGAGATTACCGATTTAAACCGCATTTATCTGAAGCAGGACGAACTGAATGTAGAACTGCTGGGACAGGGCTTTACATGGCTGGATACCGGAACGCATGAGAGCCTTGTGGATGCAACCAACTTTGTAAGGACAGTAGAAACCCATCAGCATCGCAAGATTGCCTGTTTGGAAGAGATCGCCTATTTGAACGGCTGGATCAGCAGGGAAGAGGTTATGGCAGTATACAGAGCATTCCCTAAAAATCAGTATGGACAGTACCTGAAGGATATTCTGGACGGCAAATACATTGATGTACTGTATTGAGCCTCAATTTGAAAACGGAGAAGAATCATATCATGACGATTATTGTGACCGGCGGCGCCGGATTTATTGGAAGCAACTTTATTTTTTATATGCTGAAAAACCATCCGAAGGATCGCATTGTCTGCTTGGATAAGCTCACCTATGCGGGCAATTTGTCCACGCTGGCTCCGGTCATGGAGCATCCGAATTTCCGCTTTGTGAAGGCGGATATCTGTGACAGAGAGGCTGTCTGCCGTCTGTTCGAGGAGGAGCACCCGGACATGGTGGTGAACTTTGCCGCGGAAAGTCATGTGGACCGCTCCATTGAAAATCCCGGTATTTTCCTGCAAACGAATATTATGGGCACTGCCGTGCTGATGGATGCCTGCCGAAGCTATGGCATTATTCGTTATCATCAGGTCTCCACCGATGAGGTGTACGGCGATCTCCCGCTGGATCGTCCGGATTTGTTTTTTACAGAGGAGACGCCGCTGCATACCAGCAGCCCATATTCTTCGTCCAAGGCTGCCGCAGATCTTCTGGTGCTGTCCTATCAGCGTACCTATGGGCTGCCGGTGACCATCAGCCGGTGCTCCAACAATTACGGACCGTATCACTTTCCGGAAAAGCTGATTCCGCTGATGATTATCAACTGCCTGAAGGAAAAGCCGATGCCCGTCTACGGGGAAGGGCTGAATGTGCGTGACTGGCTGTATGTGGAGGATCATTGCAGAGCGATTGATCTGATTCTGCATCACGGCCGCGAGGGTGAGGTTTACAATATTGGCGGTCACAATGAGATGCGGAATATCGACATTGTCCGGCTGATTTGCAAAGAGCTGGGCAAACCGGAGAGCCTGATTACTCATGTCGCCGATAGAAAAGGGCATGATATGCGCTATGCGATCAATCCGGAGAAAATTTCCGGTGAGCTGGGCTGGGTTCCGGAAACGAAGTTTGCCGATGGTCTTCGCAAAACCATTCATTGGTATTTGGATCACCGTGAGTGGTGGGAGGAAATTGTCAGCGGAGCGTATCAGGAGTATTATGAAACCATGTACGGCAATCGCTGATGAGGTCAGGATAGATCATCTGAATGCAGATGTGGAGGATTATGAATGAAGTTTTTCGTTACCGGTGTCAATGGTCAACTGGGTCATGATGTTATAAATGAGCTGGCCAGACGTGGTCATACAGGGGTCGGCTCCGGAAGGACTCCGACGTATTGCGGAGCTGCAGATGGTACCGCAGTCACCGAACTTCCATATGTGGAACTGGATATCACGGATCAGCAAGCCGTTGAACGAGTTCTCTCAAAAATTCAGCCGGATGCGGTCATCCATTGTGCGGCGTGGACTGCCGTTGATCTGGCGGAGGATGACGACAAGCGGGAGCAGGTGTATGCAGTTAATGTCGGCGGAACGCGGAATCTGGCAGAAATGTGCAGCAGGCTGGGCTGCAAAATGACCTATATCAGTACCGACTATGTATTTGACGGTCAGGGAACCGAGCCGTGGAAGCCGGATAGCACAGCGTACAGACCGCTGAACGTGTACGGTCAGACCAAGCTGGAAGGAGAGCGGGTTGTGGCCGATCTCCTGAAGCGATATTTTATTGTTCGTATTTCCTGGGGATTTGGTACCAACGGCAGAAATTTTGTGAAAACAATGCTGAACGTCGGGAAAACGCACGATGAGGTTCGGGTGGTGAACGATCAGATCGGCACCCCGACCTATACCGATGATCTGGCACGCCTGCTTATTGACATGAACGAGACAGAAAAGTATGGCTGTTATCATGCGACCAATGAAGGCGGCTACATTTCGTGGTATGACTTCGCCTGTGAGATTTACAGACAGGCCGGCTACCATACCAAAGTGATTCCGGTCACGACGGAGGAGTATGGTCTGACGAAAGCGGTACGTCCGTCTAACAGCCGGCTGGATAAAAGCAAGCTGATTCAGGCAGGATTTCAGCCGCTTCCAACCTGGCAGGATGCACTCAGCCGCTATTTAAAAATCAT
>JAEDEU010000161.1 GCA_016293155.1 Clostridiaceae bacterium | reverse complement strand
TAAAAATAATCATGCCCAGTATGATGGTAATCAGTTGGACGCCGATTCTGCTTTTAATGTGTGTCTGAGCCCATTTGCCGAAGGCGGCAGATCCGCCCGCGCGGTTAATCAGACAGACCATGGTTCCCAGGATGACCAGGAAAATCAGAATGCCGACGTTTCCCGTGTCGGACAGAACGGACAGAAAACCGTCTTCGATAATATGAGTGAGGGTTCCCTCAAAGCTGAAGCCAGAGAAGAACAGCCCGCCCACCAGAATGCCGATGAACAGCGAACTATATACCTCTTTTGTAATCAGTGCCAGCGTAATCGCCACAATAGGCGGAACCAACGCCCAAAAGGTTGCATACATGGCCAATATCCCTCTCTTTCTTTCTCTTCCGACCGAACCGTGACGGTCTGCAAAAAGGTCGAGTCAGCAATCGGTGAAACAACCTTCTGATAGCAGTAATTTTACAGTAATCCTGTGTTTTTGTCAATTTCCGCTGTCACATTTCACTGTATTTTGTGCGGAAAGAAATGGGAGGGATGGGGTTTAAAGCAGGGACAGACGGCAAATATTGGCGTGGATTTGTTTGATTACATCCATAAATATTTCATCGCTTTGTCCGGTGGGATCCGGCAGTCCCCAGTTGTCGTCAAAGGCTCTGCCGATATAGGGGCAGCCGACCTCGCAGCCCATGGAGATGACAATATCCGGTGCGGGAATTTTGTCAATGGTCTTGCTGTACTGCGTCTGTTCCATGTCGATTCCGTAGAGCTGCTTCATCAGACGAACCGCATCCTGATTGATTTGCGGCTTGGTCTCGGTTCCTGCGGAGCAGAATTCAAATTCCTCTCCGCGCAGATGCTTTCCCAGAGCCTCTGCAATCTGGCTCCGGCATGAGTTGTGAACACAAATAAATGCGACCGTTTTCTTGTCCATATCAGCCACCCAGCTTGCACAGCAGCTTCTCGACCTCGGCAGCTTTGAGTACACGACCCATAGAAACCACCTTTTCGTTGACCACGATAGCGGGCATACTCATCACGCCGTACTCCATAATTTTCTGCATGTCGGTGATATATTCCACCTCTGTGGACAGACCTGCGGACTTGACCGCTGCCTTTGCGTTTTCATATTGCTCGTGGCAGGACTTGCAGCCCGCGCCCAGAACCTTGACGCAGCAGATTCCATCTACCGGTTTGCCGCAGCATTCGCTGATGTTCGCAGATGCTTCCTGAGTGGAGCCGCTGCCACAGGTGCAGGCGGGAGCGGTCTTTTCCTTCTTTTTTCCGAAATGAAACAGTGCCATAATGAATTACCTCCGGTTTTTGTTTGTATTTGTTTTAAATGATGAATGGTTGAACTGCGTTAAAGAAATATCCGACAAGGATGATGCCGACGGTGCAGATTGCGGCAAAGATGCCCAGCAGCTTGGGCTTTACCGCCTTGCGCAGCATAATCATGGATGGCAGGGACAGTGTGGTGACACCCATCATAAAGGACAGGACAACACCCAGCTGTGCGCCCTTGGCAAGGAGCGCCTCCGCAATGGGAATGGTGCCGAAGATATCCGCGTACATCGGAACGCCGGCGATGGTGGCGAGAATGACGCCAAGAGGATTGCCGGTTCCCAGCAGTTTTACAATAAATTCCTGGGGGATCCAGTTGTGGATGAAGGCGCCGATGCCCACGCCGATCAGTACATAGGGGGCTACCTTTTTGACGGTGGAAACCACCTGTTCCCATGCGTACTGCATCCGATCGCGGAAGGTCAGCTGCTCCTGCGGCACATCAATGGCGTGCCCGTTGCGGATAAATTCCTCCACCTCGTTTTCCAGATGCAGCTTCTCGATCAGCGTACCGCCGAGCACGGCGACAATCAGACCGACCGCCACATAGACGACGGCGACCCTCCAGCCAAAGATGCTCATCAGAAGCACCAGAGAACCAAGGTCTACCATGGGGGAGGAAATCAGGAAGGAGAACGTCACGCCCAGCGGCAGCTTTGCACTGGTAAAGCCGATAAACAACGGGATGGAGGAGCAGGAGCAGAAGGGGGTCACGGTTCCCAGCAGAGCTGCGGCACAGTTTGCTCCGATACCGTGGAATCTGCCCAGAATCTTTTTTGTGCGTTCCGGCGGGAAATAGCTTTGGATGTACGAGATCAGCAGGATCAAAACACCCAGCAGAACCATGATCTTGATGAGATCAAAGAAGAAGAACTGGATACTGCCCCCGAGCCGGTCGTCAGGATTCAATCCAAGGGCTTTGAGCAGGCTGCCAATCAGGTGATTCAGCCACTTCATACCAAGGATTTCGTTTTGAAAAAAGTCCCATACAGATTTTGATGTATCCATCATTGAATAAATCCTTTCATATTGTAACATTGAAATGTGTCGATGTAATTGAGAGAAGATAAGTCGTGCGGAAAAGCATTAATCTTCACAACACGACTTATGAGCATCCGAACAAACGGTTGTTGTTAATTCACGCAGGCACTGCATTGCCTCTATGGCACCGCTTTCCGAGATGGAATAGTGCGTCCATTTGCCCTCTTTTCGTCCGGAGACAATTCCGGAATCACATAAAATCTTCATATGATGCGACAGGGTGGGCTGCGTAATGTTGATTTCCTCCAGCAGCTTGCAGGCGCATTTCTCGCCGGTCACCAGCAGTTTTAGGATTTTAATTCGGTTTTCATCGCAAAGCGCTTTGAACATTGCAGCGATTTTTCGATCGTCCAGATCCACGGCGTTCCCTCCTATTGATGAGTATCTATATTATAGCGATCATATTGATGTTTGTCAATGTTTTTGCAGGGGGATTTGGTGGAGGAGAGGGGAATCTCCTGCGCGAACATGCCACCGGCATGTTTTCTTTATGCGCTTCTCCGGTTCGAATCCCGCGCTCCGAAAACAAAAAAAACGCCGGATGGCGGTTCTTTTTGTTTTGGTGGAGGAGAGGGGAATCTCCTGCGCGCTAAAAACATGCCACTGGCATGTTTTCTTTACGCGCTTCTCCGGTTCGAATCCCACGCTCCGAAAACAAAAAAACCGCCGAGATGGCGGTCTTTTTGTTTTGGTGGAGACGAGGGGAATCTCCTGCGCGCTAAAAACATGCCACTGGCATGTTTTCTTTACGCGC
>JAEDEU010000029.1 GCA_016293155.1 Clostridiaceae bacterium | reverse complement strand
CACCAAACGGCTCAAACGGGACGGCGCAATTTTGTAAACTCCAAACTGCTTCCGATTCGGAGGCAGTAGCTTGTCGAAAAACCGATTTGAAAAGAGAGATTTCTGATAGAAGCCCTCTCAGTCACGGCATACGCCGTGCCAGCTCTCCCAGAGGGAGAGCCAAGTAACGTAATCTTTTTATCGAAATATACCCGTTTTAACACCATATCAAACGATAATTGCGTACCAATCTTGCCTCTCCCTTTGGGAGAGGTGGATTCGTCCACAGGACGAAGACGGAGAGGGCGCTTTTCTCGACAGTCTCACTGCTTCCGAATCGGAGGCAGTTTTTTTATAGCCTCTTGACAAATATATCGGCTGCCGTTATAATAACTATATCGAAAGCCGATATAACGGGAACGGTTATAAAGTGAGCCGTTACAGGAGGGAGGAGATCGGATGGAATCTATGGCGCTGACCGAGGCGGTGTTTTACATTCTGCTGTCTCTGGACAGTCCGATGCACGGCTATGGCATTATGCAGAACACCGAGCAGCTGAGCGGAGGGCGTGTGCATCTTGCGGCTGGAACGCTGTACGGCGCGCTCAACACCCTACTGGAAAAGGGCTGGATTCAGGCGCTGCCGGGCAGCGGACGGAAGAAGGAATATCAGCTGACGGATACAGGACGGCAAATGGTACGTGCAGAGCTTTGCCGCCTGCGCGAGCTGCTGGAAAACGGATTGCGGATTACGGAGGGCTGGAGCGATGACAAGGGTTATTTATAAGCTTTTCTGGGCATGGGACTTTGAAAAGGAAGAAAAGTGGCTCAATGATATGGCGGCAAAGGGACTGAACCTGACCGACACCGGCAACCTCTGTCGGTACACCTTTGAGGAGGGCACGCCGGGGGAATACCAGTACCGTCTGGAGCTGCTGGATCAGCTGCCGGAACATCCGGAAAGCAGGCAGTATATTGCATTTATGGAGGAAACCGGAGCACAGCAGATCAGCTCCTGTCTGCGCTGGGTGTATTTTCGCAAAAAGGCGGAGGCGGAGCCGTTCGATCTGTTTTCGGATATGGATTCCCGTATCCGGCATTTACAGCGCATTACCTCTTTGCTGCTTCCGGTGATGATTGCAGAATATTTGATCGGTCTGTCCAACCTGATGAACGGATTTCTGCTGCACAGTACGGTCAATCTGGGGATATCCATTCCCTGCATCGCGCTCGGTGCGCTGATTTCGGTCGGATTTGTACGCCTTTCCCGCCGGATTCGGAAGATGAAGCAGGAACGTGAGATTCACGAATAAGAAGGAGGCATGGAACGATGGATGCAGGAAATGCAGTTGATTTTATCGGTGCAGCGGCGCCGTGGATTATGATGGGAATTGTGCTTGCGCTTTTTGCCGCGCGGCATGAAATCAGTCGGGAAAAGGATTATATGGCGCAGGGACTGGTTCTCGGCATGGGTGTCGGGGCGCTGTTCAGCCTGTTTCACATTTTTCCGACCGTGCTCTGCATCAGCGGCGGAATGCTGCTCGGCACACTGATCGGAATGACCCGAAAAAAATAACATGCTCAAAGCATCGGAGCGGGCGGCGCATTCGTTCCGATGCTTTTTTGCGCCCGAAATACAGGGATTGCCGAGAAAAAGGGAGTGGAGTTTTTTCGGATTTGATGATATAATAAGGAACATAAAGAACTTAACCTTTGTAGAGGAGAAAACGCATATGGAAAAAGGAAATTGGAAGGCATTGCTGCCAATCGGCGTATTTTTGGTGATGTATCTGGGACTGGGCATTCTGTTTGAATATGTCATGCAGATTCCGATGGGATTTTATAATATCCCGATTGTGGTCTCATTTCTTACCGCGCTGCTGATTGCCTGCCTGCAAAATCCGAAGCTGAAATTCGACGACAAGCTGAAAATCATGGCGGCGGGTGTCGGTGACAAAAACATTATCACCATGATTCTGATCTTTATGACGGCCGGTATTTTTGTCGGCGTTGTCGGACGGAGCAGTGCGGAGAGCGTGGCATACTGTCTGCTTTCGATCATTCCGGCGCGCTTTGCCGTGCTGGTGCTGTTTCTGGTCAGCTGCTTTGTGTCCATCGCCATGGGCACCTCCGTGGGCACGATTACCCTGATTACCCCGATTGCGGTTGCGGTGGCAAACAGCTCGGGCTTCGGCGTTCCGCTGTGCATCGGCTCGGTCATGAGCGGCGCGATGTTCGGAGACAATCTTTCGTTTATTTCGGATACCACGATTGCCGCCTGCAACGGTCAGGGCTGTGCCATGAAGGACAAGTTCCGCGCGAATTTCGGCATCGCACTGCCCGCCGCACTGGTAACACT
The DNA here is from genome assembly GCA_016293155.1 of Clostridiaceae bacterium. GTDB lineage: Bacteria > Bacillota > Clostridia > Oscillospirales > Butyricicoccaceae > JAEDEU01. The sequence continues at coordinate 14,513 of JAEDEU010000029.1, read as the reverse complement.
GGGCATTTTTTTCCTCAAAACCTCCGGTACGGACGCAGGTGCCGCGATGATTCAGGACTACAATCTGGTACAGCTGATTCCCTACCTGCTGGTTCTGATCGGCGGCATCATCGGCATCAACGTGTTTGTGGTTCTGCTGATCGGCATTTTGTCCGGCTCCGTGGTCATGCTTGCCACGGGTGCCACCGAGGCAACCGACCTGCTGAGCAATATGGGTTCCGGCGCGGCAGGAATGTATGAAACCACGATGGTAGCCATTCTGGTCTCTGCGATCTGCGCGCTCATTCATGAATACGGCGGCTTTACCGCGCTGCTGAACTTTACCAAGCGTGTATTCAAAAGCCGCAAGGGCGGAAAGCTGGGCATGGGACTGCTGGTCGGCACGATGGATATCGCCACTGCCAACAACACGGTTGCAATTGTCATGGCGAATCCGATTGCGAAGGAAATGGCGAGCGAATATAATATCTCCCCGCGCAATGCGGCATCCATTCTGGATACGTTTTCCTGTATCTTTCAGGGTGTCATCCCGTATGGCGCGCAGATGCTGGTTGCCATCTCCGCCGCGAACGAGCTGGGCTGTGAGGTTTCCGCGTTTGACATTATGCCAAACCTGTTCTATCCCTACATGCTGCTCATCAGCTCGCTGCTCTTCATTTTTGTGATTCCGGAACGAAAATAATAGAAACTGTGTCGGACTGAACCGTGAGGTGCCAGCTCCGGCACTTTTTTTGCTGTAACAATCATGCGGAAAGCAGCTGCCACGCGGCAGGAATTGATTGCCAAAAACGATTAGAAGCGGGAGAAAGGAAGGTAACTGCGGGTGGAAATTCGGTGCCGAGCTACTTCCTGCGGCTGAAAAACTGACCCGTTTTAGGGCGTTGACATTGCAAAAAATGCGTGATAACATAGGAAAAACGATTTTAAACGGCGTTTTCACAGCCCTAACGGGAGGAAATACTCATGGAACAAAAGAATTTTGTCATCACCATTGCGCGGGGATACGGCAGCGGCGGAAGGCGCATTGCTCAGAAGCTCTCTGAGGAACTGGGGATTCCGTTTTACGACCGAAAGATGATTGTGCTGGCTTCGCAGGACAGCGGTCTGAGCGAGGAGCTGTTTGCCCGTGTGGATGAGCGCCTGCGCGGCAGCTATGTTACCAACATTCTGCGCAACTGGGCGGCGAGCACGGCGATGCCCAGTCCGGAGGAGCGGGCATTTGTCTCGGATTTGAATTTGTTCCGTTTGCAAAAAAAGGTGATTGAGCATTTGGCGGACAGTGAATCCTGCATTATTGTGGGGCGCTGTGCGGACTATATCCTGCGGGATCGCAGCAATGTGCTCAGCGTTTACGTGGAGGCGGATCGGGAATACTGCCTGAAGAGCATCAAGCTGCGGGAGGATCTGTCCCGGGAGGAGGCAGAGGAAAAGCTCATCAGCATTGATAAGCACCGTGCGGATTATTATAAATGCTATACCGAGGGCGGCAACTGGACCAACCCGGTCAATTACGATCTGACGCTGAACACGGGCAGACTGGGAATCGACACCAGCTGCGAGCTGATCCGTCAGGCACTGCGGCTGAAGCTGGGCGCAGAAGTATAACAAATATTGGATATCAGGAACCGGACAAGGAAGTCTTTACCGCGGCAGCGGATGGCAGAGTCCGGTTCTATTTTTTTGTGTTTTTGGGAGGACAGACTGATGCGTTTGAATCCAAAGGAGCAGGAAAAGCTGATGCTCCACATGGCGGGACTGCTGGCAAAGGAGCGCCGCGCCCGCGGACTGAAGCTGAATTATGTCGAGGCGGTCGCCTATATCAGCTCGGAGCTGCTGGAGCTCGCCCGTGACGGCAGGGATGTCGTGGAGCTGATGCAGCTGGGGACAAAGCTGCTGACCAGTGAGGACGTGATGGACGGCGTGCCGGACATGATCCACGAGGTTCAGGTTGAGGCGACCTTCCCGGACGGCACCAAGCTGGTGACGGTTCACAATCCCATCCAGTGAGGAGGAAATCAGGATGAAAATCGGTGAAATCATGCCGCTGAACCGCGAAATTGTGCTCAATGCGGGCAAGCCGGTTCGGGAAATCTGCGTGACCAATACAGGCGACCGTCCGATTCAGGTCGGCTCACATTATCATTTCTTTGAAGTCAACCGCCTGCTGCGGTTCGACCGCAGAGCCGCGTATGGCTTTCGGCTGGACATTCCGTCCGGAACGTCGGTTCGATTTGAGCCGGGAGAGCAGCGAACGGTTTCGCTGGTCGCCATCGGCGGAAAGCAGCGCGTGTTCGGACTCAATGATCTGACCTGCGCGCGGGCGGACGAGAGCACACTGGAGCAGTCCGTGCAGACCGCCCGTCTCAAGGGCATGATGGAGGAATAAACATGGCGTATCGCATTTCAGGAGACAAATATGCAATGATGTTCGGCCCGACGACCGGAGACCGGATTCGTCTGGCGGACACCAATCTGATCATCGAGGTGGAGAAGGATCTGACCACCTACGGCGAGGAGGCGAAGTTCGGCGGCGGCAAGACGCTTCGGGACGGAATGGGGCAGTCCGTCAAGGCGTGCCGCGCGGACGGCGTGCTGGATCTGGTGATTACCAACGCGCTGATTCTGGACTATACCGGCATTTATAAGGCGGATATCGGCATCAAGGACGGAAAAATTGCCGGAATCGGCAAGGCGGGCAATCCGGATCTCATGGACGGCGTGACTCCGGGCATGACGGTGGGCGCCTCCACCGAGGCGCTCGCGGGAGAAAATCTGATTGTCACCGCCGGCGCGATTGATTCGCACATTCACTATATCTGTCCGCAGCAGGTGAACTGTGCGCTGTATTCCGGCATCACGACCATGATCGGCGGCGGCACCGGACCGACGGACGGCACCAATGCGACCACCTGCACGCCCGGCGCATGGAACATCGGCATGATGCTCAAGGCGGCGGAGGAGTATCCCATGAATCTGGGATTTCTGGGCAAGGGCAACTGTGCGGATGAGCGTCCGCTCGCGGAGCAGATTGAGGCGGGCGCGATGGGACTCAAGATTCACGAGGACTGGGGCGCAACACCGGCGGTCATTGACCATGCGCTCAACGTGGCGGATGAATATGACGTTCAGGTGGCGATTCATACGGACACCCTGAATGAGGGCGGCTGTGTGGAGGATACGCTGAACGCAATCGCCGGACGCACGATTCACACCTTTCATACGGAGGGTGCCGGCGGCGGTCATGCGCCGGATATCATCAAGGCGGCGGCATTTTCCAACATTCTGCCGTCCTCGACCAACCCGACCATGCCGTTCACGGTCAATACACTGGACGAGCATCTGGATATGCTGATGGTCTGCCACCATCTGGACAAGAAGATTCCGGAGGATGTGGCGTTTGCGGATTCCCGCATCCGTCCGGAGACCATTGCGGCGGAGGATGTGCTGCACGATATGGGCGTATTCTCCATGATGAGCTCGGATTCTCAGGCGATGGGACGCATCGGTGAGGTCATCACACGCACCTGGCAGACCGCGCACAAGATGAAGGAGGAGCGCGGCGCGCTGCCGGAGGACGAGGGACACGGGAACGATAACTTCCGCGTCAAGCGGTATGTGGCGAAATATACGATCAATCCGGCGATCACCAACGGCGTTTCCGACTATGTCGGCTCGATTGAGGTCGGCAAGCTCGCGGATCTGGTGCTGTGGAATCCGGCATTTTTCGGCGCGAAGCCGGATATCATCCTCAAAGGCGGCATGATTATCGCCGCCAAGATGGGCGATGCCAATGCATCCATTCCGACCACGCAGCCGGTGCTGTACCAGCCGATGTTTGCGGCGCACGGGCGGGCGAAGTATGACAGCTGCCTGACCTTTGTCAGCAGAGCGGCATTCGAGGCGGATATTGCCGGACAGCTCGGGCTGCAAAAAACGGTTGTGCCGGTATCCGGCTGCCGCGATATCGGCAAAAAGGATATGGTGTGGAACGATGCCGCGCCGGACATTACGGTGGATCCGGAGACCTATCAGGTCACCGCGGACGGTGTTCCGATCATCTCCAAGCCGGCGAAGCGCCTGCCGCTGACCCAGCTGTACAGCCTGTTTTGAGTCGTTTAGAATAAATTGTAAGAATTATAAAAATTTGTATAAAATGCAGGAATTATTTTATAATGATTCACGATTGACTATAAAACACTTAATTGTTAGAATAAATACAGCGAAAGGCAATGGAGCCGCTGACAGAATCGCAGCTGTCGGCGGCTCCTTTTTTCTGTAGCAATAACGGAAAATTGCCCCGTTTGCCGCCTGATTTGCAAAATCGGGTGACGGATGTTCCTTCCACACAACCGGCGAGGCGGGAGCATCAATACAGACAGGAGGACAAAGAAAATGAATCAACTCTGGAAAAGACTTGCAGGAATCACGCTTGCAGGCATTATGACGGCATCGCTTGCAGGCTGTGGAGGCGGCTCTCAGGCATCGGCAGGAGAGGATGGAGCGGTCAAGGTTGGCCTGCTGCATTCCCTGACCGGCTCCATGGCAATCAGCGAGACCTCTGTGCGCGATGCCGAGGTGCTGGCGATTGAGGAGATCAATGCAGCCGGCGGCGTCAACGGCTGCCAGATCAGCTATGTGGAGGAGGATGGCGCTTCCAATCCGTCCACCTTCGCAACCAAGGCGGAGAAGCTCATTGAAGAGGATGAGGTAGCAACGGTGTTCGGCTGCTGGACGTCCTCCTCCCGCAAGGCAGTCAAGTCCGTGTTTGAGGATTACGGCAATCTTCTGTGGTATCCGGTGCAGTACGAGGGCATGGAAACCTCGGAGAACATCGTATACATGGGCGCGGCTCCGAACCAGCAGATTGTTCCGGCAATCCAGTATCTGGTCGATCAGGGCTATAAAAAATTCTTCCTGCTCGGCTCCGACTATGTGTTCCCGCGCACCGCGAACATGATTATCAACGCGCAGCTGAAGGCTGCCGGCTGTGAGGTCGTCGGTGAGGAATACGCCGACATGGAGCAGACCGAGTTTTCCGCAATCATCTCCAAGATTGAGGCATCCGGCTGTGACGTAATCGTCAACACGCTCAACGGCACCGGCAATGTTTCCTTCTTCAAGCAGATGGCGGAGAAGAACTACACTTCTGAGGATTATATGACCATGTCGTTCTCCATCGCAGAGGAGGAGGTCAAGACCATCGGTGCGGACATCCTGAAGGGTCATATGGTTTCCTGGAACTATTACCAGACCACTGAGGGCGAAAAGAATGATGCATTCGTTTCCGCCTATAAGGAAAAGTTCGGTGAAGACCGCGTCACCTCCGACCCGGCAGAAGCGGCTTACGATGCCGTATATATGTGGGCGGCAGCCTGTGAAAAGGCAGGCTCCTTCGAGGTAGAGGACGTTCTGGCGGCACTGGACGGCATGTCCATCGACGCGCCGGAGGGCACGATTACCTTTGATGCGGACAACAACCATATCTATAAGCCGGTTCGTGTCGGTGAGATTCAGGAGGACGGACTGATTTATACGGTTTATGAGACCAATGAGGCGGTTAAGCCGGACCCGTACCTGACCACCTATGACTGGGCGGTTGCTGCGGATCTCCAGCCGCTGGAGTAATTTATTCATCCTACCGATTGTAAACTGAGTTTGGCATACTGCGGGGAGGAAAAAACCGAACCATGCAGTATGCCAATCTTTGCTCATGAAAGGAGAAAGAATCGTGGATCAGGTACTGAGTATGCTGTTCAACGGACTGAGTTCCAGTTCGATTATTCTTCTGACCTCGCTCGGCCTTGCGATCACCTTTGGTCTGATGCGAGTCATCAATATGGCGCACGGCGAATTTTTGATGATCGGCGCCTATACCACCTACTGTGTGCAGAATTTCTTCAAGGCATATCTGCCAAATGTGTTTGATCTCTATTATTTCGCGGCGATTGCGGCGGCTTTTGCCATCACGTTCGCATTCGGCTGTGTGCTGGAAAAGCTGGTTATTTCCCGGCTGTACGGCCGTGAGATCGACTCACTGCTTGCGACCTGGGGCATCAGCCTGATTTTGCAGCAGGCGGCGCGCTCGATTTTCGGCTCGCAGGGCGTGTTTGTCACCAGTCCGAGCTTCCTGAGCGGCGGCATCACGCTGGGCGGCAATACCTACTCGTTCAACCGACTGTTCATCCTGCTGGTGGTTGCGTTCTGCCTGCTGCTGGTGTGGTTCATCCAGTATCAATCCAACTTCGGCAGACAGATGCGTGCGGTCATGCAGAACCGCCCGATGGCGCAGTGCATGGGCATCAATTCCCGCCGTGTGGACTGCATCACCTTCGGCATCGGCTCCGGTCTTGCCGGCATTGCGGGCTGTTCTGTCGCCCTGCTCGGCTCGATTGACTCCACCATCGGTCAGAGCTATATCGTCAATTCGTTTATGGCGGTTGTCCTCGGCGGTGTAGGCAAGCTGCTCGGCACCGTGTTCGGCTCCGGAATTATTGGATTTTTCAGCATTCTGTTCGAAAATTTCACCTCCTCTTCGATTGCAAAGGCGATTGTTCTGCTGATCGTCATCATCTTTTTGCAGAAGAAGCCGCAGGGTCTGTTTGTGGTTCGCAGCAGATCGCTGGATGAATAAGGAGGGACTACGGCATGAATTTCATCAAAAAGCATGGGCAGAATGTCTGCTTTGCGGTTATTGTTCTTGTGCTTGCGCTGATGCCGCTGCTGCTGACGGCGGGCGTTATCAAGAGCACGATGGTTATCTTCCTCGGAAAGTGCATCTGCTTTGCCATTGTTGCAATCGGATTGGATCTGATCTGGGGCTATACCGGTATTCTTTCCCTGGGTCACGGACTGTTTTTTGCGCTCGGCGCCTACGGCATGGGCATGTATCTCAAGCTACAGGCAACGAACGGAAATATTACGGATTTCATGAAGACCGGCGGACTGACCGAGCTGCCGCGCATCTGGCAGGCGTTTGAGCCGCTGCCGATGGCGCTGGTGCTGCTGGTTCTGATTCCGGCTCTGCTGGCGGGCATCATCGGCTTCTTTATCTTCCGCAACCGCGTAAAGGGCGTTTATTTCTCCATCATTTCGCAGGCGCTGACCTGGGCGGCGTATTCTATCTTTATCGCGATGTCGCCGTATACCAACGGCAACGTCGGCATTACCGAGATTGATCCGATTGTCGGCTCCATCCGCGGCGCAAAGCACATCGGCAACCTGTACCTGCTGTTTTACGCGGCGCTGGCAATCATGATTCTGATCTATGCAGTCGCATATTTTTTGGTAAAATCCAAGTTCGGACGGCTGCTGATTGCCATCCGTGACGGCGAGAACCGCACCTATTTTTCCGGCTACTGCGTCAGCGATTATAAGAACTTTATCTATGTTCTTTCCGCGATCATTGCCGCGATTGCAGGCGCACTGTTCGTCAACTTCAACGGCTCCATTACCCCGTCGCAGATGACAATTTCCTATTCGATCACCATGATTATCTGGGTTGCAGTGGGCGGACGCGGCACGCTGATCGGCGCGGTCATCGGTGCGTTTGTCATCAATCTGTGCGAGTACAACCTGAGCTCGGGCGCGTTTGTCGATATCTGGCAGTACATCATCGGCGCAATTTTCTGCATTACGATCCTGTTCTTCAAGGGCGGAATTGTCGGTATTGTGACCGAGCAGCTTCCGGCTCTGCTGCATCGCAGAAAGGAGAATTCATAAATGGAACAGCGCAGTACAGTATTAAAGATCAATAAAATCGGCGTCAATTTCGACGGCTTTCAGGCGCTGACCGATGTGGATATCAAGGTAAAACGCAATACCATCCATTTTTTCATCGGACCGAACGGCGCAGGCAAGACCACACTGCTGGATATTATCTGCGCCAAGACCAAGCCGACCAGCGGCAAGGTGTACTATTACCCGGACAGCAACCATGAGATCTGCCTGACGGGAATGCGGGAATATAAAATTGTCGGCGCGGGCATCGGCAGAAAATTTCAGGTTCCGTCCGTCTTTGTCAATCTGACGGTCGGCGAGAACATGGAGCTTTCCCTGCGCGGCAATAAGGACATCCGCGGCGCAATTTTCCACCGCATGACCCAGGAGGAGAAGGACAGCATTGATGCAGTGCTGGACCGCGTCGGTCTGCTGGACAAAAAGGATTTCAAGGCAGGCTCGCTGGCGCACGGTCAGAAGCAGTGGCTGGAAATCGGTATGCAGCTGCTGCAAAAGCCAAAGATAATCATGCTGGATGAGCCGGCGGCAGGCATGGGCAAGCCGGAGACCTTCAAAACCGGCGAGATTTTGAAGGATATCAAGAAGGAATGCACCATCATCGTGGTGGAGCATGATATGGACTTCGTGAAGCAGGTTGCGGATACCGTCACGGTGCTGCACGAGGGCAAGGTGCTCATGGAGGGCACCGTGACCGAATGCCTGGCAGACCCGACCGTGCAGGCGGTTTATCTGGGCAGAGGAGGCGAACGCAATGCTTAAACTGGAAAAAATGTCCTCGTTTTACGGGGAATCCCGCGTCATTGACAAGCTGGATTTTGAGGTGGAGCCGGGCAGAGTGGTGTGCCTGATCGGACGAAACGGCGTCGGCAAATCCACCACGCTGAAATCCATCATGGGACTGGTCAAGGTGCCGGAGGGCAGAATCCTGTTTGACGGCAGGGATATTTCCAAGCTGCCGACCTATGAGCGCGTGAAGCTGGGCATCGGCTACGTGCCGCAGGGACGCGATATTTTCCCGCAGATGACGGTGCAGGAAAATCTGGAGCTGGGGCTTCAGCCCATCGGCGGCAAGGGGGAAATTCCGCAGTATCTGTATGAGCTGTTTCCGATTCTGCCCAAGTTCGCCAAGCGCAAGGGCGGCGATTTATCCGGCGGTCAGCAGCAGCAGCTTGCCATTGCGCGTGCGCTGGCGGCAAACCCGAAAATTCTGATTCTGGATGAGCCGACCGAGGGCATTCAGCCGTCCATCATTCAGGACATCGGCGCGGCGATCCGGAAGATCAATGAGATGGGCATCACGGTGCTCATCGTAGAGCAGTATCTGGAGTTCGTTCTGGGAATTTCGGATGATATTTACGTCATGGAGCACGGAGAGATCGTGCTCAAGGGCAAGACCTCCGAGCTTTCGGCGGAGGAAGTACAGAAGATTATGACCGACTAAGGGAGGATCACAGTATGGTGAGCGAAGCGATTCTGGGCAGGATCACCGATCCGCAGTTTGCGGGCTGTCAGGTGGACTATGTGGATATCGAGTGGCATGAGACCTTTAAAAAGCTGCATAAAAAGGTGACGCATTCCGGGCAGCAGATCGGCATCCGCCTGGGGGACGACGTGCTGAGAAACGGTCTGAACGCCGGAGACGTGCTGTACCGCGAGGGCAATGACATTGTTGCGGTGCGCATTCCGCCGTGTGAGGTGATTGTGGTGGAGGTAGACCGCGGACACGCCCGAATGGCGGCAAAGGTATGCTACGAGATCGGCAACCGCCATGCGCCGCTGTTCTGGGGAGATCACGATTTCCAGTTTCTCACTCCGTACAATGCCCCGATGCTGTCCCTGCTGAGCAAGCTGCACGGCGTGGAGACACGGGTGGAGACGCGCTCGTTTGACCTGAGCAGAAAAATCTCCGCAGTGGTGCACAACCATACGCACTGATGAAACGGGACTTTATTCTGCTGCAAATCAACGATGCGCTGTTTCCCATCGGCGGATATTCGCATTCCTACGGTCTGGAAACCTATATTGCCAAAAATCTGATTGCAGATGAACGGCAGGCGGAGCAGTATATTTATGCCAAGCTGCGGTACGGACTGCTGTATTCCGAGCTGTTTGCGGTTCGGCTGGCGTGGGAAGCTGCCGCCGCCAGACAGCTGGAGCGGCTGAATACACTGAGCGATCTGTACGAGGCTTCGCGGACGGCGGAGGAGGTGCGGGAAGCATCGCATAAGCTGGCATCCCGCTTTGTCAAGACCGTGTCGGTCATCGCGCCGCCGTTTGAATCCGAGATTTTTGCCGAATATCTGAACAGCCGTCGGGGCGAGCCGCTGCATCATGCGATTGTCTACGGCGTATTCTGCGCGGCGTGCGGCATTGACCTGCGGCGTGCGGCAGAGGCGTTTTTGTATGCACAGACCTCCGCGATGGTCACAAACTGCGTGAAGGCGGTTCCGCTCAGCCAGACCGCGGGACAGCGGCTGCTCGGACGGTGTATTGACCGGTTTGACGCGCTGATGGAGGAGCTGCTTGCGCTGGAGGAAGATCGGCTGTGCCAGTCCGCGCCCGGCTTTGATCTGCGGTGTATGCAGCATGAGGGGCTGTATTCGCGGATTTACATGTCCTGACAGAACAATTAGGAAGGAACGATTTTCTTATGTCATTTGTAAAAATCGGGGTGGCAGGTCCGGTCGGCTCGGGAAAAACCGCGCTGATCGAGGTGCTGACCCGCACGCTGTCGCAGGAATACAGCATCGGTGTCATCACCAACGATATATACACGCAGGAGGATGCGGAGTTTTTATGCAAAAACAGCGTCCTGCCGCGGGAGCGCATTGTCGGCGTGGAGACCGGCGGATGTCCGCATACGGCGATCCGCGAGGATGCCTCCATGAATCTGGAAGCGATTGACGAGATGATGGAGCGCTTTCCGGATATTCAAATCATGTTTATCGAAAGCGGCGGAGACAACTTGTCGGCGACCTTTAGCCCAGAGCTGGCGGATGCAACGATTTTTGTCATTGACGTGGCGGAGGGCGACAAAATCCCGCGCAAGGGCGGACCGGGCATCACGCGCTCGGATCTGCTGGTGATTAACAAAATCGACCTTGCTCCGCTGGTCGGTGCGGATCTGGGCGTGATGGAGCGCGATTCCAAAAAAATGCGCGGTATGCGCCCGTTTCTGTTCACCAATATCCGGAGCGGCGAGGGCGTCGATCAGGTGCTGGACTGGATCCGGCATGATGTGATGTTTGAGGGGCTATGAACCGGTATGCAAGGCTGTCCCGCTTACAGCTGACCACCGAGGTGCGCGGCGAAAAAACCATTGTGACCGATCGGTATTTTACCGCGCCGTTCAAGGTGCTCCCGCCGTTTGCGTCCGGAGACGGCATTCAAATCATGGTGCTGTCCGTCTCGGCAGGCATGATGGAGGGCGATGAACAGCAGCTGGATTTTACCATCGGGGAAGGCTCCCGCGTGGAGATCACCTCACAGGCGTATGAAAAAATTCACAAGATGCAGTCCGGCTGTGCCCGCCGCTGTATCAATATTCGGGTCGAACGGGATGCCGTGCTTCGGTATCTGCCGCTTCCGGTGATTCCGTTTGCGCAGTCCGCCTTTCAGGGCGAGCTGTGTGTGGAGCTGGCGGAGGGCGCGCAGTTTATCTACTGTGAGATTTTATCCGCCGGACGCACCGCCCGCGGAGAGGCGTTTGAGTATCGCAGCTACCGCAATGAGATTCTGGTGCGCAGAGCGGGCAGACCGGTTTATCTGGATCGCCTGTATCTGAATCCGCAGGAAATGGAGCTGGACAAGGCAGGCTTTTTTGAGGGCTATACCCATCTGGCGAATCTGCTCCTGTTCCGGGATGTTTCGCGGACACAGCAGACGGAAATCCGGGAGTTTTTGCACGAGCAGAGCGATGTGGAGGGCGACATCACCCGCCTGACGGACGGAAGCTGTGCGGTGCGCATTTTTGGCAGACAGTCCCAGCGGCTGCTGGCGCTGTGCAAAACGATTGGCGATTTTATCGAAAAATAATTTTTTTGGAGGAATTGATTATGGCTTGTTTTCTTGTTCCGGTTGCGGAGGCGGCGGTAACGACCGCAGCAGTCAAAATGCTTCAGGCAAAGGAAAAGGCAAATGCGGCGAACATCTCGCCGGAGACGGTCAAGCCGGCGCACGGTCTGCCGTTTTCGCATAAGCTCAAGTGGCTGTCCAATCTGCTCTGGGGCGGCTCGGCGCTGCTCGCGTTTGAGCACGTATGGCACGGAGAGGTGACTCCGTGGTTTCCGTTTCTCACCGCGGCGGGCAGCCCTGCGGAGACCGCTCAGATGCTGCATGAGATGGGGACGGCAGGCGTTGCGATGTCCGTTCTGGTCACGGCAGTATGGACGGGCATGGTGCTGATTACGGCACATGCCGAAAGGATTGACTTGTCGGAATCCGCAGTGGAGAATTGAAAGGAGAGGACAGATGACCTTATTAACCGTAGTATTTGCCGCAATCCTCTGCACCATCGTCTGGTATCGCAGCGAAACGGCGCGCGAATGGAGCATCAGCGTACTCTGCTTTACCTATTGGGGCGCTTCGCTGATGTGGCTGGTGGATGCCTTCTTTGAGTATGCCGAGCTGCACGCGGCCTATTTCACACCGGCACCGCTGGATATGCTCAATGATTTTTATCTCGGACTTTCCGCCGTGGCACTGGGACTGCTGATCTGGCTGGTTCTTCTGCTGGTCAAGGACCCGAAGGGTGTTGTAAAAAATACGCTGTCAAAGCTGAAATAATCTGCAAAAACCCGGTCTGCATTTCATTGGTGCGGACTGGGTTTTTATCGTTTCTGGAGTCGGTTAGCCGCGCTTGCGGCAGGGTTTCATTTCTGCTATACTGAAATAGAATCAGTACTCAAATAAGATTTTTCAGATCGGGAGGTATTGAAATGAATTCGATCCATGATTGTTATACACTTACAAATGGCATCAAAATTCCGTGCATCGCATATGGAACCTACAAGGCTGCGGATGGGAACAGCTCAGAAATCATTCGGACTGCGATTGATGCGGGGTATCGCTATTTTGACACGGCATCCTTTTACCAGACGGAGGAATATCTCGCGGAGGCGATTCAGGACAGCGGCATTGCCCGGGAGGAGTTTTTTATTGCCACAAAGCTGTGGAAGGATGAAATGGGCTATGAGCAGGCGAAGGAGGCATTTCAGCGGTCTTTGGAGCGCCTGAAAACGGATTATGTGGATTTATATCTCATTCACTGGCCGCGTCCGGATGCCGGATATGCCGACTGGAAGCAGCTGGATCTGGATACCTGGCGTGCGCTGGAGGAGCTTTATCGGGAGGGACGAGTCAAGGCAATCGGTCTGAGCAACTTCCTGCCGCATCATATTGAGAATCTGATACAGCACGCAGAGGTGATGCCGATGGTAAACCAGATTGAGTTCCATCCCGGCTATGCGCAGGAGGCGACTGTGCGGTACTGTCAGGAGCGCGGGATTCTGGTGCAGGCATGGAGCCCGATGGGACGCACTCGTGTGCTGAATGATCCGCTGATTCTGGAGCTGGCGGCGAAATATCAGGTTTCCGCCGCGCAGATCTGCCTGCGGTTTGCGGTGCAGAAGCAGGTGATTCCGCTGCCGAAATCCTCGTCCTTGGAACGCATGAAGCAGAATCAGGAGCTGTTTTCCTTTGCAATTTCACAGGAGGATATGTACCGTCTGGAAACCATGCCGCAGACCGGATGGTCCGGACAGCATCCGGATCTGTGATGCGCACAATCATTCGTATGTGACGTGTTTGTGTTATATTTGCAGACAGAATGAAAAAGCTGGACTCTATCTGAGTCCAGCTTTTGCGTTATGATTGGTCATCAGACCTCCAGCAGCAGTCTGCATACGCAGCTCAAAATCACATCCTGGAGATCGGGCTGCTCCCCGCGGGATGGAATCTTGCTCCATTCCGCCTGAACAGCCGGATCCGTGCTGCGTCTGCCTGCCTCCAGTGCGTACTCCATATCGGCATAAACCTGTTCGGGAGTCGTTCCGTGCTGCTCTGCAATCTGTTGCAGGATTTTATTCATATGTAAGGTGTTCATAATTGTATTTCCTCCATTTTCAGTTCCTGTGCGTCTCGATATCTCTTGACGATACTATACCATTATTTGCCTGTCTATCATTGTCGTCTTCGGTCGATAAAGCAGAAAAAATGAAAAAATAGAAGGAGGCGAAACGAAAATGCAACCTTGGTGGGATTGACAGGAGGAATTTACGCGGAACAAAAAACAGGATTTTCCGTAGAAAATCCTGTCGATATACATCAGAGTCCCTGCAAAAAATCCTGCAATTTGGAGATATCCTGCATCAATTCGCGGCGCTGCTTGCCGATCATCAGCTCCTTGTTATTGCGGCTGTATGCGGCGCTGCCGTTTTCCTGAATAAACTGCGTGCTGAAAAAGTTGGTGTTCAGCTCGGTGACAAAGACAACCAGCTCCTGACTTTTTCCAAACGCGGTTTCCAGAAAAGCAAAGGCGTGCTCCAGTGCCTGCGAGCCTGCTTCGATCTGCTGCTCTAATGTCTCCGTTTCCTGCTGGAACCGGTCGGAAAGCTCGGAAAATGCCGTATTTCTGTCCAGAGCAGTCTCGGTTTCAAGACGATACCGATCCAGCGTGCGTGCGGCCTTGGTCACTGCGGCAGCCTCCCGACGGTCTACGGCAGATGCCTTTTGACGAGCCTCCAGTGCGCGGCGCAGCGTGTCTGCCTCGCGCTCCA